>JAKAPH010000085.1 GCA_021807265.1 Actinomycetes bacterium | reverse complement strand
CCTCGTCGAGGGGTTCGCGCGCCGACTCCAGGTCCAAGAGCGAATGACGACCCAGATCGTCGAGGCGATGGAGCGCGAGCTCGAGCCGCGCGGCTCGATCGTCGTGATCGAGGCCGAGCACTTCTGCATCTCGATGCGCGGGGTGAAGAAGCAGGGGATCACCACCGTGACCTCGGCCGTGCGCGGCATCTTCCGCGAGGATCCGGCGTACCGCGCCGAGGCCCTGCAGTACATCCACCAGCGGCGGTCGACGTGGCACTAGGGCCGGGCGTCCTGGGCATCGTCAACGTCACGCCGGACTCGTTCTTTCCCGACTCGCGCACCGCGGTCCCGCTCGACGCCGTCGAGCGCGGGCGCGGCTTCTTCGAACTGGGCTGTGACGCCGTGGACGTGGGCGGCGAGTCGACGCGTCCGGGGTCGACCCCGGTCTCGCCCGACGAGGAGCTGGCCCGGGTGGTCCCGGTCGTCGAGGCGCTCGCGGCCTACGGGCCGGTCTCGGTCGACACCACCAAGGAGGTGGTCGCGCGCGCCGCGGTCGCGGCGGGTGCCCTCGTCATCAACGACGTCTCGAGCTCGCTGCTCGACGTCGCCGCCGAGCTGGGCGTCGGGTACGTCGCGATGCACGCCCAGGGCACGCCGGCGACCATGCAGGCGGCCCCGCACTACGACGACGTCGTCGAGGAGGTCTACGCCTTCCTCGAGGGCGAGGCCCGACGGGCCCGCGCGGCGGGGGTGAACCGGCTGTGGCTCGACCCGGGCATCGGGTTCGGCAAGACCGCGGACCACAACTGGGCCCTGCTCGCGAACCTCGAGCGCTACGTCGAGCTCGCGCACCGCTACGACGCGGAGGTCCTCGTCGGCACGAGCCGCAAGCGCTTCCTCGGCACCCTGGCCGACCCGCTGCTCGAGGTCGAGGACCGCCTCGAAGGTTCCCTCGCGAGCGCCGCGTGGGCCATGCTGTGCGGGGTGGACCTGGTCCGGGTCCACGACGTCGCGGCGACCCTGCAACTGCGCGACGTCGCGACCCGCCCGCTCGGGGAGGTCGGCTCGTGAGGGGCAAGTGGGCCGTCGGGATCGAGCCGCGGAACTTCACCTGGGTCTTTCGCGGCATCCTCGCGGTCTCGGAGCGGCCCGGCGGCTCGACGTCGGTGCACCGCCGCGTCCGGCGCGACGAGGAGCTGCTGTGGCTGCGCCACCAGGGCTTCACGCGGATCATCTCGATCCTGCCGGTGATGCAGAACCTCAACAACTACCTCGAGCAGGGCATGACCGCGGGCCACTACGCCCTGCGCGGCGGGCCCCAGCAACGCGACGTGCTCGACGCCTGCTACCGCGACCTCGCCCAGTCCATGGCCGACGGGGTCGTCGTGCTGCTGCACGGCGACGACGTGTCCGACCGCCTGCTCGGGGTCGTCGCGGGCTATCTCGTCTGGTCCAAGCGCGTCGTGTCGATCCCGGCGTCGATCGCGCTCGTGGAACGACTCTTTCGCCGCTCGATCGGCCCCGACGGCCGCTCGGTGCTCGTCGACCTCCCGGTGCGTTCGTGAGCGATCGCATCGAGATCCGCGGGCTGCGCTGTGCCGTGATCGTCGGGGTGCTCGCCGAGGAGCGTGAGCGACTCCAGCCCGTCGAGATCGACGTCGACTTCGAGCGGCCCATCGAGGCGGCGGCGATCAACGACGACCTCGCCGAGACGACCAACTACGCCGAGGTCATCAGCCTCGCCCAGCAGGTCGCGACCGAGGGCCGCTTCTTGCTCCTCGAGACCCTCGTCTACCGCGTCGCGCGCGAGGTCCTCGACTTGGACGAGGCGATCGAGTCGGTGACCGTCGCCGCACGCAAGCTGCGTCCCCCGGTGCCCGAGGACGTGGCGACGGTCGGGGTGCGCACGACGATTCGGCGCTGAGGTGCGCGCGTTCCTGTCGTTCGGCTCGAACGTCGGGGACCGGGCCGCGCACCTGCGCGCGGGGGTGTCGATCGTGGCCGGGACCGACCGGTACCGCCTGTCGCGGGTCTACGAGACCGAGCCCGTCGGCGGGGTGGCCCAGGATGACTTCTGGAACCTCGTGATGGAGCTTCACACCGAGGCGGACCCCTGGGCGCTGCTCGACCGCGCCCACGCCGCCGAGCGCCTGCGCGAGCGCACCCGCGAGGTGCGCTGGGGCCCGCGAACCCTGGACGTGGACGTCCTCTGGGTCGAGGGCTTCACGAGCGACGACCCCCGGCTCACGGTGCCCCACCCGCGCGCGATGGAGCGGGCCTTCGTCGTCGTGCCGTGGCGCGAGCTCGCGCCCGAACTCGTGAGCGAGCTCGACGTCACGCGCGCGTCGGGTCGGGTCGTGGCACTCGATACACTCGAGATGTTGCAGTAACCGAACGGCACCCTCGGGGCCGGAACGGAGCAGAGATGAGGATCGCCATCATTGGGGCCGGTCGAGCCGGCACCTCCTTCTCAGTAGCGCTGGCGCGCCGTGGCCACCGCGTGACCCTGGTGCACCACGACGAGCTCGATCGGATCGGCGAGGTCGACCTGGTCCTGCTCGCCGTGCCCGACGACGCCATCGCGGCGACCGCCTCGCAGCTCCCGGTCGACCCCTCGCGCGTGGTCGCCCACGTGGCGGGCTCGCGCACGCTCGCCGTGCTCGCGCCGCACCCGCGCGTCGCGTCGATCCACCCGCTGGTCACGATGCCGAGCGAGGACGTCGGGGCCGAGCGGCTCGTCGGTGCCACGTTCGCGGTGGCGGGCGACCCGCTGGCGCGTGAGCTCGTGGCTTCGCTGCGCGGCCGGGCCCTGGCACTGAACGACGACCAGCGCGCCGCCTACCACGCCACCGCGACCGTGGCGGCGAACCACCTCGTCGCCCTGCTCGCCCACGTGCAGCGCCTCGCCGAGAACGCCGGGCTCAGCCTCGAGGACTTCCTGCCGCTGGCTCAGATGGCGCTCGAGGACGTCGTCGAGCGCGGCCCCGAGCGGGCGCTCACCGGTCCGGCGGCCCGCGGCGACCTCGCCACCATCGACGCCCACCTCGGGGCCATCCCGGCGAGCGAGCGCTCGACGTACGTGGCGCTCGCCCAGGTGGCCTTTGACGTCGCGGAGCGTCACACGCGCACCCACGCCTGATGCGTCGAGTCGTCGGCATCGAGGAGTGGCGACGGCTCGCTGAGGACCAGCGCCTCGCCGGCCGTCGCGTCGGCCTCGTGCCGACCATGGGCGCGCTGCACGCCGGGCACCGGTCGCTGGTGGCGGCCGCGCGCGCGAACGGCGACTTCGTGATCATGACGATCTTCGTCAACCCCCGTCAGTTCAACGACCCCGCCGACCTGCGGGCCTACCCGCGCGCGCCCGAGTCGGACCGGGCCCTCGCCGAGTCGTTCGGTGTGGACGCGCTCGTCGAGCCCACAATGGCCGAGATGTGGCCGTCCTACCCCGAGCCGACACCGACGACCGTGTCCGTCGCGGGGCTCGGCGACGTGCTCGAGGGCGCCGGGCGGCCGGGCCACTTCGACGGCGTCGCGAGCGTGGTGGCCAAGCTCGCGATCGTCACGGGGCCGTCGCGGGCCTACTTCGGGGAGAAGGACTTCCAGCAGCTCGCCGTCGTGCGCCGGATGGTGCTCGACCTCGGCCTCGACGTCGAGGTGGTGGGTTGTGCGATCGTGCGCGACGAGGACGGGCTCGCCCTGTCGAGCCGCAACGTGCGCCTCGACGCCCAGGCGCGCGCCCGCGCGCTGTCGCTCAGCCGGGCGCTCGCCCTCGCGGCCGAGCACGGCGGCCCCGCGAGCGCGCTGCGCGAGGTGATGCGCGCGACCATGGTCGCCGCCGACGTCGTCGTCGGCTACGCCGACGTCGTCGACCCCGTCACGCTCGAGCCACTCGGCGATGACGCCACGGGGCGCGCTCGCGCGCTCGTCGCGGGCGTGGTGGACGGCGTGCGACTGATCGACAACCGCGAGATCGAACTGCGAAAGGGGCGCTGATGCTGCTCGCCATGGACGTGGGAAACACCGAGACCGTCATCGGGCTGTTCGGCAAGGCGAACCCCGAGGCCGGCGACGCGATGGGCTTCGCCCGGGCCTCGGACGAGCGCGGCCTCGCCTATCACTGGCGCCTCTCGACGATCGTCGAGCGGACCCCCGACGAGCACGCGATGGTGCTCACCCAGCTGCTCGACCTCGAGGGTCTCGACCTGCGCGACGCCGTGAGCGCGATCGCGATCTCGTCGTCGGTGCCCACGGTCTCGACCCAGCTGCGTCGGATGGCCAACCGGTGGTTCGCGTCCCTGCCGATCACGGTGCTCGGACCGGGCACCAAGTCGGGCATGGCGATCCTCTACGAGAACCCCCGCGAGGTCGGCGCCGACCGGATCGCCAACTCGGTGGGGGCCTACGACCTCTACCCGGGCGCGTCGATCGTCGTCGACATGGGCACCGCCACCACCTTCGACGCGATCAGCGCCAAGGGCGAGTACCTGGGCGGCGCCATCGCCCCCGGGGTCGCGATCTCCCTCGAAGCGCTCTACACCGAGGCCTCCGCGCTGCGCTCAGTCGAACTCATCGCGCCGCGATCGGTCATCGGGCGCTCTACGGTCGAGTCCATCCAGTCCGGCGTCCTCTACGGGTTCGCCGCCCAGGTCGACGGGGTCGCCCAGCGCTTCCTCGACGAGCTTGGCGAGGCCACGGTAATCGCCACCGGGGGACTCGCGGGCTTGATCGCGCCCCACACCAAGCTGGTCCAGTTCGTCGAACCGTGGTTGACCCTGCACGGATTGCGTATCGTACATGAACGGAATCATTCGGGAGACTAGACGTGACCACACCGTATTCATTCGCCCACAACGCCTACGCGGGCGACTTGCAACGGACGTGGGACCACCTCATCGACGGTGAGGAATCGGGCGTCACGGTCCACGTGGCCGGCCGCGTGATGCTGCTGCGCACCCAGGGCAAGTTGGCCTTCGCGACGATGCGCGACTCCACCGGTGAGATCCAGCTCTTCGCGCTCGCCGCGCTGACCGAGGGCTTCGACGACTTCGTGCGCCTGCACCTGGGCGACTGGGTCGGCGTGGCCGGCGAGATCGTGCGCACCAAGCGCGGGGAGCTCTCGGTGAAGGTGGGCTCGTGGACGACCCTCGCCGTCGCCCAGCACAACTTCGGCGACAAGTGGGCCGGCATCGCCGACTTCGACCTGCGTTACCGGCACCGCGAGGCCGACCTGTGGGCCAACGAGAAGTCCCGCACGACCCTCGCGCGGCGCAGCGAGGTGGTGCGCGCGGTGCGCGAGCGCTGCTGGGCGGCCAACTTCATGGAGGTCGAGACCCCGATCCTCAACCCCATCGCGACGGGGGCCTCGGCCCGGCCCTTCGTCACCTTCCACAACGCCCTTGACAGCGAGTTCTACTTGCGCATCGCGCCCGAGTTGTGGCTGAAGCGCCTCGTGGTGGGCGGGTTCGAGCGGGTCTTCGAGCTCGGCCGGGTCTTTCGCAACGAGGGCGTGAGTCCCCGGCACAACCCCGAGTTCACGATGCTCGAGCTCTACGCGGCCTACTGGGACTTCGACGACATGATGTCCTTCACCGAGGAGCTCGTCGCGGGGGTCGCCGCGGACGTCCTCGGCTCGACCGAGACCACCTACCAGGGCCGTGCGCTCTCCTTCGCGACGCCCTGGCCGCGACGCACGATGGCCGAGCTCGCGAGCGAGGCCGTCGGCGAGGAGGTCTCGGTGCGTACCCCGCGCGCGCGTCTGGCCGAACTGCTCGTCGAGCGCGACGTCGAGGTCGCTGACGCCTGGGGTGCGGGGCGCTGTCTCGCCGAGCTCTTCGAGGCCTCGGCCGAGTCGACGCTGTGGGACCCCATCTTCGTGACCGAGCACCCGGTCGAGGTGTCGCCGCTGGCCCGGCGCCACCGGCGCGACCCCGAGCTCACCGAGCGCTTCGAGTCCTACGCCGTGGGCCGCGAACTCTCCAACGGCTTCAGCGAGCTCAACGATCCCGTCGACCAGCGCAGCCGGTTCGAGGAGCAGGCCCGGCTCGCGGCGGCCGGCGACGACGAGGCGATGCGCATCGACGAGGACTACGTGCGGGCCCTGGAGTGGGGACTGCCCCCGACAGCCGGACTCGGCGTGGGCATCGACCGGCTCGTCATGCTGCTCGCCGACGAGTCGAACATCCGCGAGGTCATCGCCTTTCCGACGCTCAAGCCCCTGCGGGGCTAGGCGGCCGTTCGCCGTTCGCCGTTCGCCGTTCGCCGTTCGCCGTTCGCCGCGCGCCGTGCCGCGCCGGCCGGTCGCGGCCGCGCGGGCGCTGCAAACCCGTTCATACACTGGTAAATTCAGGGTTTTGGCGACTGAAATATATTGAAATTATGGATACTCCTCACAGGTAGTTCTCACGAATCTCACAGTGCGCTCCCAGGGAGCCTTGCGGGACCCCAACTATGGTTCGTCTGGGGCTGCCCGCCCCTCCGCTACCCGCTCAAGGAGTTCTGCTATGAGAGTTGGTTTGGTTGGATTTGGCAAGGCCGGTATGTCGGTCGCCTCGGTGTTACTGCGTGATCCCAAGATAAAGCTCGAATGGGTTGTTCGCAAACACGAGTCAATGATCCGGCGAACAGTACCCGAAATTCTTGATATACCATCGGAAGATTCTGGATTAATGTTCACCATCGACGAGATCACCGCCAACCAGTTGCTCAACGAGCACCCGGTGGACGTGATCATCGACTTCTCCTGTGAGGAGGGGCTCGACTACTACGGCGACGCCGCGGCCGCGCGCCGGGTGAACGTGGTGACGGCGATCTCGCACTACTCCGAGGCCCAGCAGGTGCGCCTGCGTCGCCTGGGCCAGAGCACCGCGGTCCTGTGGTCGCCCAACATCACGGTCGGAGTCAACTTCCTCATCCTCGCGGCGCAGTCGCTGCGCCGGATCGCCCCGCACGCCGACATCGAGATCCTCGAGGAGCACTTCAAGCTGAAAGACGGGGTCTCGGGCACCGCCAAGCTCATCAGCGAGGCGCTCGAGGTCCCCGA
>JAKAPH010000084.1 GCA_021807265.1 Actinomycetes bacterium | reverse complement strand
GGCCCGGGCGACCCCGCGGCGCTCGGCTCGTACGTGCGCGAGGTGGAGGGCCTCGTCGGCGCAGTTCCCATCTTCGGGATCTGCCTCGGGCACCAGCTGCTCGCGACGGCACTCGGCGGCTCGACCTACAAGCTGCCCTTCGGCCACCACGGCAGCAACCATCCCGTCCAGGACCTCGCGACTGGCCGGATCGAGGTGACCGCCCAGAATCACAACTACGCCGTCGATCCGGACTCGCTGAGCGCGGTGGTGAGTCACCGCAACCTGAATGACGGCGTCGTCGAGGGCATGGTGTCACCGAAACTGCGGTGTTTCTCGGTCCAGTACCACCCCGAGGCCGGACCCGGTCCGCACGACGCCCGCTATCTGTTCGAACGTTTCGAGTCGCTGCTTCGCGGCGAGGACCTGAGGGCCGGCTGATGCCACGACGTACTGACATCCACACCATCATGGTCATCGGCTCGGGCCCGATCGTGATCGGCCAGGCCTGCGAGTTCGACTACTCCGGCACCCAGGCCTGCCAGGTGCTGCGCGAGGAAGGGTTTCGGGTGGTGCTGGTCAACTCGAACCCGGCCACGATCATGACCGACCCGAGCACGGCGGACGTGACCTACGTCGAGCCGCTCGACCTGGGCGTGCTCACCGAGATCATCGAGCGCGAGCGGCCCGACGCACTGCTGCCGACCCTCGGCGGCCAGACGGCGCTCAATCTCACGATGGCCCTGGTGCACGCCGGGGTGACCGAGCGCTTCGGGGTCGAGGTCATCGGCGCGCGCCCCGAGGCGATCGAGACGGCGGAGAACCGCGAGCAGTTCAAGGCCGCCATGGCCGACATCGGTCTCGGCGTGCCGGAGTCGGGCTTCGCTCACGGCGTCGGCGAGGCGCTCGAGATCGCCGAGCGGATCGGCTGGCCCATCATCATCCGACCGAGTTACATCCTCGGCGGCGCCGGCACCGGTATCGCCGACAACGCGGCGGACTTCACGCGGCTCGCGGCCGAGGGGATCGCCGCGTCGCCCGTCGGTGAAATCCTGGTCGAGCGCTCCATCGCCGGGTGGAAGGAGTACGAGCTCGAGGTGATGCGCGACGTGCACGACAATTGCGTCGTCATCTGCAGCATCGAGAACGTCGACCCCATGGGCGTGCACACCGGCGACTCGGTGACCGTCGCGCCGGCCCAGACCCTTTCGGACGTGGAGTACCAGGCGATGCGCGACGACGCCTTCGCGGTGCTGCGCCGGGTCGGCGTCGAAACGGGCGGGTCGAACGTCCAGTTCGCCGTCAACCCGGTGACGGGCGAGCGCCTCGTCATCGAAATGAACCCGCGAGTCAGTCGCTCGAGCGCTCTAGCGTCCAAGGCCACGGGATTCCCGATCGCCAAGATCGCCGCGCGACTCGCCGTCGGCTACGCACTCAACGAGATCCTCAACGACATCACCAAGTCCACACCGGCGAGCTTCGAGCCCGTCATCGACTACGTGGTCACCAAGATCCCCCGCTGGGCCTTCGAGAAACTCCCCGGGGCGTCCTCGGTGCTCGGCACCCGCATGCAGTCCGTCGGCGAGGTCATGGCCATCGGCCGGAACTTCGCCGAGTCGCTTCAGAAGGCCATCCGGTCCCTCGAGCAGGGGCGTCCGGGCTTTGCCGCGGGGCCCAATCGTGAGTTCGCCGACCTGGACGACGAGGCCCTGTGGCACCGGTGCGTCGTGGCGACGCCCGAGCGGCTCTACGCGCTTCACGAGATGCTGTGGCGCGGTGCGTCGGTCGAGGAAGTCTCGGCGCGCACCGGCATCGATCCGTGGTTCATCGACCAGATGGCCGAGATCGTCGACTGCGAGCGCGAGCTGCGAGACGCCGACGTCCTGGCCTTCGACGCCCGGACGTGGCGGCGCTATCGCCAGTGGGGCTTCACGGACTCCCAGGTCGCCGCGATCAGCCGGACGGACGTCGCGGCGGTCCGCGCGGCCCGGAAGGAATTGGCCCCGGTCACCTTCAAGACGGTCGACACCTGCGCCGCCGAGTTCGACGCGGCGACGCCGTACCACTACGGCACGACCGAGGACGAGTCCGAGGTGCGGCCCTCCGCGAAGGATCGGGTGATCATCCTCGGCTCGGGTCCCAACCGGATCGGGCAGGGCATCGAGTTCGACTACTGCTGCGTGCACGCCAGCTACGTGCTGCGTGACATGGGTTACGAGTCCGTGATGGTCAACTGCAACCCCGAGACGGTGTCGACGGACTACTCGACTTCGGACCGGCTGTACTTCGAGCCGCTCACCCCCGACGACGTCGCCGAGATCGTCGCCGCCGAACAGGCGGCCTGCATCGACGGCGCGCGCGTGGTCGGGGTGATCGTGTCACTCGGCGGCCAGACCCCCCTCAAGCTCGCCCACACCCTCGAGCCCTCGCTCGTGCTCGGCACGCCCGTCAGCGCGATCGACGCGGCCGAGGACCGCGAACACTGGTCGACAATCTGCAACGACCTCGGACTGCGCCAGCCGCCGGGTGACGTGGCGGTCACGCTGGACGAGGCGATCGAGGTCGCGGCGCGGATTGGCTATCCCGTTTTGGTTCGTCCGAGCTACGTGCTGGGCGGTCGCGCCATGGAGATCGTCTACAACGAGCCGTCGCTGCGCCGGGTCATGGCGAACCTCACCGGCGCGCACGGGGCGCTCGCGCGCGAGGGGGGCGTGAGCGCGACGCGGCCGATCCTGCTCGACAGCTTCCTCGAGGACGCGGTCGAGGTCGACGTCGACGCGATACGCGACGCGGCCGGCGAGACCTACGTGGCCGGAGTCATGGAGCACGTCGAGGAGGCGGGGATCCACTCGGGCGACTCAGCGTGCGCGCTGCCACCCCAGTCACTCGCCCCGGCGGTGATCGAGACCCTCCACGACTACACGACGCGCATCGCCGATGCGCTGGGCGTGGTCGGACTGGTCAACGTGCAGTACGCGGTTAAGAACGACGAGGTCTACGTCCTGGAAGCCAACCCCCGCGCCAGCCGGACCGTTCCCTTCGTCGCCAAGGCAACGGGCGTGCCGCTCGCGCAGGTCGCGGTCCGCGTGATGCTCGGCCAGACACTCGCGTCGCTGCGCGACGCCGGCGTCGTACCACACGAGACACCGCAACCGGCGTACGTCAGCGTGAAGGAAGCGGTCCTGCCGTTCAATCGCTTTCCGGCCGTCGACACGATCCTCGGGCCCGAGATGCGCTCGACCGGCGAGGTGATGGGAATCGGCGAGAGCTTCGGCATCGCGTTCGCCAAGTCCCAGCTCGCCGCGGGCACCGGCCTGCCCGACGCGGGACAGGTGTTCCTCTCGCTCGCCGACCGCGACAAGGTGGCGGGCCTGACCCTCGCACGCCAGTTGCTCGATCTCGGCTTCACGATCGCCGCCACCGTCGGTACCGCGGGCTACTTCCGTTCCAACGGGCTGACGGTGTCGACCCTGGTGGGCAAGGTCGGTCTCGCCGACCTCGGCGCGGACGCCGTCACCCTGATCGCCGAGGGTGCCGTGCAGCTGGTGGTGAACACGCCCTCGGGCGGTGATGCGATGGTCGACGGCGCGCAGATCCGACACGCCTGCGTCGCGCACGCCGTGCCCTGTCTCACCACGCTGAGCGCCGGACTCGCGGCCGCGCGCGGCATCGCCGACACGCGGGCCCAGGGTTGGCGCGTGCGTTCGTTGCAGGAACTACACCGGTGAGCGACCCGTCACTCGCCACGCGGGTGGGCACGGTTGCGCTGCGCTCGCCGATCCTCACCGCGGCGGGCACCGCCGGCTTTGGCGACGAGCTCGCCGGCTACGGCGACCTTGGTCGTCTCGGGGCCATCGTGACCAAATCCCTCGCGAGCTTCGCCTGGCCGGGCAATCCCGCGCCGCGGGTCGCGGCCGTCGGCGAGCACCTGATCAATTCGGTCGGACTGGCCGGACCAGGTGCGGCGGCGTGGCGGCGCGACTACGAGCCATCCCTCGTGGCCGCGGGTGCGACGATCGTCGCGTCCGTCTGGGGGCGCAACACTCAGGAGTTCGCGGACGCCGCCGCGGCACTCGTCGACTCCTCGGCGGTCGCCCTCGAGGTGAACGCGAGTTGTCCGAACCTCGAGGATCGTTCGACGATGTTCGCCCATTCGCCCGAGGCGACGGCCGCGATCGTGCGGGCCACGGTCCACCCGGCCCGCCCCGTCTGGGTCAAGTTGAGCCCGAACACGCCCGACCTCGTCGCGATCGCTGCGGCGGCCGTCGACGCCGGTGCCGCAGCCCTGGTCTTGGTGAATACCGTGCTCGGGCTCGCCATCGACATCGAGCGCCGCCGGCCGGTGCTGGGCGGTGTCGGGGGAGGGGTCAGCGGGCCCGGGATCCACCCGGTCGCCCTGCGCGCGATCTTTGACTGCCGCCGCGCCCTGCCCGACGTGCCGATCGTGGGCGTCGGTGGGGTGCGGAGCGGCGACGACGCGATTGCGATGCTGATGGCGGGCGCCAGCGCCGTCGAAGTCGGGACGGCGATCTTCGCGTCACCGCGCGCGCCGTGGCGGATCCAGCGAGAGGTCCTCGCGTGGCTGTTCTCGCACGGCGTCGGCGCCGTGCACGAGATCATTGGAGCGGCTCATGGTTGACCCGTTTGGTTCGCGCTTGCGCGACCTGATCGTCGAGCGCGGACCGCTGTGCGTCGGGGTTGATCCGAGCGCCGCCGTGGTTGCGCAGTGGGGCCGGCGCGACGACGTGGAGGGACTGGAGTTCGTCGCGCTGTCCACCGTGGAGGCGGCGATCGGCACGGCCGCGGCCATCAAGCCCCAGGTGGCGTTCTTCGAGCGCTTCGGCTCGGCCGGCTACCGGATCTTGGAGCGGGTCATTCGCGAGGCCCATGACGCGTCACTCGTGGTCGTGGCTGACGCCAAGCGCGGCGACATCGGCTCGTCGGTTGAGGGGTACGCCCAGGCGTGGCTGACTGACGGCTCGCCGCTCGCCGTGGACGCGTTGACCGCGCATCCCTACCTCGGCGTCGGCGCGCTGGCGCCGCTCGTGGCCGCGGCGCAGGCGAGCGGCCGGGGGCTGTTCGTGCTCGCCGCCACGTCCAATCCCGAGGGACGCGTCGTCCAGGGGGCGATCGTGGACGGCGAGCGCACCGTCGAGGCGACGATTCTCGCGGCGATCGCTGAGTTGAACGCCGCCAGCGACGGATTCGGCGCGATCGGCGCGGTCATCGGCGCGACCAGGGATCGTCCCGCGTTTGACCTGACCCGGCTGCAGGGGCCGATCCTGGTACCCGGGGTTGGCGCCCAGGGCGCGACGGCCGAACGCGTCGGCCGGGTCTTTGGCGAGGTGCCTCCGGCATCAGTCCTGGTCAGCGTTAGTAGGGCGATTTTGGAGCGGGGCCCGGACCGCCGGGCGGTCCACGACGCCGCCCGGCGCTGGCGCGACGAAATATCTGACGCCCTGGCGTAGTTCTTGAGTGCATTTGTGCTCGTCACGATGTATTCTGTGCCCGTGACACCGACTCCGCCAACACTGTCGCAAGAACAGCGAGTTCAGGCCTCACGCCTCGCCGTCGCGAATCGCCGGCGTCGCGCCGAGGTGAAGCGGCAGATTAAATCGGGTGAACTTTCTTTAGAGGAGTTGTTCGAGCTCGCCGACCGCGAGGAGTGCATCGCGCAGATGCGCGCGTACGACTTGATCAGCGCCCTTCCGGCGATCGGTGACGTGAAGGCCGAGCGCATCATGCAGAAGGCGCAGATCGCCAAGTCGCGTCGGATTCGCGGGCTTGGCCCCAAGCAGCGCGCCGAGCTGTTTCGCGCCCTTGTGCGCTGAACCGCTGCTGGCGGTACTGATTGGCCCTGGTGGAGTCGGCAAGGGGACCATTGCCCGGCGGCTCACCGAGTTAGACCCGCGACTGTGGCTGAGCCGCAGTTGGACGACGCGCAACAAGCGCGAGACCGAGACCGGCGACGAGTACGTCTTCGTTGACCGCGAGACCTTCGAGCGCGCCATCGACGAGGGCCGGTTCCTCGAGTGGGCGCAGTTCCAGGGCAACCTTTACGGCACACCCGTACCCACCGGCACCGGCGGCGCGGACGTGCTGCTCGAGATCGAGGTCCAGGGGGCCGAACAGGTGCGCCGGCACTACGACGACGTCGTGATCTTCCTGGTCATCCCGCCGTCGATGGACCATCTCGAGTCGCGACTACGCGGACGCGGCGATACCGAGGACCACGTGCAGCGACGGCTGCACAGCACCGCCAACGAGATGCGCGTCGGCCAGGAGCTCGCGACCCACGTCATCGTCAATGACGACGTGGAGCGGGCCACGAACGAAATCCTCTCTATACTGGAAACGCTCCGACGAGACCGTCGAACCCTCGCCTAAAAAGGACTGAATTCATGACCGAGCGCCCTTCGCTTGTCGATCCGCCCATCGAGGCGCTGCTGGCCAAAGTCGGCGACTCCAAGTTCACCCTGGTCGCGGTGTCGGCGATCCGCGCTCGTGAGATCAACGACTACTACAACGGGCTCGGCACGGGCCACGGCGCGATGATCCCACCGCAGGTGACCTCGCTGTCGAACAAGTCGCTGTCGCTGTCGCTCCAGGAGCTCTACGAGGGCAAGCTCGAGTTCCACCGCCCGACGGCCGAGGAGCTCGAGCAGGAGCGTCGCGACCGTGACGCGGCCCAGGCGCACCAGGACGAGGCGAACGAGTTGGACGCCTTCACCGATGCCCTCCGCGACGCCTGAGCAATCGCCCCGAATCGTCCTTGGTGTCGCGGGCGGCATCGCGGCCTACAAGGCGGTGGAGGTGCTTCGGCGCCTGCGTGACGCCGGCTACCACGTCGCACCAGTTCTGACCCCGGACGCGACCCGCTTCGTCGCGCCACTGACCTTCACCGCTCTGGCGAGCGAGCCGGCGCGCGTCGGCCTATACGACGACCCGCATCTGCCGATACCGCACACCAACCTCGGCCAGTCGGCCGACCTGATCGTGGTCGTGCCCGCGACCGCCCACCTGATCGCACGTTTCGCCGCGGGACTCGCCGACGACCTGCTCACCGCGACGCTGATGGCGAGCGCCGCGCCGG
>JAKAPH010000009.1 GCA_021807265.1 Actinomycetes bacterium | reverse complement strand
CTCGGGCTCGTCGGCGCTCGCGCGCACCAGCGGCTCGGCCTCGAGATCGACCTCGCGCCGGCTCACGAGCGCCCCAGGTAGCCAAGCGCGACGCGCAGTGCGGCGCTTTCGTCGTCGGGCAGTTCGATGTCGTGCAGTTCACGGATCTCAGCCGAGCCGTAGCCCAGTCGGCGCAATGCTTCCTCGACGGAGCCAGCAACGGAGTTCTGGGGGGTGCGCGCGTCGGCGTCGAGCACGACCTTGCCAGCCAACTCGAGCACGATCCGGTTCGCCGTCTTGGTCCCGATGCCCGGGATCGAGGCGATCGCCTTGTGGTCCCCGGACTCGATCGCCTCGGCGAGCACGGCCATGGGCATGGTGCGCAGCGCCGCCAGAGCCGTGGCCGGTCCAACGCCCGGTGTCGCCAGCAGCTGGGCGAAGAACGCGCGCTCCTCGAAAGTGTCAAACCCGTAGAGGACGATGGCGTCGGCGCGAACGACCGTGTAGACCACCAGGTCAACCGAGCTGTCGACGCTCGGCGGCTGATTGGTCGCCACCTGCACCTCGTAACCGACGCCGTTGACGTCGATGATCGAAGCGCCCGAGGGAAGGTTCGCCAGCACCCGGCCGCTCACGAAGCCGATCACGACACGGCCTCGATGAGCCGTACCTCGGTGCGCCGCGTCGCGAAGTACGTGATCGCCAGGGCTAGGGCGTCGGCGGCGTCGGGCGGTTGGGGAATCGCGCGGAGCCCGCACAGGCGAGCGACCATGCCCTGGACCTGGAGCTTGTCCGCGGCGCCGTACCCGGTGACCGCGAGCTTTGCCTCCTGGGCGGTGAACTGGCGGACCTCGAGGCCGCGCACGCTCGCCAGCGCCACCGCTACCCCGCTCGCCTGGGCTACGGGGATCGCTGTCTTGGCGTTGCGCTGGAAGAACACCCGCTCCACGACCACCGCGTCCGGGGCCACTTCGTCAAAGAGGGCGGTGAGCTCGCCGGCCAGCTGGCCGAGCCGACGCTCGACCGCCTCGGACGCCGCGGACTCGATGACGCCCGCGCGCACGGCGCGAAACGACTCGGGGCCGTGCAGCGACCCTTCCACGAGACCGAAACCGCACCGAGTCAGACCCGGGTCGATGCCTAATACGAACATATGTTCGATTGTATCGGCCGATGCCCTTCGGAGGCGGAACCCTCGCGGGCGTTATTCCTCGAAGGTCGCCAGGATCTCGTCGGGGATATCGAAGTTGGCGTAGACGTTCTGGACGTCGTCGTGATCGTCGATGGCGTCGACAAGTCGAAGGATCTTCTTCGCCTCGGATTCCTCGGCGACCTCGATCATCGTCTGTGGCACCAGGGTCAGATCGGCGCTCGTGACCGTCACCCCGAAACCCTCGAGCGCGTCACGAACCCGCCCGACGTCCTGGGGCTCGGTCGTCACCGACACGGTGTCCGCCGTGGCCGTGAAGTTCTCGCCCCCGGCCTCGAGGACCCACTCGAGCATCTGGTCCTCGTCGATGGGGCCCTTCACCTCGATGATGCCCTTGCGGTCGAACTGCCAGGACACCGCGCCGGGCTCGGCGATCGAGCCCCCGTTTTTGGAGAACAGGTGCTTGATCTCGGCGCTCGTGCGGTTTCGGTTGTCCGTGAGGGTCTCGACGATGACCGCGATGCCACCCGGCGCGTAGCCCTCGTAGGTCACGGCCTCGTAGCGGGCTCCCTCGAGCTCGCCGGTGCCGCGCTTGATCGCGCGTTCGATGGTGTCGATCGGGACCGAGGCCTCGCGCGCCTTCTGGTACATGGTGCGAAGGCTCGCGTTGGCCGAGGCGTCACCGCCGCCTTCGCGGGCCGCGACCTCCACCTGACGGATCAACTTGGCGAAGACTTTGGCGCGGGCGCTGTCCTTGGCGCCCTTGCGGTGTTTGGTCGTCGCCCACTTCGAATGGCCGGACATAGTTCCTCCTGCCCCATTGGGCGTTGCAATGCTATCGGAGAACGGGCAAAGTCCGAGTCACGCGCACCGCCGACCCCCCTAACGGCGCAGAGCTAGGACAACGAGGCGAGGAAGAGCTCGTGGATGGCGCTGCTGTCGGTGAGCTCGGGGTGAAACGAACAACCCCACGCGGCACCCTGCCGTACGAGGACCGGGGTGCGCCCCGTGCCGTGGTCGTGGGTCGCGAGCACGGTGACCTGCTCGGACCACGACTCGATCTTCGGTGCGCGGATGAACACCCCGGGCACCTCGCCGACGCCCTCGACCTCGACCACGGTCTCGAAGCTCGCGATCTGGCGGCCGAAGCCGTTGCGGCGCACGTCGACGTCGATCGTGGCGAAGCTCCACTGGTCGTCACGGCCGTCCACGACCGAGCGGCTCAGGAGAATCAGCCCCGCGCAGGTGCCGAGCACCGGCAGGCCGTCGCGCAGCCGCTCGGCGAGCAGGGTGCGCATGCCCGAGGTCTCGAGCAGTCTCGCGATTGTCGTCGACTCCCCACCGGGGATCACCAGGCCACGCACCGCGCGCAACTGCTCTACGGTGCGCACCGCTACGACCTCGACGTCAAGTCCCGCCAGCACCGCGACGTGCTCGCGCACGTCACCCTGGAGCGCCAAGACGCCGAGGGGCGCTGCTACCACCCGCGCTCGGCGAGTCGCTGCTCGAGCGACGCCATCTCGGCGCCGCGCATGGCCGCACCGAGGCCCGTCGACACCTTGGCCACGACCGACGGGTCCAGGTAGTGGGTCGTCGCCTCGACGATGGCCCGCGCCATCCGGTCGGGGTCCTCGCTCTTGAAGATTCCCGAGCCGACGAAGACCGCCTGGGCGCCGAGCTGCATGACGAGTGACGCGTCGGCCGGCGTGGAGATGCCGCCCGCGCAGAACATCGGCACCGGGAGCGCACCCGTGGCCGCGACTTCGAGCACGAGAGGCAGCGGGGCCTGCAGGTCCTTGGCGAGCCGGTAGATCTCGGCCTCGTCGGCCGAGGTCAGTCGGCGCATCTGGGCGTTGATGGTGCGCAGGTGCCGCACGGCCTCGACGACGTTGCCCGTGCCCGCCTCGCCCTTGGAGCGGATCAGGCAGGCGCCCTCGCCGATGCGCCGCAGCGCCTCGCCGAGGTTGGTGGCCCCGCACACGAAGGGAACCGTGAAGCCCCACTTGTCGATGTGGTTGTCCTCGTCGGCGGGCGTGAGGACCTCGGACTCGTCGATGTAGTCGACGTCGAGCGCCTGGAGGATCTGGGCCTCGGCGAAGTGGCCGATGCGGGCCTTGGCCATCACCGGGATCGTGACCGTGGCCTGGATCTCCTGGATCATCTGCGGGTCGCTCATCCGCGCGACGCCGCCGTCACGACGAATGTCCGACGGCACGCGCTCGAGCGCCATGACCGCGACCGCGCCCGCGTCCTCGGCGACCTTGGCCTGCTCGGGGTTGACCACGTCCATAATCACCCCGCCGCGCAGCATGTCCGCCAAGCCCCGCTTCACGCGAGCTGAACCGACGACCGAACTGTCAGATAAAAGTGTCATGCCCCTAGCCTACCGGGCGCACTCACCACTCTTCGAGGGCGAGCGAGCGCAGCAGCGGGTCGTCGAGGTCGCTGAGATCGCTCGTCGAGCGGTCGGCGAAGGGGTTGAACCAGGACCAGCGCGTCGTCGAAAAGGCCGGCGACACGAAATACGAGCCCGGCGGCGTTACCTGATCAGCGCAGCGGTGCAGGGCGTTCGCGAGTCCCAGGGGGTAGCGGATGGCGGCCGCGGCGACCTCGTCGGCCCGGTAGCACTGCCCGATGCCGGCGAGCGAGCGTCGCGTGGCGTCATCGAGTGACACCGAGGCCGCGATGCACTGGCGCTCCACCAGGCCGAGTCGCTGGCGCGCGAGGCAGTGCGCGACCACGCCTTCGAGCTCGATCAGTTCGAAGTCGCGCAGCAGCGAACTGGTCACGTAGAGCGCGAGCCCGCCGCCGCGGCGCATCAGGGCCGCGTTGTACCCCTCGTCATCGATGATCACGGCCGACACGCCATCGACGCCAAAGGTCGCGCTCAGCCGGTCTACGACCGTGGCGAGACGCTGGCGGTCATGCGCGCTGCCCCCTTCGCCAACGAGGCGCGCGATGCTCTCACCGGCGCCCGTGCCGAGCCGGTCCAGGCGACCGAACGAGTGGTACAGCTCAAAGCCGTAGAGAACGCCGATCACCACGCCGAGCACGGGCAGCCAGATCGAGACCATGGCGCCAACGAGTAGCGCCACGACGAGCACGGCCACCGCGATGGTCACCGGGACCCGCCGGCGCCAGCCGTACCGGCGAACGGCGTCGCCGTTGGCCTCGCGCTCCTCGGCCGACGGCAGGTAGGGACTCTGCCAGGTGGGATCGAGTACGGGCTCGACGTAGCGCGGTCCGCGATCACGCGTCGAGGGACGCCGGTTACGCGACTTTTGCTTCGTGGCCATGGTCCTAGGCTACCGTGCGCCCCCGAATCGTCGTTGAGCCAGCTCGTAGCGCTCCTCGTAGGCGTCCATCAGTCGACTCATCGACCACGCCGTCGCGTGGGCCCGGGCGCCATCGATCACGTCGACGCCGCGCTCGAGCGCGCGCGTGACGCCCGCCTCAATCGCGGCGGCGTCCCCGGGTGCCACCATGACGGCGTGCCCGCCGGCCGCCTCGCGGTAGCCATCGATGTCACTCGCCACCAGCGGGGTCTCGCTCGCCATCGCCTCGAGCAGCACGAGACCGAAGCTCTCGCCGCGCAGCGCGGGCGCGACTACGACCGATGCCCGACGCAGCCAGCGCCGCTTCTCGTCGTCACTCGGCGACCCGAGGAACTCACAGTCGAGTCCCGCCGCCAGCGCTTCGAGCCGAGCGCGCTCGGGCCCGTCGCCCAGTATCACGAGTCGCCACGGCGAGTCGGCGCGCGCGTTGTGCTGCCGCATGGCCTCGATAGCAAAGCGAACGCCCTTGCGTTCCTCGAGCCGTCCCACGACGAGCACCGTGGTGATTGCGGGCGCGTCGCGGGCAAAAGCCACGAATCGATCCACCTCGAAGCCGTTGAACAGGACGTCGGGCACGAGCCCGGCCGCCTGCCCCATGGTCGCCGCGGCCGCGGGGCTCACGGCAACGCTCACGTCGACGTGGCGCGCGAGGGCGCGCAGCAGCGGTCGCGTCAGTCTCGTCGCCGGCCCGTCGCCGCTTCGGTGCAGCGTCGCGACCGACGCGGCCGCGTGCGCGCGCAGCGCCGCCCAGCCGAGCAGGGGCGCGAAGGGCTCGTGGTAGTGCACGACGTCCGGGGCGCGTCGCGCGATCAGCGCGGCCGCCTCGCGCGCGGCGAGTGGCGAGAGCGTGAGCGGGGCGCGAGAGCCGTTCGCCGGTAGCGAGAGCAGCCGGCCGAACCGGTGGATGCGCGCGGGAGTGTCGTAGTCGCGCCGATCAGCCGAATCGGGCACGATCAGGTCGACGTCGTAGTCGCGCCGGGCGAGCTCGCGGCTCATCGCCAGCGCCTGCTCCTGCACGCCGCCAAAGACGCTCAGCGCGTAAGGGCTGACGAGCACCACCGACGGGCGCGTCACGGCTGATCGAATCGCGGCTGCAGGACGTGCCACTGTTCGGGGGCCCGACGGATGAGCCCCTCGAGTTCGACCGCGATCGCTTGGGTGACGCGCGCCACGTCGTCGCGCAGCCGGCCGAGCCGCTCGGCGGGGATCGGTGGCGTGACGACCGCGTAGTGGTCGCGGCCCGGTCCGGCGTAGCAGGCCGCGGCGACGAGCGTCGCGCCCGTGCGCAGCGCGAGCGTCGCCGGCCCGGCGGGCAGCGTGACGCGCTCGCCGAAGAAGTCGACGGGGATGCCGTTGCCCACGAGGTCACGATCACAGAGCAGCCCCACCACGCCGCCGCGACGCAAGGTGTCGAGCAGCACGGTGCCCGCGTGCGCGTCGAGCGGCTCGATGGTGATGCCGATGCTTTCGCGCTTGGCCTTGAACCAGTCGAAGAGCGCGGGTGGCTCGAGCGCCTCGGCGACCGCGGTCATCGGCATGCCGATCTGGGCGAGGAACGCGCCGCCCCACTCCCAACTGCCCACGTGCGGCAGCGCCACCACCACGCCGGCGCCGGCGTCGTGGGCCGCATCGAGGTAGCCGCGACCCTCGACGATCTGAAACCGGTCCGAGATGGTCGTTGCCGGCAGCGCCGGGAGTTTCGCACCCTCGGCCCAGTACTGCCCGTAGCTCGCGAGGGCGCGCCCGACGAAGCGCTCGACGAGCGCCTCGGGCACGTCGGCCGGTTCACCCAGTGCGTGCGCGAGATTCGCGGCGAGGTTGCGCCGCGCTGCGGGCAACCGCAGGGAACTTGCGACGCGACGACCGATCGAGACCGCCACGGAGTCGGGCACTCGCTCGATCAGTGCGCCCAAGGAACGGAAGACCGCGACGCGCGCGCGCCCGGCCACGGTCAATGACGCGACGCGCGTGTCAGTGCCCGCCTCGTCCGACCGACATTTCGGTGCGGGCGGGTGACGGGGCGCTGCATCGGCTCGGGCCGCGCGGCGACGCGCCAGACCCGCAGGAACCGGCCGCCGGCGGTCATGGCGGTGAGCGCCAGCATCAGCCACAGGACCGGGAGGAAGATCTGGTTCGCGAGCAGCGCCACGCCGAGCAAGATCATCCGCTCGGCGCGCTCCATGAGCCCGCCCTTGGCGCTCAGGCCGAGACTCTCGGCCTTGGAGCGCTGGTAGGAGATCAGGAACGTTGTAGTCATGATGGCAAAGGGCAGCAGGACGAGCTGGCCGTGACCGTGCGCGGTCAAGTAGTACGCGACGCCGCCCATGAGCAACGCGTCGGACACGCGATCGATCACCGAGTCGAAGAAGCTCCCCCGCTGGCTCGCCCGGTGCGACGCCTTCGCGACGGCACCGTCGAGCATGTCGTGGAAACCCGTGAGGGTGAGCAGCACGATCGCGAGGTAGTGGTAGCCGACGCCGATCGACCACGCCGTGAGTGCGGCGAAGACGAGTCCCGAGCCCGTGAGGACGTCCGCGGAGACGCCGCGGCGGACGAGCCACTGACCCACGGGCGCCGTGGTGGTGTCGACCGACTTACGGAAGTTGCCATCAAACATTGATCCCCCGGATCATCGAAGCAATTCTATCGGTGGCGACGCTCACGCCTCGGTTTCCATGTGCGGACGCACCTTATTCCAGGTGGAGAGGAGTGATTCGGGCAGCACGCGCACCTCGCCGATGGTCGTCATGAAATTGGTATCCCCATTCCAGCGCGGCAGCGCGTGCGCGTGCAAGTGCTTGGGAATCCCCGCACCGGCGGCCGTGCCGAGGTTCATCCCGATGTTCATCCCCTCGGCGCCGTAGGCGCGATCGAGGGCGCGGGCCGTGCGCCGGATCGTCAGACTGAAGTCGAGGTACTCCTCGTCACGCAGGTCCACCAGCCCCGCGACGTGTCGCAGCGGCAGCACCAAGAGGTGGCCCGAGCCGTAGGGAAAGGCGTTGAGCACCACGAACGTGTAGCTCCCGCGCCACAGCACGCCCGTCGTCTCGCCCACCGGCTCGCTCGCGAGCGCACAGAAGACGCAGGCCACGTCCTCGCGGGTGTTGGCGACGACGTCGTCGCTGCTCACGTAGGCCTCGCGCCACGCCGCCGAGAACCGTTCGAGGGGCACTACTCGTCCTCGGGCGCGCCGTGGGCGGCGATCTCGTCGACCACCGCGGCGACGAAGTCACCCAAGGCGACCGCCCGGTCGGGGTCGTTGGTGCCACGCGCGTTCACGCCGACGGTCCGAGCCGTCACGTCCTCGCCGCCCACGACCACGATGTAGGGCACCTTCTCCAGCTTCGCCCGACGGATGCGCGCGCCCAGGGGCTCGCTCGCCTCCTCGTGCACCGAGCGAACGCCCGCCGCGCGCAGCTCGGCGACGACGGCGCGGGCGTACTCGTCGTGGTCGTCGCGTACGCCAAGGACCCGGACCTGCTCGGGCGCGAGCCACGTCGGCAGGTTGCCGGCGTAGTGCTCGAGCAGCACGCCGAAGAATCGCTCGATCGAGCCGAACAGGGCGCGGTGCAGCATGATGGGCCGGTGGCGCTGGTTGTCGGCGCCCACGTACTCGAGCTCGAAGCGCTCGGGGTGGTTGAAGTCGCACTGGATCGTGCTCAGCTGCCAGGTCCGGCCGATGGCGTCGCGCACGTCGATGTCGATCTTGGGCCCGTAGAACGCGGCGTCGCCCTTCTTGATCTGGTAGGGCAGCCCGAACTTCTCGAGCGCCAGGCGCAGCGCGTCGGTGCTCTTCTCCCAGATCTCGTCGGAGCCGACGTACTTGTTCGGGTCCTTCGTCGAGAGGTTCGCCGTGAAGTCGGTGAAGCCGAAGGCGCGCAGCACGCTCATCACGAACTCGAGCAGGAACGCGATCTCCTCTTGGAGCTGGTCCTCGGTGCAGTAGATGTGGCTGTCGTCCTGGGTGAAGCCTCGGATGCGCATCAGGCCGTGCAGCGTGCCCGCACGCTCGTAGCGGTAGACCGTGCCGAGCTCGAACAGTCGGAGGGGCAACTCGCGGTAGCTGCGCGCGCGACTCTTGAAGATCAAGCAGTGCATCGGGCAGTTCATCGGCTTCATGTAGTACGTGCCGTTGTCGAGCTCCATCGGCGGGTACATGCCGTCCTTGTAGAAGCTCAAGTGACCCGAGGTCTCATAGAGGCGCTTGTTGGTCAAGTGCGGTGTCACCACGAATTCGTAGCCGCCCGTGAGGTGCCGGGCACGCGAATAGTCCTCCATCTCCTTGCGGATGATGCCCCCGCGCGGGTGCCAGACCGCGAGGCCGCCGCCGAGCTCGGAGGGAAAACTGAGTAGGTCGAGCTCGGTCGCGAGACGGCGGTGGTCGCGCTTCTCGGCCTCGGCGAGCATGTGCAGGTGCGCGGCGAGCGCGGCGTCTGACTCCCAGGCCGTCCCGTAGATTCGCTGCAGCTGGGGCCGGTGCTCGTCGCCGCGCCAGTAGGCGCCGGCCACTCGGGTCAGCGTGAAGTGGCCGAGCCGTCCGGTCGAGGGCACGTGGGGTCCCCGGCAGAGGTCCACGAACCCGCCGGCGTTGGCGTAGGCCGACACGACCGAGCCGCTCGCGACCTCGTCCAGGTCCTCCTCGGCGGCCGTTCCCGTGGCCACGCCACGGATGATCTCGACCTTGTAGGGCTGGTCCTTGAAGAGCTCGAGACCCTCGTCGATCGAGTACTCGGATCGGGCGAAGGGCTGGTCCTCGGCGATGATCGCGCGCATCGCCGCCTCGATGACCGCGAGGTCGTCGTCGGTGAAGTGGGCGTCCCCGGGCAACTCGAAGTCGTAGTAGAAGCCATTCTCGATCGCAGGTCCGATGGCGTAGTGCGCGCCGGGCCAGAGCCGTGTGACGGCCTGAGCGAGCACGTGGGCGGTCGAGTGGCGCAGGACTTCACGCCCGAGGTCGCTGTCGGGCGTGACGACGGCCACCGCCGCACCGTCGGGCAGCGGGCTCGAGAGGTCCGTGAGCTGCCCGTTCACCTGCACCGCGAGCGCGTCCTTGGCGAGACGCCGGCCGATGCTGGCGGCCAGACCCGCGCCGGTGGTTCCCGCCGGCAGGGTGCGCGTTGATCCATCCGGTAGTTGCACCGACAGCTCGGACATGACTCCCTTTCGTTGGCTACAGCGTAACGCCGAGCAACGTCGCGGCCGGGGCGACGTTGTAGCCGGCGTGGGCCGCATCGTCGATAAGACTCAGTGCGGCGGGCGTGTTCAAGTCGTCGTCGAGCGCCGCGCGCACGTCATCGATCAGCGCGCCCGCGCGACCAGCCGTCAACGTCGACGACCACGTCGCCAGCCGCGACTGGGCGCGCAGCAGCAACTCGTCGCGCCACTCCCAGTCGGTGCGGTAGTGCTGGTCGAGCAGGGCGAGACGCACCGAGCTCGGATCGGCGCGGCGCACGAGCTCGGAGACGAAGACGAGGTTGCCCAGGGACTTGGACATCTTGGTGCCGTGCAACCCGACCAGGCCGACGTGGAGCCAGTGCTTCACGAAGGGCGCGCCGGTCACCGACTCGGACTGGGCGGCCTCGCACTCGTGGTGCGGGAAGGCGAGGTCGCGACCGCCACCGTGCACGTCGACGGTCTCGCCGAGGTCGCGCAGCGACAGCGCCGAGCACTCGATGTGCCAGCCGGGCCGACCGGCTCCCCACCGCGACTCCCAGGCCGGCTCGTCGCCGAGGGACGGCTGCCACAGCACGAAGTCGAGCGGGTCGCGCTTGCGCGGGTCCTCGGGCCGCCCGCCGTGGATGGCGGCCAACTCCAGCATCGACTCGCGCGACTCGTGGCTCACCTGACCGAAGCGCGGGAACTTCGCGACCTCGAAGTAGACCCACCCGTCGACCTCGTAGGCCAGCCCCTGGTCGAAGGTCTCGCCGATCAGCGTGAGGATCTCGGGGATCGCCCCGGTCGCGCGCGGCTCGGTGAAGCACGGCAGCAGGTTCAGCAGCTGCATGTCGCGCTCGAAGATCGCCATCTCCTCGGCGGCCAAGTCCAAATAGTGCACGCCGAGCTCGCGCGACTTGCGCAGGATGTCGTCGTCGACGTCAGTCACGTTGCGCACGCAGCGCGTGTCGTAGCCCGCGTCGCGCATTCGCCGCTGCAGTACGTCAAAGGTCAGGTAGACGTAGGCGTGGCCGAGGTGGGCGGCGTCGTAGGGCGTGATCCCACAGCTGTACATCGTCACGGTCGGACCGACCTCGAGCGGGAAGACCCCGCGTCGCGCGGTGTCGTAGAGGTGCATCAGTTCCCGAGCCCTTCGAGCTTCACGTAGGAGTGGGCCTTGTGGCGGATGTTGATCGATACGCACACCGCCGTGAAGGCCTCGACCGCCCCGGCGAGGGACATCGTGCCCGCGACCACACTGCGCAGGCCCGGCATCTCGTTGATCAGTGCTGCCACGACCTCGCGCGACGGTGCGTCGTCGCCGAACACCACCACGTCCGCGTCGAGGCCGCTCGCGAGATCCTCCATCTGCGCGGCGGGCAGGTGGTGAAAGGCCCCGACCAAACGGCTCGCCGGCAGGACCGTGGCGAGCTGGCCGGCCATCGAGCCACGCGACGGGTAGATCGGCACGAGCTCACGGCCCTCGCGCACGAGCGCGTTCACCATGGAGATGACGATCTTGCCCGCCAGCTGGTCGCGCAGCGCCTTCACGGTCGCGACCGCCGAGTCCCACGGCGTGGCCACGATCACCACGTCCGCCAGCGCCGCGTCATCATTGGACAGCCCGCGAATCGATCCTTCGCTCGGTGCGGCCATCGCACCGACCACCTCGGCGGCGCGCCCGGCGTCACGCGACCCGATCACCACGTCGTAGCCGGCCTTGGCCAGGCGCGCGGCGACGCCGCGCCCCGCCGGTCCCGTGCCACCGATAATCCCGATCGTGCCGTCCATCATCACCGTCCTTCGAAGTGCTGGAACTACGCTAACAAGATGGGCCTGCTCACGAATCATCGAATCCTGATCACCGGTGTGCTGACCGACGACTCCCTCGCCTATCGCATCGCCGAGCACGCGCTGGCCGAGGGGGCTGAGGTGATCATCACCGGCGCGGGACGCGGCCTGTCACTGACCAAGCGCACCGTGCGCAAGCTCGGCGACGTCGGCGACGTTGTCGAACTCGACGTGACCGAACCCGACCAGGTTCGTGCCGCGGTGGACGCGGTGGGCGAACGCTTCGGCCGCCTCGACGGCCTGGTACACGCCATCGGCTACGCCCCGCCGTCGTGCCTCGGCTCGGGCATGTTCGTCGCCCCCTTCGAGGACGTCGCCACCGCGATGCACATTTCGACGTACTCCCTGGCCACGCTGGTCGGCGCCTTCCGCCCGCTCCTGCAGGCGAGCACCGCGCGCGGCGGCGCGTCGGTGGTGTCGCTCGACTTTGACGCCTCGCGCGCCTATCCGCTCTATGACTGGATGGGGGTCATGAAGGCCGGGCTGGAGTCACTCGGCCGCTACCTCGCCCGCGAGGTCGGACCCGATCGCATTCGCGTCAACATGGTCGCGGCCGGCCCGATCCGCACGGTCGCCGCGAAGTCGATCCCGGGCTTCTCGCACTTCGAAGACACCTGGGGCGAGCGAGCGCCCCTCGGCTGGGACGTGCACGACGCCAGCGCCGTCGCCGACACGACCGTCGCGCTGCTCTCGCCGCTCATGCGGCTCACCACCGCCTCGATCATCCACGTCGACGGTGGCGCCCACTCGATGGGTTAAGCCGCCTGGTCCGCGAACTGCGTCTCGTAGAGCACGCGGTACAGCCGCCCGTGCTCGAGCAGTTCGCGATGCGTGCCGCGCTCGACGATGGTCCCGCCGTCGACCACGAGGATCTGGTCGGCGTTTCGCACCGTGGAGAGTCGGTGCGCGATGACGAGTGACGTGCGATCGGCCATCGTCGAGTCGAGCGCGCGCTGGACGGCCGCCTCGCTCTCAGAATCCAGGTGCGCCGTCGCCTCGTCGAGCACGACCAGGTGCGGGGACTTCAAGAGGAGCCGGGCCAGTGCCACGCGCTGCTTCTCACCGCCCGACAGTCGGTAGCCCCGCTCACCCACCACGGTGTCGAGACCCTGGGGCAACGTCGAGACGAGGTTCCAGACCTGCGCCGATCGCAGCGCCGCCTCGAGTTCGCTCTCGGTCGCCTCGGGTCGCGCGAAGAGCAGGTTCGCCGCCAGGGTGTCGTGGAAGAGGTGCGGGTCCTGGGTCACCACCCCGATGGTCGAGTTGAGCGACGCCACGGTGACGTCGCGCAGGTCGAGGCCGTTTATGGTGATGCGCCCCTCGTCCACGTCGTAGAGCCGCGAGACCAGCAGCGAGATCGTCGTCTTGCCGGCGCCACTGGGACCGACGAGCGCGGTCATCGTGCCTGGCGCCACCTCAAAACTCACGTCGTGCAGGACCGGCGTGCGCGCCGTGGCGTCGAGCACGGCGACCGCCTCGAGCGAGGCGAGCGACACCTCGTCCGCGCCCGGGTAGGAGAACGACACGTGGTCGAAGCGCAGCGTCACGGGCCCCTCGGGAATAGCGACCGCGTCGGGGCTCTCGGCGATCATCGGCTCGAGGTCGAGCACCTCGAAGAGGCGTTCGAAGCTGACCATGGCCGAGACGTAGTCGATGTTGAGGTTCGACAGCTGGGTGAGTGGGCCGTAGAGACGCGTCACGTACATGGTCAGCGCCACCACCGTGCCGATCCCGAGCGTGCCGCGCAAGACCGCGACCCCGCCGAAGCCATAGGCGAATGCGGTGGCGAGTGAGGCCGTCAACCCGAGCGCGACGAAGAAGAAGCGCTGGTAGGTCGCCTGTCGGACACCCATGTCGCGGACTTCACCGGCCCGGTGCCGGAACGTGCGGAGCTCGTCGTCAGGGCGGCCGAAGAGCTTGACCACCATCGCGCCGGCGACGTTGAAGCGCTCGGTCATCACCATATTCATCTCGGCGTTGAGCTCCATCCCGCGGTGAAACAGGGTCCCGAGCCGGCGTCCCACGAGTCGCGCGGGTATCAGGAAGACCGGCAGCAGTACCAGGGCCACCAGGGTGATCTGCCAGCTGAGGAAGAACATGGTGACGAGGATCAAGGTGACGAGCACGACGTTACCCACGACGTTGGAGAACAGGTCGGTGAAGGCCTGCTGGGCGCCGATGACGTCATTGTTCAGTCGACTGATGAGCGCCCCGGTCTGGGTGCGCGAGAAGAACGCGATGGGCATCCGCTGGATGTGGCCGTAGACGCGGGCCCGGAGGTCGTAGATGAGCCCTTCCCCGACCGTGGCCGAGATGCGCCGATCGGCGAGCGAGAGGATCGCGTCAAGGATCGCGAGCAGCGCCGCGAGCAGGGCGAGCCCGATGATGACGCCCTCGCGCCGTTGGGCGATGCCGATATCGAAGATGGCCCGCAGTACCAGGGGCGACACCGAGGCCACCACGGCCTCGAGCACCACCGCGGTCAGAAAGATCGTGAGGATCCGGCGGTACGGCCTCGCAAAGATCAATACCCGGCGCAGCGTGCCGCGCGTGATCCGATGGTCGAGCAGCGACCGATCGCGTTGTAGTGACCGCATCCCCGCGCGGCCGGGGTGCATGCTCATCGTCGCTCCATGGAGACGAGTGTAGGAAGGGGTTTGGCGTTTCCCTACCCTCGAATGGCGCTGATGAGGATCAGGGCGCCCAGCACGATCATCACGCAGCCGCCCGTCGCGCGCAGCGCTACGAGCCGCCTCGGCGAGCCGGCCAGCCACTCGCGCGCGGTCCCGGCTATCACGCCCCAGGTCGAGTCGCTCGCGAAGGCCATCACGCTGAAGATGAGGCCGAACACGAGCAGCTGGACGGTCACGCTGCCTCGCGAGGGTTCCACGAAGTGGGGAAAGACGGCGGCAAAGAAGATCAACGACTTCGGATTCAAGATGCCCACGGTGAACCCCTGGCGCACGATCTGGCGCGGGTGCGGTCGTTGCGCTTCGCGCGTGGTCATGGCGCGCGCATGTTCGTGGCGATGGCGCAACGCGTCGGCGCCCAGCCACCCGAGGTAACACCCGCCCGCCAGCTGCAGCACGATTGAAAAGGGGTGTGAATGGCTGAGCAGCGGCCCGAGGCCGAGGGCGACGATCACCGAGAGCAGCAGGGTGCCCACCGAGTTGCCGAGCACCGTGAGGACCGCGACGCTGCGGCCCCAGGCCACCCCTCGGGCGAGCGTGAAGAGCACGCTCGGACCCGGAACGATGATGATGGCAAAGGACGCGACGAGGAACGTCGCCAGTTGGTCACCGGCGATCACGACGCCGTCTTCGCGAGGATCCACTCGAGGCCCTGCAGGCAGGCCCCGATCGAAAAACCGATGGTTCCGGCGAACACCGCCGTCCCGAGGCCGACGGTGCCGCCCATGAACCACCCGATCACGAGCACGGCGATCTCCAAGGTGACGCGGATGTACACCACGCTCACCCCGAGTCGCCGGTGCAGACTGGTCATCAAGCCGTCTCGGGGGCCCGGTCCGAGCCCCGTCGTCAGGTAGAGCGCGCTGCCCATGCCGATCGCGAACACGGCCCCGGCGACGAAGAGCCAGCGGACGACCTCACCCGAGGGCGCCGGGATCGAGGTCGCGGTGAGATCGAGCACGACGGCGATCACCGCGAGGTTCGTCAGCGTGCCAAAGCCGGGTCGCTCACGCAGCGGCCACCACATGGCGAGCACCACGACGCTGATCAGTGCCGTCGCCCACCCCAGTGAGATCCCTGCGTGCTTGGCCACCCCCTGGGCGAAGACCGTCCACGGCGTCGCGCCCAGGTGCGAGAGCACGAGCAGCCCCTCGCCCAGGCCGAACAACGCGAGTCCGGTAAAAAGCGGCGCAATCATCCGCGGCTGCACGCCCCAGGTCGACGCCGCCCGCCATGGCGTCGTCGGGATTCGGTGGCTGAGGCGCATTTGCCGCCAAAGTCTAACGGCCTACTCGAGCGCCTCCGAACCCTCGGCGCCGCGGTTCGCCTCGACACCGGTGCCCCCGACGAGCGCGGTGAGCGCCGACACCACCATCAGGCCACTCGCGACGAGCAGCGCGATGTGCAGTCCATTGGTGAAAGCGCCGTAGGCGGCATTAACCACCTTGTCGATGATGGCCTGAATGGCGGCGCCTCCACCTTGATACTGCTTGGCCTTGGCGCCGATGGTCCCGGTCGTCAGCGCGGCGATGATCTCGGCACGGTAGGACGCGGGTACCCCGATCTGGATGAGCCGCTGGGTGAGGTGGACCGTCAGCTGCCCGTTCACGATCGAGCCCAGGATCGCCACGCCCGCCACGGCGCCGAGCTCGCGGGCGGTATTGACCGTCGACGCCGCCATGCCCGAGTGCGCGGCGGGCAGGGCCTGGAGCGCGTCGGAGGTCACCGGCACGACCACGATGCCGAACCCGACGCCCGCGAGTCCCATCGTCCAGCCGAGCGTTCCCAGCCCGACGTGGGTGCCGATCACCAGGTTGGTCAAGAAGACCCCGGCGGCCGCGAGCATGCTGCCCACCATCATCGGCGTGCGTGAACCCGTCTTCGCGACCCAGCGGCCAGAAAAGAGCGAGGCGACGACCATCCCCGCGAGCAGCGGCAGGAAGTCCAGGGCCAACCGGTAGGCGCCGACCCCGACGACGACCTCGAGGTACAGCGCGACGAAGAAGAAGATGGAGAAGATGGCGAAGTACGTCGTGAAGGCAACAAAGTTGGCACCGAGGAACGTTCGGCGCGCGAAGTAGCGAAGGTTGATCATGGGGCTGCGCACCCGAGACTCCACCACGACAAAGGCGACGAACGCCACCAGGCTGATCACGTAGAGCGCGATGATGGACGACGCGCCGTAGCCGATTGACTCGGCCCTGATGGTGGCGAACGTCGCCGTGGCGAGCGCGATTGTGCTGAGCGTGAAGCCAGCGACGTCGAGCGGGGCCCGAATCTCGGGTGGCTTGTTGGGCAGCGCCACCAGCGCGACCACGAACGCCACCCCGCCGAAGAGGACGTTGAACCAGAAGATCGCGCGCCACGACCAGAGTCCGACCAGGACGCCGCCGATGACCGGGCCGGCGGCGAGGGCCAGTCCCGACACCGCCGCCCACGCGCCCAGGGCGCGGGCGCGGCGCTGACGCTCCGGGTAGATGTGGCGAATCATCGACAGCGTGCCGGGTTCGCTCCCCGCGGCGCCGACACCCATGACGATGCGCCCGGCGATGAGAAACGTCGGATCCTGCGCGATGGCACTGAGTATCGAGCCCGCGATGAAGATCGCGACGCCGGCCAGCATCACGGGCTTTCTGCCGAGCAGGTCGCCGAGCGAGCCGCTGACCAGCATCAAGCTCGCGAACGCAAGCGCGTAGGCACCGACGACCCACTGCAGCTGGGGCACGCCCGCGTGCAGTTCGGACTGGACATTGGTCAGCACGGGGCTGACGACGGTGTTGTCGAGGAAGGTAAGGAACAGCACGGACATCAATGCGAAGAAGCTCAGATGCGAAAGCGCAGAGGACAGCGGGGTCCGAGACGCAACGAGCGCCGAGGAATCGCTCACCGCGACTGGCTCATCGCCCCACACGTCACTCGCCTCCCCGTTGGTCATCCGACCCGCCACTACCGCCGACGGCGCTGGGAATCCGCAACTCCGCCCGACGCCCGCTCACTAGGAAACTGCTGGTCGAACGAAGATGATCCGCGCCGATGCCGTGTCCTTGCCCATCGCGTTGCCCACACTCACCGCGCACGCGCCGAGGTTTTTCACCGTCGTGCCGCACCGACCAGAACCGATCTTGCCGGTCATGACTTTGAACTTGGTTACGGGCAGCAGACCCTTCACCGTGATGGTGGCTCCCACGACCTTCGAGATATTGCACTGGGATCCGCCTTTGGCGACCACCAGACACTCGACGAGAAAGACTGAGTCTCGGGGCTTGAAGCCCGCGCCTCGGACCTTGACGATTTCGCCGTTGTGCAACCGGATCGACGGGGTGACGATGATGTGGGGATGAACCGTGCCCGCGCTCGCCGCGCCGCCGGTGACGTAGGTCGCAAGTAACAGGGCGCAACCGATGGCCCCTCGGACGATGGCTGCACTACGCATCGCGCCTCCTCTCGAGGCGGGCACCGGGCCGCCGCTGCGAAACCCGCACCACCGATTCGAACGCACGTGCCCGTCTCTAGGCCCATGGTAGCGAGGAAAACCTCGCGCGCACCGCCTTCAATCAGGTACGAGAGCGCGCCGCCGCGCGCGAGGCTTCTCGAGGCACGGACTCGGGCGCGACGCGGTGACTGAAATTTCTTCATCGACCGTTTCGGACACTAGAATCTGCCGAGGCCAGATTGAGACGATCGTCTCGCGGCAAGGACGGGTCACATGAACGAGACCGCCCTCCCTTTGTCAAAGCGCGTACCGTGGCTGATCCAGGGCGGCATGGGCATTGCCGTGTCGGACTGGCGCCTGGCCCGCAGCGTGTCGACGGCTGGCCAGCTCGGCGTCGTCTCGGGAACCGCGATTGACGCCGTTTTCGCCCGTCGACTCCAGAAGTTTGGCGTTGACGACGCGCTCCGTTCCGTGCTCGACCGATTTCCCGTCCGCTCGATCGTCGACGACGTCGTGCGCCAATTCACGGCCGTGCGCCGTCGGGCCAATGCCCCCTATCAGAACCTGCTCATGCTGACGCACCGATCCAAGCGACGCTCCACCGACCTGCTCGTGCTCGCGGCCTTTGCGGAGGTCGCCATGGCTAAGGCGGGACACTCCGGCATCGTTGGCATCAATCTCCTGACCAAAGTACAGATCCCAACAGTGGCGCTGCTCTGTGGCGCCATGCTCGCGGGCGTCGACTATGTCCTCATGGGTGCGGGCGTGCCCACCCACATTCCCGGCGTCCTCGAACGTTTGCGCCACGGCCTCGGTGTGGACACCAAGCTGGTCCTCGCCAATGCGACGACCGAGGAGTCGCCGACGATGCACTTCGACCCGACTCCCTACCTCGATGGGGCGACCGAGTTGAACCGGCCGAAGTTCATCGGGATCATCTCGTCAAACGTTTTGGCGAACGCGCTCATCAAGCGCAGCGAGGGTCCCGTTGACGGCTTCGTCGTCGAGCGACCCGTCGCGGGCGGCCACAACGCTCCCCCGCGCGGCCCGCTGACCCTGGACGCCAACGAGTCTCCGATCTATGGCCCGCGCGACGAAGTCGACTTCGAAGCGCTGGCGGGCCTCGGCCGTCCATTCTGGATTGGTGGCGGTATCACGAGCGCCGACCATGTTCGAGCCGCCCGAGAACTCGGCGCCGCCGGTGTGCAAGTTGGCACCCTGTTCGCCTACTGCGACGAATCAGGCATGGACGCGTCGCTACGGGGCCAGGTGATCGCGAGCCTCGAGACTGGTGACATCGACGTGCGCACCTCGATTCGCGCCTCGTCAACCGGCTACCCGTTCAAAGTCGTGAACCTCGAGGGGACGATCTCGGAGCGAGCGGTGTACGACGGTCGCGTGCGTCGATGCGACCTGGGCTACCTTCGCGAGGCCTACCGCACTGACGACGGATCGATTGGGTACCGTTGCGCCGCCGAGCCGGTGAAGGCCTACCTCCGCAAGGGCGGCGAGGTCGAACCGACCATCGACTCGACGTGTCTGTGCAACGGGCTCATGGCCACCTGCGGGCTCGGCCAGGTCCGTGCCTCGGGTGACGTGGAACCTCCAATCGTGACCAGCGGCGACTGTCTGAACGAGATCCGCACGCTGCTCAAGGGACGTTCGACCTACCACGCCGCTGACGTCATCGAACACCTGCGCGGCGGACTCGACGATGTCACGCCCGTGCCGGCCTGAATTGCCTCGTTCGATTGCCGAGCGCTTGCTATCCGCGACCGCTGCAACGCTGTCGTCGCTCGTCGCGACACCACGCAACGAGCAGCATTGTGACGGCATCGCACGTCTCGGCGGGCTCAAGCGAAGCTTCGTCGCCACGCAATCCGGCTCATCGGATTTCAGCGGGGTGACGCCCGCCGTGGTGGTGCTTGCATGAAGGACGAAGGTGCCTCAGGCTTGAGGTGTGAGCCAACAATCCAGAAGCACCTTCGTCATCACTGACCCTAGCGAGATCGTCCAGGCCCTGGTGGGGCTCAAAGACGTCCGCGTGCTCGCCTACCAGCGTCACGGGCCCGACGTCTCGCTCGTAATCGAGCAGGTCCTCGCCGAGATCCGCTGCCCCAGCTGCGGGGCGCTCGCCCGGGTGAAGGAGCGACCGCTTGTCACCTACGTCGACCTGCCCGTCTTTGGTGCGCCCATGCACCTCACCTGGAAGAAGCACCGCCTGCGCTGTGGCAACCCGAACTGCGCGAGAAAGAGCTGGGTGCTGGCCGACCACCGGATCGCGGCCAAGAGCTGCCTGCTCACGACCCGGGCGGCCAAGTGGGCGACCGAGCAGGTGGGCACGGGCCGCTCGGTGAAGGAAGTCGCCAGGGAGCTCGGCTGTGAGTGGCACACGATCAACGACGCCGTTCTCACCTACGGCACCGCGCTCTTAGAGGCCGACACGAAGCGGCTCACCAAGACCACGGCGATCGGGCTCGACGAGACCAACTTCGTTCGCCGCGTCGAGCAGCGCACGAGCTACGCCACGACGGTGTGCGACGTCGCGAACCACCAGATCATCGACATCTTGCCCACCCGGCACTTCGTCGAGGTTGCGAAGTGGGTGGCCGACCAGGGACTCGACTGGCGCTCGCGCATCACCTACGGGGCGTTAGACATGTCGCCCACCTACGCCGCGGTCTATTCGGCGATGCTGCCGGCAGCGGCCCAGGTCGTGGACCCCTTCCACGCGGTCGCGCTCGCCAACCGGGCCCTTGACGCGATCCGTCGGCGCGTGCAGATCGAGCAGCTCGGGCACCGCGGGCGCAAAGACGACCCCCTCTACCGCGCAAGGCGGCTGCTGCTGCGCGGCGAGGAGAGGCTCAGCGACGAGGCCGCCGCGCGACTTGCGTCCCTGCTCGAGCTAGGCGACCCCACGGCCGAGGTCGCCATTGCCTACCGGGTCAAAGAGCGCCTGCGCGACTTCTACCGCGAGAGCGATCCCGTTGTCGCCGAAGCGATCCTCGCTGACCTGCGCGACCGCTGTCTGCACAAGGCCATGCCACCCGAGATCCGCCGACTTGGCAAGACGATCCGCACCTGGTTCGCCAAGCTCTGCAACTTCCACCTAGCTAGGATCACCAACGGTCCGACCGAGAGCCTCAACAACCTCATCAAACGGATCAAGCGGATCGGCTTCGGGTTCCGGAACTTCGAGAACTACCGCGTCCGAGCCCTTCTCTACGCCGGCAAGCCGAACTGGCGGGTGCTCGGCTCGATCGTGGTCCGATGACGTCGACCCCGCCAGAATCCGATGAACCCGCAATCCCGGAGTGGGCGCTACAGGACTCGAACCTGTGACCTCAGCCGTGTGAAGGCTGCGCTCTAACCAACTGAGCTAAGGGCCCGGACGCTCCATGCTACTGCGTCGACCAGTTCAGACAGTTCAGGATTCCGCTGCGTTGTAACCTGCACCTGTGCCCGACTCAGCCGAGACCACTCCACAGCGTCGACCACGGCGTCCTTCCGCCGTTCCGCGCAGCGTCATCTTGGGCCTTGACGCACTCGAGCAAAAAGTGGGCTACGTGGGCGGTTTCGTCGCCGCCGCCCTGGCGGCGGTCATCGTGCCGCACTTTTTCAAGAACACCCTCGTTACCGACACCGCCAAACTGACGTCGGCCAAGACCTGTCCGACCAACTATCACCTCGTACACAACGTTTGCCAGTACACGCACCTCACGCACCCGATCGATTGGTTGCCCCAGTTCCTCGAGATCGTTATCTTGGGCGCCGCCGTGGCGTTCTTCGCCTATCGGCGCAAGCGCGCGGGTGTCGCGGCCGCCGCACTCATCATGGGGCTCGCCCTCGGTGTCGCCGGTCTGCCGTTCCTGCTCCTGGGCGGCTGGCTGGTCGTGCGCGCGTTCCGCCTCCAGAAATATGGTGACCCGTCCTTCACCGGCTCTTCCAAGCGGGCGCGCGAAATGGCCCAGGAGCGCAAGGCCGCCCGCGCCAAGGGCGCGCGGACGCCCAAGGGCGAGACGCCGAGCCGAGACCTGCCCGCCCCGTCCAAGCGGTACACACCTAAGCAGCGACCCCGTCGCCGATAGTCCATGGTGGAACTCGGACTCGATTACTCAACGGCGTGGGGAAGGCGCTACCGCACCCGACTGGTTCGCGAATGCATCCATCGGTTCTTCCTCGGTCCCTACGTGCGCTACATGTCGACACTCGAATCTCGAGGCGCCGAGAACATCACCGGTTCGGGGCCGTTCATCTTCGTCGCCAATCACACGAGCAACCTCGACACCCCCCTCATTCTCAGTGCCCTGCCCGCCAAGGTTCGCCGTCGGACCGTGGTCGCCGCGGCCATGGACAGCTTCTTCATGGACCGACGAACGGCGTTCAAGACCGTGCTCGTATTCAACGCCATTCCGATCGATCGCCAGCGCGTCAATCGCCGCAGCGCCCAGCAGGCGCTCGAGCTCGTCGAGGACCGCTGGAATCTGCTCATCTACCCCGAAGGCGGCCGGACGCCCGATGGCGCGATCCAGGAATTCAAGGGTGGCGCCGCGTATCTCGCCGAACGCGCCCGAGCGACCGTCATCCCGACCTACGTCCACGAGGCCGGCCTGCTGCGCGGCCCGAAGTACGCCAAGGCGCCTCGATTCGTCAACGCGCCGAACCGCCGTCGACACCACGTGGTCGTTGCCTTCGGCACATCGATCAGTTGTGGCGACGGCGAGTCGATTCGGCGTTTCGGGGCCCGCATCGAAGAGGCAGTCGTGCAACTGGGTCAGGCCGTGAGCGGTAACCCCGACCTCGGCATCAATCGGCCGACCGAGTCCTAAGCGCACGGCAGCGCGAGTCGTAGAGGCGGTCGGCCACCGTCTCGAGCGGCGCGAGATCCCAGCCTCCCAGCGCTTCGCTCAGCACGGCATCGGCGAGCCACGGATTGAGGGCGAGCACCGGGCCGTGGGCGTAGGTCGCCCACACCCGTCCGACTCGAAACCCGTCGACGAGCCCGTCGTTGCCCCGACCGCGGACCACCGTGGCGAAGGGCGTGACTCCCGGGCCGATCCTCGTCTCGCCGCCGTGGTTCTCAAATCCCACCATGAGGACCCCGTCGACCGTCGTCGCCAGGTCGCCAACGGCACGGGTCCGCGCGCGCGTGGTTACCGCGTCCACCAGCCCGAGTCCCTCGTACCGGTCATCGCCCTGCACGCTGAAGCTCGTCCCGAGCATCTGCAGGCCGGCACAGACCGCGAAGACCATTGCGCCGTCGTCCACCCGGCGCGAGAATCCAGCCTTCGCGAGCAGGCTGACCGCGAGCCGCTGGGGGCCGTCTTCGCCACCGCCCAACAGGAAGAGGTCGCCGTCGGGAAGGTCGGCGTCCATGCTCGCGCGAACGAGTTCGACCTCGATGCCCCGGTGCCGCGCGCGTTCGCGGAGCACGAGCCCGTTACCGCCGTCGCCGTACGTGCCCAGGAGCTCGGGATACACCTGCACGATCCTCAGCACGGCTGTGACTCCTTGAGCAGATCACTGAAGGCGGTGTAGTTCGCGATCACGTCAACGACCCGGTCCTGAACCACCGGCGGGCCGTCATCCACGTGTGCGGCCACGCCGGCGTACCAGAGCCGCGTGGCCACGTCGAGCCGCCGATCGCCCAGACAGCGCACGCGCCGGCCGCGCAATTGTTCGAAGGGCACGTCGTACAACCACGACGGATCGTGACCGTCGGCCACCCGCGCGTTGATCGAGACCCAGACCTCGTCGCCGCCGCCCAATCCCTCGAACATCGCCGCGAAACCAGCGGGGTTCTTCGCGAGCAACAGCCGCACGACCTGACCGTCGATGCGGCGCAGTCCGTAGCGTCCGGCCACCTCACCCACCGACGTCAGGCGCAATGCCGCCCGGTCGAGGTCGACGCCGACTTCATGTAGCGCCGTCAGCGCCATCAACGCATTGCCCCGGTTGAAGGCACCCGGTAGCGCGAGCGATATCGCGACGCGCGCCGACCCGATAACGGCGTCGTCGCCGTCGAGGTACGAGTCAGTAGTCGGCTGGGCGAGTCCACACCCACACCACCACCGCTCGGCGGTACGTATCAGTGGCTCCGTGCACCGCGGGCACGACATCGTGTCGGCCGTCCACGCCGTGGGTGTCGCGCACCAGCGGACGTTCCTCGCCTCGCTCGCGGCGTAGACGACCAGGGGGTCCAAGGCGTTGGCAACGATCACGGCGTCCTGCGCTTGCGCCGTGGCAAAGACAGCGCGCCACCGTTCGGCCATCTGACGCACCTCGCTCGCGCGGTCGAGCTGGTCTCGCGACAGATTGAGCACCACGATGACCGCCGGCCGCGTCGCCTCCACGCTCGCCCCCAGCCACGCCTCGTCGGTCTCGAGGACCACGCGCGACGCACCGCTGCGCACGAGCGCCGCCACGTGGCCAGCGGGCATGTTGGCGCCGGTGTCATTGGAGGCGACGTCGCCATCCCAGCCCGCGACAACGAGCGCGGTCGTCGTGGTCTTGCCGTTCGTCCCGGTCACGAGGATGACGCGCCGATCCTCAGCCAGCGAGGCGAGCAAGTGGGGTGCGAGCAAGAGCCCGACTGTCCCCCCAATCACCGTCCCGCTGCCGCGGCCACTGCGTTGCGAGACCCAATTGACCGCGCGCACCGCTGACGCCGCAACTCGTAGTCGAACTGCGCGCCACCAAGCCATGCACTCACGCTAACAATCCGACCCGCCTGAGCCACTCGATGCGAGCGCGCGATCGCCGGAAGCGCAGCACGTGCAGCAGTCGGCTCGCGTGGGCAACGTTCGGGCAACGTCGCGCCACTCGGGGCCACGGGCTCGGCAGTGATCCGCACGTCTCGCTGCTCGTTTTGCGCGGCCGCTCGATGGCCGCAGCACGCTACCGGCGCGTCGTGGCTTGGTACACGATCGGGATACGCCGAACAGTTCGTTCACGAACACACCAAAGTCGATACCCACCAGTCGGATGTCGCCTCCTATGGCGAAATCAATAGGGAAACGACCATCGACGACCAGTCGAGACGATTTAGCTTCCGCGATGTCGTTCCTGGTCAGAGCCGTCGGTTGGCATCAGGAATCGCGCCCAGCACGACGAGAAATCGTGCCGGAATACACAAAAGGACCAACCGGGGGGGTGGTTGGTCCTTTTGCAAAACCTTGGCTTACTTCGAGGGGGGATTCGTTGTAAACAGGCTGAGACCAGTATGCCAACCGTGGCGTCATACATCAACACGATATGAGGGATACCTCCTATCTCTATAATCGATACGTGGAAATCCGTCAGCTCGAGGCGCTCGTTGGAATCGCCGATCACGGGACCTTTTCCAGCGCCGCCGATGCGCTGGGCACGGTCCAATCCAACATCTCCAGCCGCATCGCCCGTCTCGAGTCCGAGCTCGGCTCCGAGCTCGTCGACCGCGCGTCGGGCTCGATCACCGAATCCGGCTCGGTAGTCCTGCACCGGGCCCGGCGAATCCTCATCGAGCTCAACGCGATCGCCGCGGACGTCTCGGAGCTCAACGCCGACATTCGCGGCGAGGTCAACCTGGGCATGATCGGCACCGCGGGACGATGGATCGTGCCGCTGCTCATCGAGGCACAGCGCCGGTCCTACGCCCATATCGCGATTCGAATCAGCGAGGGGACCAACTCGGCGCTCGAGCCGCGCGTGGTGAACGGCCAGCTCGACCTCGCCGTCCTCGCCTGGCCGGTCTTCACGCCCGAGCTGAGCGACGTCGATCTCTTTAGCGAAGACCTGGTGCTGATCGTCCCGCGCGACCACCCACTCGCCGAGCGGCGAAGCGTCGACTTCGCCACGCTGGCCGGACTGGAGTTGCTACTCCCCCTCCAGGGCACGCCCTTGCGACGAGAGATCGACGATGCCGCCGACGCCCACGGTGTGACGCTGCGACCCATCATCGAGCTGGACGGGCTTCGCACCATTGCGTCGCTGACCTTCGACGGGTACGGACCATCGATCCTGCCCGCCACCATGCTGTCGCAGCACCTGCGCGCCAACTTCGTCGCGATCCTCGTCGAGGGCATCGCGCGACGCCGTGTCAGCCTCGTCGGCCGACGGTTCGGTTTCCCCGCGGCACCGGTGCGAGCGATCCACGCGCTGCTTCAAGATGTCGTGCGCACCGCCAGTGTCCCCGAGAATGTGTTCGTTCCGTCCTAAAGGGTGACCGTGAAGCCAAACCGACATGAGATCGCTGAACTGATTGCGCGCCGCGACCCGGCGTTTCGCACACTGGTGCGAAGCGTCGGGCCGCCGCCGTGGCCGCGGCCGGCACCTGTGCGCGACCGATTCCCGAGCCTGGTGCGTTCGATCAGCTTCCAACTCCTCGCGACTGCCGCCGCCACCACGATCCATCGTCGAGTGGTCGACGTGTGCGAGGGCGAACCCTCGGTGCCGACCCTGCTCACGATGGACGTCGCCCGACTGCGCTCCGCGGGACTCTCTCGGGTGAAGGCCGAAGCGATGATCGAACTGGCGAAGCACGTCGACGACGGACGAATCCGCTTGGAGCGCCACGGCCGCATGAGTGACCACGAGGTCATCCGCGAGGTCACCGCCGTGCGCGGCATCGGGCCGTGGACCGCCCAGATGTACCTCATGTTCACACTGGCGAGGCGCGACGTCTGGCCCGCGACCGACTTCGGCGTGCGAAACGGCTGGAGCCAACTGCACGGGCTCGATGAGATGATCGATGAACGGGCGTTGCGTGACGCCGGAGCCGCCTTCGAGGGGTACCGCTCCGCGGTCGCCCACTACTGCTGGCGCGTCGTCGACGGTCCAGTAGCCGACCGCTAACCTCGACTGCGTGCCGGAACTCTCCCTAGAAGATTTCGAGCGCCTGGCCCTGCCAACGCTGCTCGACTACGCGACCATCCCCTGCCTCTCACCCTCCTTTGACGAGGCGTGGGCCACGAACGGCGAGCTCGACCGGGCAGCCACGCTGCTCGCCGACTGGCTCACCGCGACCCTTCCCACCGCGACGGTACGTGTCAACCACCTCGAGGGTCGGACCCCGCTCGTGACCGCCATCGTCGAAGCGACCGCCCCGGTCGATGGCACCGTAGTGATCTACGGGCACCTCGACAAGCAGCCGCCGCTCGGCGACTGGTCGACGGGCCTCGACCCTTATGTCCCCGTGCGCCGCGGCGACCAGGTGTTCGCGCGTGGTGTCGCCGATGACGGGTATTCGACCTTCAGCGCCGGGCTCGCCGTGGCGGCGCTCGTGACCGACGGGGTGGCGCACCCGCGGATCGCCATCGTCATCGAAGCCAGTGAAGAGAGCGGCAGCGAGGACCTCGACGCCTACCTCGACCACCTGAAAGACACCCTCGGCGACGTCACGCTGCTCGTCTGCCTCGACTCGGGGGCACTGAGCTACGACCGCCTGTGGGTGACCACGTCTCTACGGGGTCTGGTCAACACCGAGGTTCGAGTCGGCGTGCTCGAGCAGGGTATCCACAGCGGCAGCGGCAGCGGTGTCGTGCCCTCGTCGTTTCGAATCTTGCGCCAACTCCTCGACCGCATCGAGGACGCCCAGACGGGCGAGATCCTCGTGCCCGAGGCCAACGCGGCGATTCCCGCCGAGGTCCACGCGGCGGCCACGGCCCTCGCCGACGAGTTCGAGGACCTGATCGCCAAGGAGATGCCGACGCTCGACGGGGTGGCACTCATGGGTGACACGGACGCCGAGCGCATCGTACGCCAATCGTGGTACCCGGCGCTCTCGATCATCGGCATCGGCGGCGTACCCGAACCCTCCATCGCGGGCAACGTCGTACGCCCCCAGACGACCGCGGTGCTCTCCATGCGCCTACCGCCCACCGTTGACCCCCACGATGTCTATGCGGCCATCGAGCGAACGCTCCTGACCGACCCGCCCTACGGTGCCCATATCCAGTTGCGCGGCACGAACACCGCCCACGGGTGGGTCGCGCCCGACCTGGAGCCGTGGCTCGCGGAAGCCGTCGATAAGGCGTCGCTCGACGCCTTCGGCCGGACCGCCGGATTTACCGGCGAGGGCGGATCGATCCCCTTCCTTTCGTCCCTCGGTCGTCGGTACCCCGGTGTCCAGTTCGTCGCGACGGGCGTCCTTGGACCGCATTCGAACGCCCACGGCATCGACGAGATGCTGGACCTGCCGATGACGGTTCGGGTCACGAACGTGGTGTCCGCGGTGCTGAAGTCCTACGTCGACGCGAAGGCGCACGCATGACCCAGACCGTGGACCTCTGGGTCGATCCGGCTTGTCCGTGGGCGTGGATGACCTCACGGTGGTTGCTCGAGGCGGCCGAGGTTCGCGACCTCGACGTCCGCTTCCACGTCATGAGCCTGTCGGTTCTCAACGAGGGCCGCGACCTGAGCGACGACTACGTGCAATTCCTGTCGCGCGCGTGGGCCCCTGTTCGGGTCCTCATCGCGGCCGAGGCGCGCCACGGCAATGACATCGTCGGTCCGCTCTACAGCGCCATGGGACGCCGTCGTCACATCGCGGGAGTAACGGACGAGCACGCGATCATCGCCGAATCGCTCGCCGAGGTTGGTCTCGAGGAGGACCTCGCCGAGGCCGGCTCGGTCACCACCTTCGATGGGCTGTTGCGCGAGAGTCATCACCGAGGCATGGACCCCGTGGGTGAGGAGGTGGGCACGCCCGTCATCCACGTCGGCGACGTCGCCTTCTTCGGACCCGTCGTCACGCCCGCGCCCAAGGGCGAAGCGGCCGGGCGACTCTTTGACGGCGTGCTGGCGGTCGCTGGCACGCCGGGCTTTTTCGAGCTCAAGCGCAGTCGGACGAAAGGACCAGATTTCTCATGACGACCCGCCACCTCTTGGCCTCGGGCACGCCCATCGACGTAGCCGGCGAGGCAACCGCACCCCGCGCCGTCATCGTGATCCAGGAGGCCTTCGGCGTCAACGACCACATCCGTTCAGTCGCCCAGCGCTTCGCCGACGAGGGTTTCTACGCCGTCGCGCCCGAGCTGTTCCACCGGATCGGCTCGCCGGAGATCCCCTACGACCAGTTCCCCGACGCCATGGCCGCCGTGGGATCACTCACCCGCGAGGGTCTCACGGACGACTTGGTCGCGGCGAGCCGCTTCCTCGTCGAAGCGGGCTACGAGGCTGGCTCGACCGGTGTCGTCGGCTACTGCATGGGTGGTTCGGTCACCTTCTACGCGGCCACCCTCGGCAGCGTCGGTGCCGCCGCCAGCTTCTACGGTGGCGGCGTCGAGACCGGCCGATTCGGCCTGCCGTCGCTGCTCGAACTCGCCGGCGACCTGCGCTGTGCGTGGAAGGGCTTCTACGGCGATCGAGACAAGGGCATCCCCGTCGAGCAGGTCGAGGCGCTGCGCGCCGCGACCAGTTCCTCGCCCTACGGCGCCGAGATCGTCCGCTACGCCGACGCCGAGCACGGCTTTAACTGCGACGCCCGCCCCGCCGTCTACAACGAGGCCGCGGCGCGCGACGCCACGGCACGAACGTATCGCTTCTTCGCTGAAACGCTCGCCGCGCGCGGCTAGCTGCGCGGGACGTCCTTCCAGGCGAGATCCTTGTCGACGCGGGGCTCGCCGGGCAGCCCGAGCACCCGCTCGCCGATGATGTTGCGCATCACCTCACTGGTGCCACCCTCGATCGAGTTCGCGCGCATCCGCAGAAACGCCTTGCGCGGGTCGGCGCTGTTAAAGGCCGACTCCGTCGGGCGCACCAGTGGAAAATTCGAGCCGTAGAGCATGCCGTCAGCGCCGAGCAGGTCCACGCACAGCGTGCTCGTGCGCTGGTTCTCCTCGGCGAAGACCAGCTTCGCGGCCGAACCTTCGGGCCCCGGGGTCCCGGCCTGGCGCAGGTCGCTCGCCCGCCAGTTGGTCAGTCGAGCCACTTCGTTGCGCACCCAGGCCGCGAGCAGGTCGCTGCGTAGCGCCGTGGCGTGGCGGTCCGTGCGCGCCGCCCACCGCTCGCGCCAGATGGTCATCGCTTCGCCGATGAGTCCGGTCCCGCGCGACGGCACCGTGCCGCCGATCGAAACCCGCTCGTTCATCAGCGTCGTGAGCGCCACCCGCCATCCGTCGCCCACGTCGCCCAGGCGCTGGTCGTCGGCGACTCGGGCGTCGTTGAAGAAGCACTCGTTGAACTCGGCCTCACCGGTGATCTGGTAGAGCGGACGCACCTCAACGCCGGGGGCGTGCATGTCGACGAGGAACGCGGTCATCCCGCGGTGCTTGGCGACGTCGGGATCGGTGCGCGCGATGAGCAGTCCGAAGGCCGACACGTGCGCGAGCGTCGTCCAGACCTTCTGACCGTCGAGTCGCCACTCGTCGCCGTCGCGAACGGCGCGAGTCGCCAGGGCCGCCACGTCACTGCCGGCGCCGGGCTCGGAGAACAGCTGACACCAGATCTCTTCGCCGGTGAACAGCGGGCGCAGGTAACGCTTGCGCTGCGCGTCGGTGCCGTGCACGACGAGGGTCGGTGCGACCATGCCGTAGCCGATGACGTTGCGCATCGCCGCCGAGGGCGCGCCCGCGCGGGCCAAGCGTTGCAGCACGTGCAGGTGATCGGCCGGCGTGCCACCGAGACCACCGTCGCCCTCGGGGAAGTGAGTCCAGGCAATGCCCAAATCGAACTGGGCACGCAGAAAGGTGACGGCGTCAGTCGTCGCCGGCGGGAACTCCTCGAGCAATTGGTCGATGCGCTCGTCAATCATCGCCGTGCTTGGCATAGTCCTCCCCGGAGTCCATCGGTCTCGTCGCACGTATCCTACGCAGTCCCCTACGAGCCGCCTGTCGATTAGAAACGGGGGGGTGACGATTCGACGCATCCTCACCACCTCCGGTGGCTTCCTGCCCGGTCCAGTACAACAACGGTCCGCCCGGGCGCCATGCTGCTCGACGCGCTCGCGTTGACCGGTTCGACCCGGCCGCGGGTCTGCCTCGTCTTGACGGCGAGCGGCGACGCGGACGCCTACTACGCGATGCTCTACGAATGCTTTAACGCCGTGGGCTGTGACGTCACCCAGCTGCGCCTCTTCCCCCAGCCGACCGCGGCGCCCGAGGAGCGGCTCCTCGGCAGCGACCTCGTCTGGGTCGGCGGCGGATCGGTCGCCAACCTCCTCGAGCTCTGGCGCCTGCACGGCGTTGACACCGCGATGCGTGCGGCGTGGGAGGCCGGCGTCATCCTCGCCGGCGTCTCGGCGGGCAGCCTCTGCTGGCACGTGGGCGGCACGACGGACTCCTACGGCCCAACACTGCGCCCGGTCACCAACGGGCTGGCTCTCGTTCCCTACGCCAATGGCGTCCACTACGACTCCGAGGCCCAGCGCCGGCCCCTCTTGCACCAACTGGTCGGCGACGGCTCGCTGCCGTCGCTCGCCTACGCGACCGACGACCACGTTGGCGTCTGGTACCACGACACCGAGCTCGCGGGGGTGGTCGCCGACCAGCCCGTCGATCCCGAAGCCGGCCCCGCCGCCTACCGGGTCGAGCGCGTCGGGAACAGCGTTATCGAGACGCGCCTGGGCGTGTCGGGCCGGGTCAGTTGATCCGCGACAGGTCCGGCAGAGCCCGGCGCACGTCGCTGCTTCGTTCGTTCAGCGAGTGCGACCGCTCGCGCGCGTCGCTCGACCCACAGACCTCGAGCCAGTTGGCGAGCAGGCTGTAGCCACGTTCGGTGAGCACCGACTCCGGGTGGAACTGCACGCCCTCGAGCGGCAGCTCGCGGTGGCGAATCCCCATGACGACGCCACCCGTGCGCGCGGTCACCTCGAAGTCGCGCGGCAGCGTGGTCGCGTCCACGACGAGCGAGTGATAGCGACCGGCCGCGAAGGGCTGGGGCATCCCGGCGAAGACGCCGCGGCCCTCGTGCTCGACGAGGCTCGCCTGCCCGTGCACGATGGCGGGCGCGGCCACGACCGACCCGCCGAAGGCGTCGGCGAGGGCCTGATGTCCGAGGCAGACACCGAGCATGGGCCGTTCGGCCGCCGCGCACGATTCGATCACCTCGCGACAGCGTCCCGCGTCGCGCGGGTGGCCGGGTCCGGGCGAGATCAGCACACCGTCGAGCGAGTCGTCGGCCAGGTCCGCGTCGGTGACCTCGTCGTTTCGCACGACCCGTAGTGATGCGCCCAATTCGGCGAGGTACTGGTACAGGTTGTAGACGAATGAGTCGTAGTTGTCGATGACCAGTACCGAAGGACCCGACGACATGGGACTATCCTACGGTGCCGTGAGGCGCCCACGGTGACGACGACGATGGATGAAACCGCGTTCCTCGAACTCCACCGGCGGGGTTTCAGCGTCATTCCGCTCGCGGTGACCTTGCAGCTCGACCGTGATACCCCGGTGTCGCTCTTCCACCGATTCGGCGCCCGCGCCGTCTTCTTGCTCGAGAGCGCCGCCGTCGGTGAGACCACCGGTCGCTACTCATTCATCGGACTGGACCGGCGCTGGCGCGTGCACGTCGCCGACGGTCAAACGGTCGTGACGGGCCTCGCGGTCGAGCCCGACCCGCGCGGACCCCTCGAGACCGTGCGCGCCATTCTCCAGCGCTATCGAACGTTTCGCCCGAGCGACCTGCCGGACTTCTTCGGCGGCGCCGTCGGCTTCATCACCTACGACTACGTGCGCCGCCTCGAGCGTCTCACGCGCGACGACGAGCCCCAGTGGCCCGACGTCGACTTCTCGTTCCCGTCAGCGGTCCTGGTCGTGGACCACCTGCGCTACTCGACGACCGCGGTCGTCAACGTCATCCTCGAACCTGGCGATGATCCGCGCCTCGCCTACCGCGCCGCGACGGCGTACCTCGACGAACTGGTCGCAATCCTGCTCGGAGCCGGCCCCGACCGAGACCCCGACGTCGAACGGCTCGTGGCGACGGCCCCCAACGCGCGCGAGGGCGTCGACATCTTTCAGACC
>JAKAPH010000083.1 GCA_021807265.1 Actinomycetes bacterium | reverse complement strand
ATCGGGTCGGTCATCGTCATGAGATCTCCTACCAGCTCGCCTTGGTCACACCCGGCACTTCACCCGCGTGCACCATTTGGCGCAGGCAGATGCGGCAGAGTCCGAACTTGCGGTACACCGAGCGCGGCCGGCCGCAGCGCTCGCAGCGCGTGTAGGCGCGGGTCGAGAACTTGGGGGTCTGCTGCTGCTTGATTCGAAGCGACTTCTTCGCCATATCTATCGATTCTCCTGCTTGAAGGGGAAGCCGTAGGCGCGCAGGAATGCGCGGCCCTGCTCGTCGGTCGCGGCGGTGGTGACGATCGTGATGTCGAAGCCCCGCGGCGCATCGATCTTGTCGTAGTCGATCTCCGGGAAGATCAACTGGTCGTTGATGCCAAAGGTGTAGTTCCCGTGCCCATCGAAGGACTTGGGCGACAGGCCGCGGAAGTCACGGATGCGCGGGATCGCCAGGCTGATGAGCCGGTCGAAGAACTCCCACGCGCGGTCCCCGCGCAGGGTCACCTTGACGCCGATCGGCTGGGTCTCGCGCAGCTTGAAGCTCGCGATGGACTTCTTCGCGCGGGTCACGATCGGCTTCTGGCCCGTGATGAGCTCGAGGTCGCGCTGGGCGCCCTCGAGCAGCGAAGCCTGCTGGGTCGCGCGACCGACGCCCGAGTTCAGGACGATCTTTTCGAGCCGCGGGACCTGCATGACGTTGGCGAGCCCGAGCTCGGCCTGCAGCGCCGCGCGGATCTCCTCGTCGTAGCGAGCCTTGAGACGTGGACGTACGCTCACAGCGCCTCCCCACACTTACGGCAGACGCGCACCTTCGTGCCGTCCACCTCGCGATACCCGACCTTGGCCGGACCCTTGTGCCCGTCACACCACAGCGCGACGTTGGACACGTGCATCGGCATCACCTTGTCGATGATCCCGGCCTGCATCATCGAGCCGGTCTGCTTGGTGTGGCGCTTGGCGATGTTCAGCCCGTCCAGGACGACCTTGTCGACCTGGGGCTGGGCCTCTTCGACCATGGCCCGCTCGCCGCGGAACTTCCCGGCGATCACGAGCACGTCGTCACCCTTACGAATCTTCATTACAAAACCTCCGGCGCCAGCGAAATGATTCGCATGAACTTCTTGTCGCGCAGTTCACGGCCGACGGGCCCGAAGATACGGGTGCCGCGGGGCTGGAGCTGGTCGTTGATCAGCACGGCCGCGTTCTCGTCGAACTTGATGTAGGAGCCGTCGGGACGACGCTTCTCCTTGGCGGTGCGAACGACGACGCAGCGCACCACGTCACCCTTCTTCACCGCGGCGCCCGGGATGGCGTCCTTCACCGTGGCGATGAAGACGTCACCGATCGAGGCGTAGCGACGCCGCGACCCGCCGAGCACGCGGATGCACAGCACTTCCTTCGCGCCCGAGTTGTCGGCGACCTTGAGTCGAGATTCCTGCTGGATCATCGCGCACGCTCCACGATCTCGGTCAGGCGCCAGCGCTTCAGCTTGGACAGCGGGCGGGTCTCCTGGACCCGCACGCGGTCGCCCACCTTGGCGTCATTGGCGGCGTCGTGCACGTAGAGCTTCTTCGTGCGCTGGACCGTCTTGCCGTAGCGCGGGTGGCTCACCCGCTCGTTCACGGCGACGACCAGGGTCGCGTTCATCTTGTCGGACACGACGATGCCCTCGCGCACCTTGCGCGGGTTCTCGCGCTTCACGGGGTTGGTCTCGTCAGTCATCACTCACCTGCTTCCTGGGCCTCGGCGGCCGCGATCTCGCGCTCGCGAACGAGCGTGGCGAGCCGGGCGATGTCCTTGCGGACCTCGCGCAGCCGCGCGGAGTCGTCGAGCTGGCCCGTCGCCAACTGGAACCGGAGGTTGAACTGCTCACGGCGCGTCTCGGCCAGACGCTCCACGAGCTCGGTGTCGCCGAGCTGTCGCAGCTCGGCGCGGCGCTCACTGGTCTTGGCCATTAGATCGTCACCTCCGGGGTGCCGTGCGTCCCGGGACGCACGACGAACTTCGCCTTGATCGGCAGCTTCTGGATGGCGCGCTCCATGGCGGCGCGCGCGAGGGCCTCGTCGACCCCACCCAGCTCGAACATCACGCGGCCGGGCTTCACGACGGCGACCCAGAACTCGGGGTTGCCCTTGCCCGAGCCCATGCGGGTCTCGGCCGGCTTCTGGGTGACGGGCTTGTCCGGGAAGACCCGGATCCACACCTTGCCACCACGGCGGACGTGGCGGGTCATCGCGATACGGGCCGCCTCGATCTGGCGCGCCGTGATCCAGCCGGCCTCGAGGGCCTGGATCCCGAAGTCACCGAAGATCAGCTCCGTGCCGCCCTTGGCCATGCCGGTCATGCGGCCGCGCTGCTGCTTGCGGTGCTTCACCTTGCGGGGCATCAACATGATTACTCCACGTCCTTTCGAAAGTGCGGCGTGTCGGTGTGGTCGGGCGCCGTGCGACGCTCGATCTCCTCTTCGACACTCAGGCGCCGCTCGACGTCCTCGGGCGCGACCAGCAGGTCCACCGGGGGCGCCTCGACGACGACCGGCGCGACCGGGGCCTCGGCCTCGGCGGCGCGGCGGCGTCCGCCACCGGCGCGCACGACGCCCTTGGGCGCCGCGTTCGAGCCGACCGGGACCGCGTCGCCCGCGGCCATGGCGGCCTCACGCACGATCTTCTCGTCGTTGGTCAGCTGGTAGGGCAGGATGTCGCCCTTGTAGATCCAGACCTTCACGCCGATGCGTCCGGTCGAGGTGCGCGCCTCGCGGAAGCCGTAGTCGATGTCCGCGCGCAGCGTGTGCAGCGGGACCCGGCCCTCGCGGTAGGACTCGCGCCGGGACATCTCGGCTCCGCCGAGACGGCCCGAGGCCTGGATCTTCACGCCGAGCGCGCCGGCCTTCTGGACCGTCTGGATGCCGCGCTTCATCGCGCGGCGGAAGGCCACGCGGCGGATCAGCTGGTCGCAGATCCCCTGGGCGATGAGTGCGGCGTCGAGCTCGGGCTGCTTGATCTCCTGGATGTTCAGGGAGATCTTGTTCTTCTGGCCCGTGAGCTTCTCGAGGTCCTTCTTCAGGCGGTCGGCCTCGCCACCGCGGCGGCCGATCACGATGCCCGGGCGGGCGGTGTGGATGTCGACGCGGATGCGGTCCGAGTTGCGCTCGATCTCAATGCGGCTCACCGCGGCGCTCTCGAGCTGGCGGGTCAGGTAGTCGCGGATCTTCCAGTCCTCGACGACGAGGTCCTTGTAGCCCTTCTCCTTGAACCAGCGCGACTTCCAGTCCGTCGTGATGCCGAGACGGAACCCGTAGGGATTTACCTTCTGACCCATTTACTTCTCCGTCTCTTCGGTCTCGACGACCTCGGTCGCCTCGTCGCTCGCGACCGCTTCGTCGGTCGTCTCGGTCGTCTCGGTCGTCTCGGTCGTCTCGACCGCGTCGGTCGTGACGTCGGTCTCGACCACGTCGGTCTCGACTACGTCGGTCTCGACTGCCTCGAGCTCGGCCTCGGCCTCGGCGGCGGCCTCACGCTTGTTGAGGCTCGCCTGCTGGTCGGCGCGCTTGCGCGAGGAGGCCACGCGGCGGCTGCGCGAGGCGGTCGCCTGGGCGTTGCGCGCGGCGCGCAGGATCTCGAGTCGGTCCTCCTCGAGGCGCGACACGATCACCGTGATGTGACAGGCGCGCTTGAAGATCTTGCCGGCACGGCCACGCGCGCGCGGCGAGAAGCGCTTCATCGTGACGCCCTCGTCGGCGTAGGCGGCCGAGACGTAGAGCTCGTCGGCGGACAGGCCGTCGTTGTTCACGGCGTTGGCGACCGCCGAGGCGAGCACCTTGCCGACGACGTCGGCGGCCTCGCGGGAGGTGAGCGCGAGGATCTCGCGCGCGCTGTTCACGTCCTCGCCGCGGATCAGGTCCAGCACCACGCGGGCCTTGCTCGCGGACATGTGGTAGCCGCGCAGCACCGCGCGGGTCCCCGGGCGTTCGTTGGTCTTGGGACCGGTCATTAGCGCCTACCCGTCTTTTCCTGGCCCGCGTGGAACTTGAAGGTCCGCGTCGGGGCGAATTCGCCGAGCTTGTGGCCGACCATCGACTCGTTGACAAAGACCGGCACGTGACGGCGCCCGTCGTGCACCGCGAGGGTGTGGCCGACCATGTCGGGGATGACCGTCGAGCGACGGCTCCAGGTCTTGATGACCTTCTTCTCGTTGGCCGCGTTCATGGCATCCACCTTCTTCAACAGGTGGGCGTCGATGAACGGACCCTTCTTCAAGCTGCGTGACATTTCCTACCTCCGCGATCCGCGTCCACGACGACGACGAATGATGAGCGCGTCCGAGGACTTCGGCAAACGCGTACGACCTTCTGGCTGACCCCACGGGGAGACCGGGTGGCGACCACCGGAGGTCTTGCCCTCACCACCACCGAGCGGGTGGTCGACGGGGTTCATGGCCACACCGCGAGTCTGGGGGCGGATGCCCTTCCAGCGGTTGCGGCCGGCCTTGCCCACCTTGATGAGCTCGTGCTCGGAGTTGCCGATCTCGCCGAGCGTGGCGCGGCAGTCGATCGGCACGCGGCGCATCTCGGTCGAGGGCAGGCGCAGGGTGGCGAAACCGCCGTCCTTGGCGACGAGCTGGACGCTCATGCCGGCGCTGCGGGCCATCTTGCCGCCGCCGCCGGGGCGCAGCTCGACGTTGTGCACGGTCGAACCGGTCGGGATGTAGCGCATCGGCAGGGCGTTGCCCGTGCGGATGTCGGCCTTGGGACCCGAGGCGACGACGTCGCCGACCTTGAGCCCGTGCGCGGCGAGGATGTAGCGCTTCTCGCCGTCGGCGTAGTGCAGCAGGGCGATGCGGCACGACCGGTTCGGGTCGTACTCGATCGCGGCGACCGTGGCCGGCACGCCGTCCTTGTTGCGCTTGAAGTCGATGATGCGGTACTGCTGCTTGTGGCCGCCGCCGCGGTGACGCGACGTCTTGCGGCCGTAGCTGTTGCGCCCGCCGGTGCGGGGCTTGGGCTCGAGCAGTGACTTCTCGGGGCGGTCCTTGGTGATCTCGGCGAAGTCCGAGACCGTCTGGAACCGGCGGCCCGGGCTCGTGGGTTTGCGGTGACGCAGTGCCATGGCGTTCCTTAACTCTCGAAGAGGTTGATCGTGTCGCCCTGGCGCAGGGTGACGATGGCGCGCTTGGAGCCGGGCCGCGAGCCGCGCACTCCGGTGCGCAGGTTGCGGGTCGACTTGCCCTTGCGGTTGAGGGTGTTGACGTTGACGACCTTCACGCTGAAGGCCTGCTCGACGGCGTTGCGCACGTCGATCTTGGTGGCGCGCGGGTCGACCACGAAGACGTAGGTGCCGCGGTCCATCAGGGCGTAGGTCTTCTCAGAGACCACCGGGCGAATCAGGATGCTCATGGCGTCGCGCATCAGTTGTCCTCCTTGACCCGCGGCAGCGTGGCGTCGGTGAAGAGCACCCAGTCCGCCTCGAGCACGTCGTAAGCGTTGATCTCGCCCTCGTCAATGGTCTTGACGTTGTCGAGGTTGTTGAACGAGTAGTAGGCGACCGCGTCGCCGCGGTTCAAAACGACGAGGACCTTGCCCTCGAGGCCGAGCGCGCCGAGCGCGCCGAGCGCGGCCTTGGTCTTGGGCTCGCTCCAGGTGTCAAAGGAGTCCACGAGCGCCACGCGCGACTCGGCCGCGCGGTCCGACAGCGCCGAGTGCAGCGCCAGGCGGATCATCTTCTTGGGCGTCTTCTGGTCGTACTTGCGGGGCTTGGGCCCGAGCGCGATGCCACCGCCCGGGTAGTGCGGCGCACGGGTCGTGCCCTGGCGCGCGCCACCGGTTCCCTTCTGGCGGAACGGCTTCTTGCCACCACCCGAGACCTCTTTGCGGGTCTTGGTCGACTGGGTGCCCGCGCGCTTGGCGGCGAGCTGGGCCGTGACGACCTGGTGCAGGACGGCCATGTTCGGCTCGATGCCAAAGATCGTCGGCTCGAGCTCGACGGTGCCGAGCGCCGCGCCGTCGAGGCTGCGGCGCTCGACGCTGCGCGAGACGGGCGCGGGACGGTCCTTCTTCACGGGACCGCGCAGGGTAAAGACGTCGCTCATCGCAGACCTCCGGCCTTCATCGGGTTCTTCACCGAGGTGCGCAGCACCACGACCCCGCCGCGCGGGCCCGGGACGGCGCCCTTGACGAGCACGAGGTGCCGGTCGACGTCCACGCCGACCACCTCGAGGTTGGTCGTGGTCACCTGGCCGCCGCCCATGCGCCCGGCCATGCGCGTGCCCTTGAACACGCGGCCCGGGGTCGCGCAGGCGCCGATCGAGCCGGGGGCGCGGTGGTGCTTGTGGTTACCGTGCGCGCCGCCCTGGCCGGCGAAGTTGTGGCGCTTCATGCCACCGGCGAAGCCCTTGCCCTTGGCGACGGCCGTCGCGTCGATCATCTCGCCCTTGTCGAACGTGCTCGCCAGGATCTCCTGGCCGACCACGTAGCCGGCGACGTCGTCGAGGCGCAGCTCGACGAGCTTGGTGCCCGGCGCCACGCCCGCCTTCTCGAAGTGGCCGAGCTCGGGCTTGTTGAGGGTAGTGGGTCGGCGCGTGCCCCAGGTCACCTGGACCGCGCTGTAGCCCTCCTTCTCGGGGGTCTTCACCTGGACGACGCGGGCCGGGCTCACCCGTACCACCGTGACGGGAATGGCCCGGTTCTGGTCGTCCCAGATCTGGGTCATGCCCACCTTCTCGCCGACGATCGCTTTGGTCGCCACGTTTGCCTCTCTCTGCTGTTCTGAGCGTCGGTTCCCGACACACAGACGCTCCGTTCAGGTGATAAACCCGAACGGAGCGCTCGACTGGTTCGGTTCAGCGTCCCTCCGTGGAGGCAACTGAACACATCACTTTTCCCACCCCGAAAGGCGGGCTACCCACCGTACACCATCGGACCCCGCCGGCGCAAAGGCGCCGGCGGGGTCGACGGGTCAACCCTGACGGATCTTGATCTCGATGTCCACGCCGGCCGGCAGGTCGAGTCGCTGGAGCGAGTCGACGGTCTTGGCCGTGTGGTCGACGATGTCGAGCAGGCGCTTGTGCACCCGCATCTCGAAGTGCTCGCGGCTGTCCTTGTGCTTGTGCGGACCGCGCACCACCGTGTAGCGGTGGGTCTCGGTCGGCAGGGGCACCGGTCCCTGGACGCGGGCGTTGGTCCGCTCAACCGTCTGGACGATCTTCGCCGTGGACTGGTCGAGGACCCCGTGGTCGAACGCCTTCAACCGGATTCGGATCATTTGACGGTTGTCGGCCACGACTACTTCACGATCTTCGTGACGCGGCCCGAACCGACCGTGCGGCCGCCCTCGCGGATGGAGAAGGTCAG
>JAKAPH010000082.1 GCA_021807265.1 Actinomycetes bacterium | reverse complement strand
CGCCGGCCTGCACGGCAGCACCCACGGCGACGACCTCGTCGGGGTTGACGCCCTTGTTGGGCTCCTTGCCCGTCACGCGGGTGACGAGCTCCTGGACCGCGGGGATGCGCGTCGAGCCGCCGACCATGATGACGTGGTCGATCTTGTCGATGGTGAGCCCGGCGTCCTTGATCGCCTGGTCGAAGGGCGAGCGGCAGCGCTCGACGAGGCTCGCGGTGAGCTCGTTGAACTTGGCGCGCGTCAACTTCAGGTCGAGGTGCTTCGGGCCGTCGGCCGTCGCGGTGATGAAGGGCAGGTTGACCTGGGTCTCCTGGACGCTCGAGAGCTCGATCTTGGCCTTCTCGGCGGCCTCCTTGAGGCGCTGCACGGCCATCTTGTCGTTGGCGAGGTCGACGCCCTCCTGGTCCTTGAAGGTCTTGATGAGCCACTGCATGACGGCGTCGTCCCAGTCGTCGCCACCGAGGTGGGTGTCGCCGTGGGTCGACTTCACCTCGAAGACACCGTCGGCGATCTCGAGCACCGAGACGTCAAAGGTCCCGCCGCCGAGGTCGAAGACGAGCACCGTCTGCTCGGCGGTGCCCTTGTCGAGGCCGTAGGCGAGCGCGGCCGCGGTCGGCTCGTTGACGATGCGCAGCACCTCGAGCCCGGCGATCTGGCCGGCTTCCTTGGTGGCCGTGCGCTGGGCGTCGTTGAAGTACGCCGGCACGGTGATCACGGCCTGGGTGACCGTGTCGCCGAGGTAGGACTCGGCGTCGCGCTTGAGCTTCTGGAGGATGCGCGCGGAGATCTCCTGGGCGGTGTACTTGGTGCCGTCGATGTCGACCGACCAGTTCTCGCCCATGTGACGCTTCACCGAACGGATGGTGCGGTCCGGGTTCGTGATCGCCTGGCGCTTGGCGACCTCGCCGACCAGTACCTCGCCGGTCTTGGAAAATCCGACGACCGACGGGGTCGTGCGACCGCCCTCGGCGTTCGGGATGACGACGGGCTCGCCCGCTTCGAGGACGCTGACGACCGAGTTGGTCGTTCCGAGGTCGATGCCCACTGCCTTAGCCATGATGCTCCTTCGTGCCGACACCAGGTTGGACCGTCCAAGCGGGTGCGATTCGTGACACCCAGTATACAAACTTGAGTCTGTTCTTGTCAAGAAAACGGATACGAGTTATGACAATGATGGGAGCACGTCGATGATCAGGAACGTTGCGGGTGCACAACCGGGAATCGGGACTTCCGGGTGGTTCAGCGGCGGCGCGCGACGAGCTCGCCCTTGCCGATCGGCACGACTATGGCGTCCACGCGGTCGTCGGTGAGAACCCGTGTGACGAAGGGCTCGAGGACCGCCGCGTGGCTGATCACGTTGTCGGCCACTAGCAACCCGCCCGACGCCATCGCCCCGACGACGAGGTCGTAGCAGGCGTCGTAGACGTCCTTCTCGGCGTCGAGGAAGCAGAACCCCACGCCGTGCCAGCGCGCCGCGTCACCGCGAAAATCTCCGTGGACGACCTCGACGACATCCTCGATCCCCGCCAGGGCCATGGTCGCCCGGGCCAGTTCGACCTTCTCGGCCAGTACCTCATAGGTGGTGAGCCGCCGGGCGGACTGCCGACAGGCGAGCGCGAGCCACATCGTCGAGTAGCCCGCGCTGGTGCCGATCTCGATCGCCGGTCCGGGCGGGGCCGCCGCGCAGAGCAGCGCGAGGAACTCGCCGGTCTCACGGGGCACCTGGCGCAGCCGCGCGAGGTGCGCCGTGCCGTCGAGCCGGTCGGCGGCGTCGCGGGCCTCGAGCTCGGCCATGCGAGCGGCCATCGCGGCGGGTATGTCGTGGCGCATGGGGGCCAGTCTGGCACCGGCGGGCCCGACCCGCCAGGGCGTCGCGCGGGTGGTTACGCTAGGCGCCGTGCCCGATTTGATACTGCTTCGACACGGCCGCTCCGAGTGGAACGAGCTCAATCTCTTCACCGGCTGGCACGACGTCGACCTCACGGCCGACGGCGAGGCCGAAGCCGAAGCCGCCGGGCGACTACTCGCCGACGAGCCCGGACTCGACCTGCGCATCGTGCACACGTCGCTGCTCACCCGCGCGATCCGCACCGCCGAGATCGCGCTGCACACCGCGGAGCGCTCCTGGCTGCCGGTGCGGCGAAGCTGGCGGCTGAATGAGCGCCACTACGGGGACCTCACCGGCAAGGACAAGAAGGAGACGGCCGAGAAGTTCGGCCGCGAGCAGCTCCAGCTCTGGCGCCGCTCCTACGACGTCCCGCCGCCGCCGCTGCCCGATGGCGACCCGCGCGACGCCGCCGGCGACCCGCGCTACCGCGACGTGCCCGCCGAGTACATCCCGCGCACCGAATGCCTGAAGGACGTCGTCGCACGCGCCACGCCCTACTTCCGCGACGTGATCGCCGAGGACCTCGCGCGCGAGTCGGTGCGCGGCGGTGCGGTGCTGGTGGTCGCCCACGGCAACTCCATCCGGGCCCTTCGCATGATGATCCAGGGCATCGGCGAGGACGAGATCACCGAGCTCGAAGTCCCCACCGGCATCCCCTACCGGATCAAGCTCGACCACGAGCTCGCCGTGATCGACGCCACCTACCTCGGCGACCCGGCCGCCGCCGCAGCGGCGGCCGAGGCCGTGGCGAAACAAGCCGGCTGACCTACAGGGCCTCCGGTCCCCGCTCGTTGGTGCGCACCCGCACCACCCGTTCGACGTCGGTGACCCAGGCCTTGCCGTCGCCCACCGAACCGGTGCGCGCGGCCGAGACGATCGCGTCGAGTACCTGGTCAACCTGCTCGTCGGTGCAGGCGACCTCGATGCGGATCTTGTCGACGAAGTCGAATTCGTACTCCTTGCCCCGGTAGATCTCGATGTGTCCACCCTGGCGACCGAAGCCTCGCGCCTGGGTGACCGTCATGCCCGAGACGCCGATGGCGGTCAGGGCGACCTTCACCTCGTCGAGCTTGAAGGGCTTCACGACTGCGGTTACTAGTTTCACGGTGTCTCCTTAGACGTTGTCGGGGTGGATGTGGCTCGGGGTCATCAGTGGCTCACCGAAAGTCGGCTCGGGGAACGCCTCTTCCTCGTGAATTGCGACGTCACCAAGGGACAGTACCTCGTCGGTCTCGCGCAGGCCGCCCACGAGATACTTCACGACCGTGAACACGATCGTCGTGCCCACCGCGGTCCAGCCGATGATCCACAGCGCCGCGAGGAACTGCTCCCAGAGCTGGTGGAAGGAGTGGGTGTAGAACCACCCGCCCACCGAGAAGCTGCCCGCGCCCTTGAAGTGCGCGCCGGTGACGCCGTACTGGACCATGCCCGGGTCGGCGAGGATCCCCACCAGCAGTCCCCCGACGAGTCCGGCGATGCCGTGGGTGTAGACGACGCCCATCGCGTCGTCCACCTTCGAGAAGGGCCGGATCCGCGAGAGGTAGTTCCACGCGAACCAGACGATGGTCGCCGCGATCAGCCCGACGAAGATCGCGCCCGTGCCGTTCACCCAGCCCGCGCTCGGGGTGATCGCGACGAGCCCGCAGAGCATGCCGTTGAGTGCACCGAGGAAGGTCGGCTTCTTCTGGCGCGAGAAGAACATGTCCATGAGCAGCCAGGTGAGCACCCCGACCGCCGTGGCGACGTTGGTGTTCAGCACCGCGCTCGCGGCGTCGGCGCCGGCGTAGAAGGGGTCGCCGCCGTTGAAGCCGTTCCAGCCGAGCCAGAGGATCCCGGCCCCGACCGCCACCATCATGAGGTTGCTCGGGAACGCGTTCTCGCGGTCCTGCCAGCGGCGCGGGCCGATGATCGCCGCGCCGACGAAGGCCGCGACGCCCGCCGACAGGTGGATGACGTAGCCGCCCGAGTAGTCGACGGCGCCCTTCTGGGCGAAGAAGCCCCCGCCCCAGAGCAGGGCCGCGTTCACGCAGTACACCAGCGTGATCCACAACGGCACGATCAGCAGCCAGGCCTTGAACTTCAGCCGGCCGACGAGCGCGCCGAGGAAGAGCAGCGGCGTGATGGCGGCGAAGACGAACTGGAAGTAGGCGAGCGTTGCGGTCGAGAAGTGGAAGGGGATCAGCGTGTTCGCCCCCGACACCGCCTGGCCCTGCTCGGCGCCCGCGGTCGAGAGCGGGGTGAAGTGGCCGATGAAGCCGCTCCAGAACGAGCCCGTCGGGCCGAAGTGCGACTGGGGCCCGAAGGCGAGGTTGTAGCCCCAGAGCATCCACACCACGAGGGTCGCCGAGAAGCCCACGAAGACCATGAGCATCGTGTTCACGATCCACTTCTTGCGCACCAGCCCGCCGTAGAGGACGGCCAACCCGGGCAGGCTCATCAGGCCGACCAGCGTGGCCGCCACCAGCTGCCAGGTGTTGTCAGCGGGATTGAGCCAGCTGGGATACGGGATATTCGTGACTGCGAGCACGCGCCCTCCTTCTCATACGAGAGGGCGACGCTGACCTCAATTCGATGAGGTCAGTCTCCCAACCACGGATTTCGACTCCGTTAGCGTCGTGTTTCGGCCGTGTGAACTCGCGACTAGTCCGAGGTCGCGAGCGAGCGCTCGACGACCTGGCTCACGTCGAGCACGGCGACCTCGTCGCCGCGGCCCTGGGCCTTCACGGCGTCGTCGATCATGATCATGCAGAACGGGCAGGCCGTGGACACGACGTCGGCCCCGGTGCCGAGGGCCTCCTCGGTGCGCTCCATGTTGACGCGCTTGCCGATGTTCTCCTCCATCCACATGCGCGCGCCGCCCGCGCCACAGCAGAAGCCGCGCTCGCGGTGCCGGGCCATCTCGACCTGGGTGAGCCCGGGGATGGCGTCAAGGATCGTGCGCGGCTCGTCGAAGACCCGGTTGTGGCGACCGAGATAACAGGGGTCGTGGTAGGTGACGGTTCCGGTGAACGAGACGCCCGGCACGAGCTTGCCCGCCGACACCAGGTGCGCCAGCAACTCGCTGTGGTGGATGACCTCGTAGTTGCCCCCGAGGTTCGGGTACTCGTTCTTCAGCGTGTTGAAGCAGTGCGGGCAGCTCGCCACGATCTTCTTCGCGCCGACCTCGTCGAGGGTGGCGATGTTGGCCTTGGCCATCTCCTGGAAGAGGTACTCGTTGCCCATGCGCCGCGCCGGGTCCCCGGTGCAGGACTCGCGCCCGCCGAGGATGCCGAAGGTCACCCCGGCGCGGTGCAGCATGCGCGCCGTCGACTCGATCTGCTTGCGGCCGCGCTCGTCGAGCGAGCCCGCACAGCCCACCCAGTAGAGGTACTCCACGTCGTCGGGGATCGCACCGTCAAAGACCGGGACCTCGAAGTCGAGCGCGCTGAGCCACTCGGTGCGCTTGGAGGAGCCGAGGCCCCACGGGTCGCCCTGGTTCTCCATGTTGCGAAGCAGCAGGCTCGCCTCGGAGGGGAAGCGCGACTCCATCAGCACCTCGTAGCGGCGCATGTCGATAATCGCGTCCACGTGCTCGATGTCGACCGGGCACTGCTCGACACAGCTGCCGCACGTCGTGCACGACCACAGCACGTCGGGGTCGATGACCGAGGGCACCAGGGTCGCGCCGTCGCCGGCCTCGCCCGAGAGAAGTCGGTCGGCCGAGAGGAACATGTTGTCGCGAAGCCCCATGATGAGCAGCTTCGGACTGAGGGGCTTGCCCGTGTTCCAGGCCGGGCAGACCGACTGGCAGCGGCCGCATTCGGTGCAGGTGGAGAAGTCGAGCATCTGCTTCCAGGTGAAGTCCTCGAACTTGCCCACCCCGAAGACGGTGTCCTCGGTGACGTGCTCCATGTCCATGTCCGGGGTCTTGTCGAGCGCCCCCAGGGCGCGGGGTCGGCGCGAGAAGCCGATGTTGATCGGCGCGAGGAAGATGTGCAGGTGCTTGGAGTAGGAAACGAACACCAGGAACCCGGCGATCACCGCGATGTTCGCGAGCACGAAGAAGGCCTCGAGGAAACTGTTCACGCCGTAGCCGAGGGGGGCGAGCCAGTGGGCGACCACCTGGGAGGCGAAGGCCCACGGTGAGGCGATGTGCTCGTAGAACGCCGTCGGATTCTGGCCCGACATGGCACCGTGGTAGGTCGCGCCGACGGTGCGCGGGAAGGGGAAGTGCCCGGTGTTGATCTGGGCGGCGCGGTAGAGGACGAGCGTGATGATCACGAAGGCGATCATCGTGAGGGTGATCCACGCGGCCTTGAGGTGGCTGCCGTAGAAGCGGCTCGCACGGTCCTTGCGCGAGGGTGCGTTCACCAGCCGGATGATCGTGAAGACGACGAGAGACACCAACACCGCGGTTGCGAAGAAGTCCTCGACGAAGGCGAGCCAGTTGCTCTGGCCGATCCAGGGGATGTGAAAGTTCCGGTTGAAGAGTGCGCCGTAGGCCTCGATGATGGTCGCGAGCAAGACGAAGAATCCCCACATCGTGAAGAAGTGCGCCAGACCCGGGATCGTCCAGCGCAGCAACTTACGCTGACCCGCGACCTCGACGAGCTCCGCTTCGGACACGCGGCGAAAGCCGTTCCACCGGCGCGGCGCCTCTTTGCCCGTGCGAATGAGCCGGGACAGCCACCAGAAGCGCCGTCCGGCGATCGCGAAGCCGACGATGGAAATCACCAGTCCGATGACGATCCGAGCTAGCACTGTGTCCTCCATCTCGAGCCACGCGTTGGGGTCGCGCGGCCCATCAGTCGGCCCATCACGTGGACCGGAAGTTCTCCCAATAGCGACTCGCGGTGGGTCCTCGTTGACCGCGGTACTTCGATCCAAGCCCGGCCGCCCCGTAAGGGCGATCGGCCGGGGTGGTCATCTCGAAGAAGCTGATCTGGCCGATCTTCATGCCCGGATACAAGGTGATGGGCAGGTTCGCCACATTCGAGAGCTCGAGCGTGAGGTGCCCGTCCCATCCCGCGTCGACGAAGCCGGCCGTCGAGTGGATAAGTAGTCCAAGTCGGCCGAGTGAACTCTTGCCCTCGAGCCGTGCCACGAGGTCATCCGGCAGCGCGACGCGTTCGATCGTCGAACCGAGCAAAAACTCACCCGGGTGAAGAATCATCGGATCGGTCTCACCGACGTCTATCAACTCAGTGAGGTCTTCTTGTGCCTCGCGAACGTCAATGACACGCTGTGAATGGTTGCGAAACACTCGAAAGAGTTGGTCGACGTGGAGGTCTACCGACGACGGCTGGATGCAACCGTCGCCCAGGGGATCGATCACGATCCGACCCTGCGCCAACGCCTCTTTAATCGAACGATCTGAGAGCACCATATCGATGGCCACGATACTCTGCGCCGACAATGGCCCACGCCACCGTCGAACCACCGACAACGGACTCGCTCGTGGGCAGTACCATGGTCTCCACGCGGGCGTAGTTCAGCGGCAGAACATCAGCTTCCCAAGCTGAGAACGCGAGTTCGATTCTCGTCGCCCGCTCCAGTTGGCTTGAACCCCGTTTT
>JAKAPH010000081.1 GCA_021807265.1 Actinomycetes bacterium | reverse complement strand
CGATGTTCGCCCCGGCGACCGCTGGGTGGCGCACCGCGCGGACATCGACCAGGGGCGTGGTGGTGCGCAGCGAATAGACGGTCCAGACGCAGAGCAAGACCACCGCCACGATGGCGAGGACTATCGCCACGGCGAGGTGGTGGCTCCACAGGCTCGTCTCGCTGGCGAGGAACAGCACGAGGAACAGGCCGCCCGCCAGCAGCACCGCGCCGGCTATGTCCAGTTGGGGAGAGCGGCCCTCGGGGGCTGCGGGGAGGGAGCGCCAGGCGGTCAGCAGGGCGATGGCGGTGACGAACAGCCCGAGCCCGTAGGCGGCGCGCACCCCACCGATCTCGGTGAGCAGCGCGGCGAGCGGGTAGCCGACACCGACGCCGATGATCGAGACGACCGAGATCACGGCGATGGTGGACGCGCTGCGTTCCTCGGGAAGATGGTCACGGGCGACGCCCATCATCAACGCCGTCAGACCGAGCCCTACGCCCTGGGCGGCCCGACCGACGAGCAGCCATGCGAACGGCAGCGGCAGCGTAGTGAGCGCACTGCCGGCGACGACGACTGCCAGCGTGCCGAGAATCGTGGCTCGCCGGTGCGGACCGGCCCCGAGCCGGCCGAGGATGGGTGTGGCGAGAGCGCCGCTCAGCAGCGCGATCGTCAGCGTCCACTGCGCGCTGTCGAGCGAGACGTGGAACGTCGTCGCGACGCTGGTGATGAGCGGCGTCCCAAGGCTGGCGACCGCCGCCACCACCAGCGCGATGAACATCAGGGCGGGAACCAGCAGCCGCGCCTGCGAGGACTCCGTGGTCGTGCTCATCGCTTGGCCCCGGTCACTGCGTCGGCCCTTCGCGGTCTTGGCGGTCGAGCGCTGCGAGGTGCTCCAGCGCCGGCAGGGCGGCCATCAGCGCCTCGAACTCGTCCTCAGGGAGTTGGTCGATCAATCGAGCGAATGCCTTGACGCCCTTCTGGCGCCGCGCCCGGACGTAGGACTTGCCAGCGTCGGTCAGCCACACCAGCGTCACCCGCTTATCGGACGGATCACCCCTGCGCTCAACCAGCCCCGATTCCTCCATCACCCGGACCAAGACGGTCATCGCCGGCTGGGTGACGCCCTCGATCGCGGCCAGATCGGTGATCCGTCGCGGGCCGGTCCGATCCAAGGTCGCCAGGGTCGCAGCAGACGTGATCGTCAGATCGCGCGGAGCACGCCTCACCGCTCGGGTCGCCAGCCCGAACAGGACTGACCCGACCGCAGCAGACGTGCGACCAGCTTGACGACCTCGGCGGCCTGTGGCGTCTTTACGAACCATGCGCAGAGCATACAACGTTTATATGAATCTTCTATGCAGCCCTATCCATCGATGGATGCCAGCGGCGCACACACGCGGCGGCGAACCCGGCTCGCGTACCCAACACGGGAGGCTGGCGGGAACCCGCTCGGGTCGTTTACACGTTGGCGCTTTCGGCCGCGGTGGCCTTAGTGCGTGTGATCGGCGGCAACGACGATCGCGACCAGTGCGTCGTCTAGGGCTTCGTCAATGTTGGCCATGTGCTCGGGGTCCTCGGAGAGCCGGTCGCGGGTGGCGACGACGCAGAAGCCGACCCGATGAACGGTTACGTGGTCGAGTACGCGGCGCAGGTCGGGGCGGTCCGTGCTCAGCCCCGAGTAGCCGACATCAATGAACTCGTTGGCCATCCGCAACCCGAGCCGTCGAGCGGCGAGCGCGATCTGCGCCCGCTGGCGCACCACTTGGCGTGCTGCCCTGTCGGCGGTGGTGGGTGCGACGCGGATGTAGGAGACGACGGCCAGGTCGCTCGGGGACCAGTCCTCAGCACTCATGACACCGGGACGGCCGGTACGTGGGCGTCCATGCCCTCGGCCTCGGCTGCTGTCGGGGCCGTGGCGTGGGTGCGCTGCCCATCACGCAGCAGCGCCTTCTCCTGATGGCGGACCCGCAGCAGCCGGGCCACTGAGGTCGGGATCAGGAGCGTGAAGCGGCAGGTGTTCCAGAACCCGACGGTGAAGAACAGGTTGACCCACCCCGGCCCGCCATCACGGACGATCGTGCCGCAGGCGACCATGACCAGCCCGTAGACGATGACTCCGGTGAGGCCGACGAGCGGCACCCACTTGATCCCGCTACGGCTATGGACGCGGCGGAGGACGATGTTGCTCGGGCAGAACCGCTGCGCCAGGCCGTAGAGGCGGGAGCTGAGCGCCCAACTGGCTGCGAAGTTCATGACGGCCCTCTTTCTGGTCAGACACGCCCAGGGCGCGTCAGATTGCGGGAGCCGCAGTCCAGAAAAGAGGGCAACCCAGCCCAAGGGCGGGTGCAACGCCGAAGCGTCAATAATATTCTCTGCCAGTGCTCAGATTAGCGCTGGCACCGGGCGGATGGAAGGGAAGATGTGCCGTCCAGCGATGTAGACGAGCTGCGTCAGCTAGGTACCCCAAAGGCACCCTCGGCTCAGCCACGATGCGACGGGGCGTCACGCTACCGCGGCCACCTTCCTGCGCCCGCCCGGCCTGATCGTCACCGCCCGCTCCACCAGCAGCCGCCGAACCGCCTGATCCGCCACCCCCAAGCGCTGGCCGACGTTGTGCAGCGTCCACCCGTCGCCGTACAGCGTGACCGCCTCATCAATCTGTGCCTCGGTCATGACTGGCCGAGTCTTGCCCGCCCGAGCAACATGCCCGACGACCGTCCTGCGATGCAGCCCGTAATCCTTCGCCAGCTCGCAAACACGAGCACCGGTCTCATAGTCGGCGATCAACCTCTCCTGCTCGGCCGGGGAGAGCCGGCGCTGAGCCTGCCGCAGCACGCGCACGTTCGGACCCCGCGCATCCTCAAACACCGTCACCGGCGACTCCTGAGGCACCCTGCCACCCTTCCTGACCCGACGAAGTAGCCGTCTGACCAGGGATTTGGCAGACGTGCACGAGTTTGAGAACTCTCTACGTAGGTCCACGAAGTTGAATCGAATGAACCGCACTGGGTTCAGACTGTAATTACGTGAATCAATTCTTCGAGACCAATGAAGTCGCCTGGGTTGCGCGTGTACAACGTCAGACCGTTGGCGTGGGCGATTGCCGCAATCAATAGATCGGCCATGCGTGATCGGTGGGTTCGGCCGGTGCTGGCAACAGCCGCAACTACTTGTCCAAAACTACGCGCGGCCGCAGCGTCGAAGGGGATAGGTTCGAAGGTCGCCTCCGTTTGCTGAAGGCGAGCCTGGCGGTTTGCTTGCTCGGTGACCGACGGCGCAAGCATTGGTCCTGCGGCCAGCTCCGCAAGAGTGATCGCACTCACCGAAATCTCCTCGGGCAAGGCTCGTTGAACCGCGGGTTCATCCCAGTCGAGGACCACTGAAGTGTCGAGTAGGCCCGTGGTCATCTAGAACGCTTGGTCAATGAAGTTGTCGAAGTCGGCTCGAAACCGTTTTGCGTCAATGTGCGGCCCGGTCTCGGCGAAATCACCGATGGCGGACTTCGGCACAACGGTTCGCCGTGGTGCGAAAAGGGGGCGTAATTCGGCTACCGGGATTCCGTTGCGGGTCACGACGAAACTTTCGCCAGCGACGACCTCGTCGATCACCTTGGCATTCTCGTTGCGTAGTTCACGCTGGGCGATGACTTTGGTCATGAGGGTAGTGTAGCCGATTGTGCGACGCAGTGCTACGATAGAGAATGGCACTTCAGTTCGACGTGACGTACGAGTGCCGTCGTGTCGAAAGCCTGTTGAAGTAGAGGGCGGTTTCAGGGGGTCAGCGCACCAAGGGATGGTCGAAAGTCGCCACGGCGAGGCACCGGTTCTTATTGTGTCCCTCAAGGTCCACTCCCGCCGTCATCTCCATGGCGTCACCCGAAGAGGACTCACGACTGCATCGTCAATCGTCAAAGGGCCGACGAGTCCCGTTTAAGCCGCGGATGCGAAGTAGCTGGGATGGATTCTGCTGTGGCTCGTCGTGCTCGCCGCGGTCTCACTCGGGGGTAGTGAAAAAGTGCTACCCACCTGAGCCGGGCGTCACGCCACCGGCATAGCTTCGTACTGGGGCGTCAATTCGACCCAGCGGCTGCGCCAGTTGGGAGAGGCTTGCGTGGCCGACCAGCCATCTGGGTGCGCCGAGTCGTTGCGCTGGAGCGAGCGCGTTAAGTCCTCCAGGTGGGCGTGCCAGCCGGCGCCATGGAAGTGGAGCTTGTCGAGCGGCAGGCCCCGATCCTCTACCACCAGACGAGTTTGGGAGCCCTCCTCCGTGAGCCACGCCTCCAGCTGGGCCTCCTCGTCGGTGCCCGGCTCGGTGATGAGCAGGAGGTGATGAGGCGCGTCGCAACGTTCGACCCGTGCGGGGCCGGTCCAGGTGCTCGTGAAGGTCATCTCGATCGTGCCGCCGACTCGCAGATCGCCCGACACGTGCGCGAGCCAACGTGCCAGTCTCACGGGCGTCGTGCACGCATCCCAGAGGTCGTGGATATCGGTGTCGTAGAGTTCCTCGACGCGCACCGCACCCCGTTGAGGGTCCAGCGCACGCATCGTGCCGAAGGTGGTCACCTTGTTGCCTGCTTTCCTCGTCTGACCTCTGCGTGGAGCGTATCGAGTCGATCGCGCCACAATGCTCGATACGCATCCAACCACTGGTCGAGCTCAATGAGTGCCTCGGGACGTAGGCGGTAGATCCGCCGTTGAGCGTCTGGGCGTACGTCGACGAGCCCTGCCTGCCGCAAGACACGGAGGTGCCTCGAAACACCAGGGCGGGCGATGGGCAGCGCCTCGGCGAGTTCGCCGGCCGTCGCATCGTGATTGCGCAGGATCTCGAGTACCGTGCGACGACTGGAATCGGCCAATGCCTGCATCACGTCGTCCATGGTTTTGAGCGTAGCGATTCCGATACGTACCGTGTTGGTTACATTCTGACCGTCGATCGCAGTGGCACACTCGCGGTTGGACCGGCGTCGTGACCTAACGCGGACGCTAGTGGTCCGGTCGCGCGAGCGGCGGTCACGAACGGTCCACCGGTGGGTATGGTGGTTGCTTGATGAAAGTAAGTTCGCAGCCGAGCGGCCCATCGCCGTCGTTGAACGCGATCGACCAGCTGCAGGTCGGCCTGCAGACAATGACCCAAGCGCTCACTCGTGCACGGATGCATGAGCGGCTCCTGCGCGAGGCGGGCCTTCGCATCGACCGTGCATCGATCATCATCTTGTTCAAGCTGCACCATCGGGGTCGCGGTGCTATGAGGATCACGGACATCGCCGCCATCGTCGGCGTCGACACGCCAGCGGTCACGAGAAAGGTCCAGCAGCTCGAGCAGCAGGGCTACGTCGATAGACTCGCGGACCCGTCCGATCGGCGGGCGGCTCTCATCGTGCTCACCGACGAGGGCCAGCAGGTGGTCGACCGCATTCTCGACGTCCACCGGGCGATGCTCGTTCGACTCGTCGCTGACTGGAGCGACGAGGAACTAGCCACCTTTGCTGCACAACTGACCAAATTCACCCAATCCCTGTCTACCGAAGTGGAGAGTCCCCTTGACTAGCGACGTACCGAGCAACGCGAGCATCCCGGCTGAGCATGAGATTTCACCCGAGGAGCATCGCCGAATTCTCGTGATTCTCCTGGCACTGATGCTCGGGATGTTCCTCGCCGCCCTCGATCAAACGATCGTCGCAACGGCGCTGCCGACCATCGCGGCCGACCTGCACGGACTCAACCACCTGTCCTGGGTCGTGACGGCCTACCTGATTACCTCGACCATCTCGCTGCCACTGTGGGGAAAGTTCGGCGACCTCTGGGGCCGCAAGGGATTCTTCCAACTCTCCGTGATCATCTTCCTGATCGGCTCGGCGCTTTCGGGATTGGCGCAGAACATGTTCGAGCTCATCGCCTTCCGTGCCATACAGGGACTGGGCGCCGGCGGCCTGATGGTCGGTTCGCAGGCCATCATCGGTGACGTCATCCCGCCCCGTCAGCGGGGACGATACATGGGCTACTTCGGCGCCGTCTTTGGCCTCTCGAGCGTGCTCGGGCCGCTCGCGGGCGGCTGGCTCACCCAGCACGTGTCGTGGCGATGGATCTTCTACATCAACGTCCCCATCGGGGTCGTCGCGCTGGCGGTGATCGCCGCGGTGCTGCACGTCCCGGCCCACCGACTCGCGCACCGCATCGACTGGTGGGGTACGGCGCTGCTCTCGGCGGGGGTGGTCGGCCTCATTCTCCTGACCACCTGGGGTGGGAGCCAGTACGCGTGGCACTCCGCCACGATCGAGTGGCTCGCGGTAGCGAGCGTCGCGTTGCTGGCAATCTTTGTAGTGGTCGAGACCAAGGCGACCGAGCCGATCGTGCCCATGGGCCTCTTCCGCAACCGGACATTCAGTGCGGCGTCCGCCGTCGGATTCGTTATCGGCTTCACGATGTTCGGCTCGATCGTCTATCTGCCGCTGTACCTGCAGGTGGTCCATGGATCGTCGCCGACCCGATCGGGGCTCGAACTGCTGCCCATGGTCACCGGCATGTTGATCACCTTCATCATCAGCGGCCGGCTGGTCTCGCGAACGGGCCGCTACAAGATCTTTCCTATCGTCGGGACGGCGATCGTCACGATCGGCATGGTCGCGCTCTCGCACCTGGGGCCGGCGAGCGCGTTCTCGACCGCGGCGCTCTACATGTTCGTCGTGGGCTTCGGGATGGGTTTGGTGATGCAGGTCCTCGTGGTCGCGGTTCAGAACTCCGTGCCCCACGAACAGCTCGGCACCGCCACGGCGACCGCGACGTTCTTCCGCTCGATCGGCGGCGCCTTCGGGGTTGCCCTGTTCGGCTCGGTCTTCAACAGCCAATTGCTCTCACAACTTCGCGCCCACGCGACCGCCAAGCAGTTGGCGATGCTCGGCGGCGGTTCGATCTCGGCTAACCCGGCCCAGATCAGCCAGCTGCCGCCGGCGGCGCACGCGGTCGTCGTCGATGCGTTCAGCTCGGCGCTCCAGCGGGTCTTTCTCGTCGCCGCGCCCGTGGCGGTACTGGCCTTCGCCCTGACGTGGCTGATGAAGGAGATTCCGCTGCGAACACACGCGCACCGACCGGGCCTCGAAATCGACGGCGACGAAGCTGAACCGGTTGGCGCGTTTGACGCACCGGGCGAGTTCGGCATGTAGCAACGGTTCGTCGCGCGTCGGCGGGCCAGATCGTGACAGTGGACCTAGGGCCCTACGGATTTCGCGCGAAACGCCAGTAGAACGGACAGTGTGGCAGTGCGGCCGGCGCGCCGAATGGCGCGTTCGAGGGGACGTGACGACGAGAGTGGTGGCTGATGAGAGATGAGACGCTGACGCGCGCGCTGAAGCGCTACGACCAGTCGCCCCACCTCGTCTTCTGGGAGACCACCAAGGCGTGCTCGCTCGCGTGCCGGCACTGCCGCGCGTCCGCCCAGACTGAAGCGCTGCCCGGTGAGTTGACGACCGCCGAGGGTCGTGAGCTCATCGACCAGATTGCGGCGATGGACGGTGCCGCGCCGATTTTGGTCTTTACCGGCGGCGACTGCTTCGAGCGCGCCGACCTCGACGAAGA
>JAKAPH010000080.1 GCA_021807265.1 Actinomycetes bacterium | reverse complement strand
AACGACAACGGGGGAGGTGAGAAAAAAGCGAGCAGAACCCCACCGAGCCCGCCAAACTTAGACAAACGTGTCAAGCATGTCCTGACTCAACTCAGTCAAGGATGTGCCGAAGTCCTACAGCCCTACGCAGCGTTGTCGATGCACAGGTCAGCACCGCCAGTCGCCGCGATGACTGCCCACACGGCAACGGCTTTCGCCGACGCGTCGCGTCGCCCGTCGTGTGCCGACGATTAGCGACCGGCTCGCAGCTGCATCAGCCCGGGCGTGATGAAGTCGAGTTCGTTGAGCAGGTTTTGGGCGGCCTTGGCGACGACGTCGTTGCCGGTGAACACCCCATCGACGACGGGCAGCGTGACCAGCGGAATGGAGACGTCGCCCGCGTGCACGAGTTTGAGGGCGGTGAAGACGGGCTTGAGGTGCTGGGCGGACCGCGTCCCCATGACCGCGCCGCCGTAGCTCACGATGCCCACCGGTTTGTAGCGCCACTCGTTGTGCAGGTAGTCGAGCGCGTTCTTGGTTGCGGCGTTGAAGCTGTGGTTGTACTCGGGCACGACGAACACGAAGGCGTCACCGCGCGAGACCGTGGCGGACCACCGCTTCGTGTGGTCGAACTCGTACTTGCCCTGGATCGGGTGGTTCGGCTCATTGAAGATCGGCAGGTTGACCTCGGCCAGGTCGACGAGTTCGACGTCGAACCGGCCGTCAGCCACCGCCAGGTCGTAGAACCACGTGGCGATGGGCGCGCCGGCGCGCCCCGGTCGGGTCGATCCGATGATCACTTGCAGTACGGGCTTGGTCATGTCAGCTAGGGCTTTCGGGTTGCGATGGGACGGCGATGGACCCGGATCGTTGGGCCGCGAGGCCACGATTCGGCAAGAAAACGGCGGGGACCAGCGCCAGCAAGGAGACGGCGAACGACCACCAGAACGAATGGGCGAACGCGGCGGCCACTGCCTGGAGCTGGCTGACGTTCGCGTCGATTCTACCGGCCTGGATCGCCAGTGCAGCCGCCGGGGCGTGTCGAGTGATCTGGGTCTGCAGCACGACGGCGAAGACCGCCACGCCGAGCGAGCCGCCGACCTGGCGCAGGATGTTGGTCGCCGACGTGGCCTTGGGCACGTCCTCGTGGGTGAGGTTGTAGTACGACGCGGCGAAGGTGGGCATCATCGTCGCGCCCATGCCGAGGCCGCGGATGAACAGCGCCACGCCGAGCAGCCAGTAGTTAGACGTCGCGGTTACCTGGGTGTAGAAGAACGTGCCGAGGGCGAGGATGACGACGCCGTAGGGAACCACGGCTCGCGGTCCGCGGCGGTCGGCCATGAGTCCGCCAGCGCGCATCGACATTGCCGCGCCGAGCCCCTGGGGCGCCATCATGAGACCCGCGAGCCACGCGGAGTCCCCGCGCACAATCTGGTAGTACAGCGGCAGCAAGAACATTGTGCCGTATAACGTGGCGCCGACCAGGAAGATTCCAGTTGAGGCGAGCGAGAACGTGCGGTCACGAAAGAGCCGAAGGTCAATGAGCGGCTCGGGGGCTCGCAGCGAGCGAAGGACGAACAACACACTCAGGACGAGACCGACGAGCAGGCTGTCATAGACCGCGGCGCCGTGAAATCCGCCGCGCGATCCGACTTCGGCGAGCCCGTAGACGATGAAGGCGAGCCCCGGCGAGAGCAGCGCGAAGCCGAGCACATCGAACCGGTGTCCCCGGTCGCCCGACGTCGCGGGCAGCGACCGCCGAGCGAGCCAGAGCGCGACCAGGCCGATTGGCACGTTGACGAAGAAGATCCATCGCCACGACGTATTGGAGATGATCACACCGCCGATCACCGGTCCGAGAATCGGTCCGAGCAGCTGGGGTACGCCGATGATCCCCATTACCTGGCCCATCCGCTGCGGGCCCGCGGTTCGCGCCATGATCGATTGGCCCACGGGCAGGATCATCCCGCCGCCGAGGCCCTGGAGGACGCGAAAGATGATCAAACTCGTCGCCGACCAGGCGAGGCCGCTCAGGGCCGAGCCGGTGATGAAGAACACGAGCGAAATCATGTAAACGGGCTTGGCGCCGATCCGATGTATCGCCCAGCCCGATACTGGAATGACCACGGCGAGGGCCAGCAGATAGCCGGTGGTGACCCACTGAATCGTCGACACGTCAACCCGGAAATCGTGGCTGAGGGTGTGCAGCGCAACAGCCACGATCGTGGTGTCCAGGATCGACATAATTGCCCCGAGGACGATTACCACGCCAACCCGTATTATCTCGGGTTCCAGGCGGGTCGTTTTCGGCACTACTACTCCTCCAAAGCTTGGCACGGTCGTCAGCAGAACTCTACCGGGGGCGTTGTGCGACTCGGTTCGGACCCCGGCGCGCCACTCAAAGGAAATTCACAAACACGCGTCGCCCTACTGCACGGTACAATCAAAAGGTGGCCAAGCAAAGTCGGTCGATTCCTGTCATGAAGGCGGTGATCGACGAGGTTATTTCTCGTCTATGGAGCGGTGACGAATCAATGATTCGGATTCCGGAGATCTGTGACGCTACGGGTGTGAATTACGGTTCCGTATACCACCATTTCGGATCGCGCGAGGGCGTGATTGACGCAGCGTATAACGAGCTGTTCAGTGAATTGGTCCAGCGTGACATCGATGAATTGTCACACGTGAGCACCGAGTCCGCGGACTTCGGCGAGTTCCTGGTCCGCGTCCAACCATTGATCGGAATGCTTTCGGCGGGTGAGGATCGACGACGCAGCCGCGCGATGCGCGCGCGCATCGTCGCGGCCGCGCTGACACGACCAGAGCTCGGCGAACTCATCGGTGTCACCGAATCGCGGCTCACGGCGCAGTTGCGCGACGTGCTCGTCATGGGTCAGGACCGGGGCTTCGTCCGCAAGGACGTATCGGCGTGGTCGCTCGCGGTGATGGTCCAGGCGATCGTCTTCGGTCGGGTGCTCGACGACGTCACGGCCTCACCGATCGAGCAAGAAGACTGGGACTTCACGATGGTGACGCTGTTCCAGTCGGCGGTCCTGAGCGGCGACGCGCAGGATCTGTGACGTGAGTGCGGCGTGGTGTCGATCACGCGCGTCGTGACCGCAGCGGTCGTCGCCGTCGGTCTGGGTTGGCTCGTCGCTCGCGCGACCACCACGTCGTCGTTCGCCCCGAGCGCCGCGTCGTGCTCCGCCGCGGCGCTGAGCGCTCCCGTGCAACACCTCGCCACTACGGGTGGCATCAATGCGTACGGCTGCGAGGGGTCGTGGGCCTATCTGTGGGCGACGATCATGGTGGGGCCCAACCGCATCGGCGTGACCGAGCTCATGCGCTTTGACACGGGGGCCAATGCGTGGCGCTTCGCGTCACGTGCGACGTACTGTCACCCCGGCGCGTTGCCGAGCGTCATCTACCGGCGCGCCTGCTTCTCCAACTGACGCCCTCGGGGCCGAGGACCAATCACCTACGCTACGTAGTCGTGGGTCATCGCGGACTGGGCTCGTTGGCGTGGGCGTCGACCCAGGATCTCTTCGACCAGCGCACGGCCTTTGGCCGGCTGGCGCTCGTGCACGTGGCGATGATGGCGGGCGACACGTTCGTCACGGTGTCCCTCGCTGGCTCGTTGTTCTTCTCGGTCTCGCCCACCGAGGCCAAGGGCAAAGTGCTTGCGTACCTACTGATCACGATCGCGCCCTTCGCAGTGGTCTCGCCTCTGCTCGGACCGCTGATCGACCGGTCGCCCAACGGGCGCCGCGTACTCGTCGCCCTCTCGGCGGGCGCCCGCGCGGTGCTGTGCTGGACGATGAGCCAACACCTGAATTCACTCTGGCTCTATCCCGAGGCCTTCCTCGTGCTGATCTCGTCGAAGCTCTACGTGGTGACGCGCGGGACCCTCGTGCCCGAGATGGCGCGCACTGATCAGTTCAGCGAGCACGGATCATCCGTCGGCAACGCCGGGTGGCCCACCGACGCCGGGGGAGAGGCCGCCGGGTTCGCCGGCTTCAACGCCCAGCTGACCTTGCTCGGGACCATTGCGGGGTTGCTCGCGGGCACCGTGGCGGCGGGCCTGTTGAAGGGGATTGGTGCGCCGTCGGTCCTCGTGGCGGCGTCGATCGTCTACGTGGGCGCGACGCTCGTGAGCGTGAGGCTGCAGCGTCCGGCGCGGATCGTGCGCGAGGAGTTCACCCAGATGTCCCAGGCCGAGCGCGACCGTCACGCCCTCAATCCGCTCGGCGACGTGGAGGTGTCCTGGGGACTCGGCGCCGCCGCGTTGATGCGATTCACCGTGGGCTTCGCGACGTTCCTGCTCGCCTTCGGACTTCGTCGAGGGCACGCGGGTCTGGGGTGGTTCGCCTTCGCGCTCGCGATGAGCGCCGTCGGTGCGCTTCTCGGACTGGGTCTGGTCACCCGGGCCCGCAACGCCGTGCGCGAATCGACGCTCCTCGCCTACGCGCTACTCGCCACGGCGCTCGGCGCCGCGGTGGCGAGCAATTACCCGTCCTTCGTCGGACAGGCGATCGTCGCGGGCTGGTTCGGGCTCTGCGCGGCGGTCGCCCAGCCCAGCTTTGACGCCATCACCCAACGACACGTTCCGCCGGGCGCCCAGGGCCGGACCTTCGCCCGCTTCGCCGTGCGCCAACAGCTCGCTTGGGTGATCGGCGCGGTCATCCCGGTCGGGATCTCGCTCGCGTTCGTCTCGGGCGATCGCTTCATCGCGGTCATCGCCGCGGTGGGCGCACTCTTCTACGGCGTCGGCCGCCGGTACGCCGGTCGCTGAGACATTGCCGAGCGGTCACGCCTCCGCGAAACGACTGCGAAGGCGGCCGTTGCGCGGAGGCGTGCAGCGGTGAACTAGCCCAGGCGACGTTCGAGGTCGTCGACCTGCTCGGCCAACGTGGCGGGCAGTCGGTCGCCGAACTGCGCGAAGTGCTGGCGGATGAGTGGCACCTCGTTGCGCCACTCATCATTGTTGACCGAGAGCAGCAGTGCGAGATCGGCGTCGGGCAAGTTGAGCCCTTCGACGTTGAGCGCGCCGGGCGCCGGCACCGCGCCGATGGCCGTGTCGACGGCGTCGCCGCGCCCCGCGGTGCGCTCGAACACCCACTCGAGCACGCGGCTGTTCTCGCCGTAGCCGGGCCAGAGCCAGTGTCCGTCGTCAGCCTTGCGGAACCAGTTGACGTAGAAGATCTTGGGCAGCTTGGACTCGTCGAAGCGATCGGCGAACGTGAGCCAGTGCGCGAAGTAGTCGGCCATGTTGTAGCCGCAGAACGGCAGCATCGCGAAGGGGTCGCGACGGAGGTTCCCGACGGCGCCCGTGGCGGCGGCGGTCGTCTCGGAGGCCATGATTGAGCCGAGGAAGACGCCGTGGGCCCAGTCGCGCGACTGGAAGACGAGCGGCACGACGCTGGCGCGACGGCCACCGAAGAGGATCGCGTCGATCGGCACGCCCGCGGGGTCCTGCCACTCGGGCGCGATGGCCGGGTCCTGGGCGGCCGGCGCGGTGAAGCGCGAATTGGGGTGTGCGGCGGGCGTGCCCGTCTCGGGTGTCCAGGACTGGCCGCGCCAGTCGGTGAGGTGCGCCGGCGCGGGCCCCATGCCCTCCCACCAGATGTCGCCGTCGTCGGTGAGCGCGGTGTTGGTGAAGATGGTGTTCGCCTCGACCGAGTACATCGCGTTGGGGTTGGTGTCGAAATTGGTGCCCGGCGCCACGCCGAAGAACCCCGCCTCGGGGTTGATCGCGTAGAGGCGCCCGTCGGGACCCGGCTTCATCCAGCAGATGTCGTCGCCGATGGTCTCAACCTTCCAGCCGGGCAGGGTGGGCACGAGCATCGCGAGGTTCGTCTTGCCACAGGCGCTCGGGAAGGCCCCGGCGACGTAGCGGGTCTCACCGGCGGGGTTGGTCAACTTCAGGATGAGCATGTGCTCGGCGAGCCAGCCGGCGTCGCGCGCCATCACCGACGCGATGCGCAGGGCGAAGCACTTCTTGCCGAGCAGTGCGTTGCCGCCGTAGCCCGAGCCGTAGGAGATGATCTCGCGTGTCTCGGGGAACTGCACGATGTACTTGTTCTCCGCGTCGCACGGCCACGCGACGTCGGCCTGGCCGTCGGCGAGGGGCATGCCGACCGAGTGCAGGCACGGCACGAAGGTGCCGTGCTCGCCCATGACCTCGAGCGCGCCCGCGCCCATGCGCGTCATGATGCGCATCGAGACCGCCACGTAGGCCGAGTCGGTGATCTCGACGCCGATGTGGGCGATGTTCGAGCCGAGGGGTCCCATCGAGAAGGGCACGACGTACATCGTGCGCCCGCGCATCGAGCCCGCGAAGAGGCCGTCGAGGGTCTCGCGCATCTCATCGGGGTCGCGCCAGTTGTTAGTCGGGCCGGCGTCGCCCTCGAGACGCGAGCAGATGAAGGTTCGGTCTTCGACGCGCGCGACGTCGCCCGGGTCCGAGACGGCGTAGTAACTGTTGGGTCGCTTGGCGTCGGCGAGCTTGGTGAAGGTGCCGTTGTCCACCAGCAACTGGCAGAGCGCGTCGTATTCCTCGGCTGATCCATCGCACCAGTGGATACGATCAGGTGTAGTGAGTGCGGCAACCTTCTCAACCCAGTCAATGAGTTGCTGGTTGCGGGTGGGGTACGACACGTGAGGCCCTCCGTAGTCTCTCCGTTGCCACTCGACAACGTCTTGGTGTCATGAACGCGACGGACGGCCCACCCGGTGTCCCCCTAGAGGGACCCGTACGCCGCGAAGACGACATATTGGAGCGTATCGCCGCCATCGTGGGTCGGCGCAACACGCCCGCCGGCGAGGTTCACGTTGGTGACGACGCGGCGGTGCTCCTGCCCTTCGTGGGCCAGACCCTCGTGAGCACCGACACCGCGGTGTGGGGCGTGCACCTGGACTCGACCCTCTTCCCGCTCGAGGACCTCGGGTTCAAGGCCGTGGCCGCCGCGGTCTCGGACCTCGCGGCGATGGGCGCGCGGGCCCGGGCGATCGTCGTCGCGGTCACGGCCCCGCCGGGCACCGACCTCGAGGAGCTGCACCGGGGCATCGCCGACGCCGCCAGTGCGACCGACTGTCCCATCGTGGGCGGGGACCTCAGCGTCGGGCGTGACGTGGCGGTCGCGGCGACCGTGCTGGGCGAGTGCCCCGGCAAGGGCGCGGTCCTGCGCAGCGGGGCCAAACCGGGGGACAAGATCCTGGTGACCGGCCCCCTCGGCCGTTCCGCGGCGGGGCTGCGTCTGCGCCGGGCGGGTGCGGGACTCGACCATCCGCTCGTCGTCGCCCACCGGCGACCCTGGTCGCGCCTCGCCGAGGGCGTGGCGGCGCGCAGCGCCTCGGTGCACGCGATGATGGACGTGAGTGACGGGCTCGCGCTCGACCTGCACCGGCTGTGCGACGCGAGCGGCGTCGGCTTTGCGCTCGACGAGGTGCCCGTCGCCGAGGGCGCGACCGCCGACGAAGCGCTGAGCGGCGGGGAGGACTACGAGTTGCTCATCGTCACGGACGACGCGGCTCGGCTCGGCCTGATCTTCCACAGCCGGGGACTCGCGGCACCGATACCGGTTGGGCGCATTGTCGCCGATCGGGCGACGCGAACGCTACGGGGTGAGCGCCTCGAACGCC
>JAKAPH010000079.1 GCA_021807265.1 Actinomycetes bacterium | reverse complement strand
ATCTGGGCCCCGATCCCCGAGCCCTATCGCGAAATGGGCTCGCTCGCCTTCGCGACCAAGCTCATCGAAGAGGCTGACGTCGCGACGAGTCCCGGGGTGGGCTTCGGCGCGGGTGGCGACGGTCACGTGCGCTTCGCGCTCATCGAGAACGAGGCCCGTACCCACCAGGCGATCCGCTCGGTGCGTCGGGCGCTGCCCGAGCTGCGCGCCGACTAGGGCCGAGCCGCCCCGGGGATCTCCACGCGCACGGACTCGATGGCCGCGAGGCGGGTATCGGCGGCGTGGAAGCGACTGCTCGTCGGCGCGGTCATGACGTAGAGCGACGATCCATCGTCGCCGCCCAGGGCGCAGGCGAAGGCGGTTTGGGTGGTCGTCGCGGTCGCCGTGACCTCACCACCCTCGCGCACGCGCTGGCACGTGTTGGTGGCGGCGTTGGCGAACCAGACCTGCCCCTCGGCATCGAGGCAGATGCCGTCGGGCGCCGCGAACTCGAGCGTGGCCCAAACCCGCCGGTCGTGCAGCGTGCCGTCCTCGGCGACCGTGAAGGCCGTGAGCCGGCCAGCCAAGGTTTCGGCGATGATGAGCGTGGAGCCGTCGGGCGTGATCACCGCGCCGTTGGGGAACGACAGATCGGACACGACCTGGCGAACTGATCCGTCGGGAGCGAGCACGACGAGGTTGGTGGTGGGCGGCGGCACCGCGAAGAGGCCCTCGAAGCCGGTGCGTTCGACGACGTCGTCGAGGTCGAAGCCAAAGTTGCCGACGTAGGCGACACCGCTCGCCCCGGTCGTGAGGTCGTTGGCCCAGAACCCGCAGTACGGGCTGATGTCGGCGTGGACCGTTGTCCCCGATGGGCCGACGCGCAAGACGAGGTGGTCGGTCATCGACACGCAGAGCTGGTCTCCGCCGGGTAGCCAGGCGAGTCCCGACGGCTGGCCGGGGACCTCGTAGGCCAACCGCTCGTCACTACCGTCGGGCGCGACGCTGAAGACGCCGTGGCGGTAGAAGTCGCTGAACCAGAGCCGGCCCTCGCGCCACCGGGGACTCTCCCCGAAGGCCAGTCCATCGTGAATCCGCGTGGTCGCATACATCGACACGATCCCCTCCAGTTGATTTGGCCACTTAAACGCGCTCGACGGCCCGTCTCCAGGAACGATAGGTCTCGTCGAGGGCGAGTGGATCTGCTGGTTCGAAGCGCCGCTCGGCGCGCCAGTAGCCGGCGAGCGTCTCGAGCGAAGGCCAGAGTCCGCAACTCAGTCCGGCCAGGGTGGCGGCACCGCGGGCGGTGGCCTCCAGGGACGCACTGCGAACGACGGGCAGACGGCAGCCGGTGGCCTGGAGTTCGAGCAGGAGGTCCATCCTCGCCGCCCCGCCATCGGCGCGCAGCTCGGTCAGTGCGAGTCCCGATGACGCGAACGCGTCGATCATCGCGCGCACCTGGTGCGCGAGGGATTCGACGAGGGCCCGTGCGATGTGGGCTCGCCCGGCCGCCTGGCTCAGGCCGACGATGGCGCCGCGCGCCTCCGGACGCCAGAACGGCGAGCCGAGGCCGGTGAAGGCGGGCACCACCTGGACCCCCGCCGCGTCGGCGACGCTGCGCGCCAGCGTCTCGAGGTCCGACGCAGCGGCGATGACGCCGAGCTCGTCACGCAGCCACTGGATCGCCGCACCCGCGACGAAGGCCGATCCCTCGAGGGCGTAGGTCGCGGGGCCGAAGGCGCCCAGGTCCCAGGCGACGGTGGAGAGCAAACCGTCCACGACCTCGGGCACCGCCTCGCCGGCGTTGGCCATGACGAAGGCCCCTGTGCCGTAGGTCGCCTTCACGACTCCGGCGGTGAACCCCGCCTGGCCAAAGAGCGCCGCCTGCTGGTCACCGAGTACGGCCGTGATCGGGACGCCCGCCAGCTCGGGCAGCACCGACGGGTCGATGACACCGAAGGTCGACGCCGAGGGGCGAATCGGTGCGAGGAGCTCGACGGGGACTGCGAAGGCCGCCGCCATCGAGCCCGACCAGTCGAGGGTGCCCAGGTCCATGAGCATCGTGCGCGCCGCGTTCGACGGCTCGGTGGCGAGAGTGCCACCCTCGACGTTGCCGCTTAGCCACCAGAGCAGCCAGGTGTCGACGGTGCCGAGCGTGGGCGCGAGCGCGTCGTCCAGGTGTCCGCGCTCGAGCAGCCAGGCCATCTTGGTGGCCGAGAAGTACGGGTCGATCACGAGGCCGGTCGTGGCCCGCACCGACGCCTCGTGGCCCGCGGCGCGGAGCTCGTCGCACCGGGGCGCCGTGCGCCGATCCTGCCAGACGATGGCCCGGTGCAGGGGAGCGGTGCGCTCGCGGTCAAAGGCGACTGTCGTCTCGCGCTGGTTGGTGATGCCGATCGCAATGATCCGGTCGCCCCGAGCGCGGACCGCGACGGCGACCTCGCGCATGGCCTGGACCGACAGCGCGGCGATTTCGGCGGCGTCGTGCTCGATCTCCCCGGGGCGCGGGAAGTGCTGGGTGAGCTCCCGGTAGGCTGAGGTGACAACCTCGGTGGTTGGCGAGAAGGCCACCGCGCGCACGCCAGTCGTACCGGCGTCAAGGGCGAGAACCAGGTCCATCAGGGTCAGGCTAGCCAGCCCGACCAGGGGCGCCCGTGTGGATGTGGGCCCAAAGGCCAGCAATCGCACGGCCCGCGAAGATTAGTGAAAAAAGAGGTTGACGCCATGTAGTTACAGTGCTGTAATTACACAGCATCTTGCGTCGAACTGTGGAGCAACCACAACATATTGTGGTTTAGGGGAAGTCTTTCCGGCGAACCCACTCCCAGCGGCGTCGAGGCGCGTGGTGTCGGATACGTACAGGAAAAGAGTAAGTGACATGGCTATCGCTCCGCAACGGCTCGGTATTGGACTTCGGCGATTCTTCACCGCTGACGACCGTCATCCCTACGACCAGGTGACCTGGGATCGTCGCGACGCGCGCATCTCGAACTTCCGCGACGGATCGGTCGCCTTCGAGCAGCTGGGCGTCGAGGTCCCCTCGACGTGGTCCTTCAACGCCACCAACATCCTCGCCCAGAAGTACTTCCGCGGCACCCTCGGGACCGCCGAACGCGAGACCAGCCTCAAGCAGGTGGTCGACCGGATCGTCGACACCATCACCACCTGGGGCGTGGAGGGCGAGTACTTCGTCGACGACGAGGAGGCCGAGGCGTTCCGTGCCGAGCTGAAGTTCCTGCTCATCACCCAGCGCGCGGCGTTCAACTCGCCGGTCTGGTTCAACATCGGCGTCAAGGGCGTGCCCCAGCAGGGCAGCGCCTGCTTCATCCTCGCCGTCGAGGACTCGATGCGCTCGATTCTCAACTGGTACACCGAAGAGGGCATCATCTTCAAAGGCGGCTCGGGGGCCGGCGTCAACCTCTCCAAGATTCGCGCGAGCGCCGAGTTGCTCGAGGGCGGTGGCACCGCCAGCGGTCCCGTCTCGTTCATGCGCGGCGCTGACGCGTCGGCCGGCACCATCAAGTCGGGTGGCAAGACCCGGCGGGCTGCGAAGATGGTCATCCTCGACGTGGACCACCCCGACGTTGAGGAGTTCATCTGGTGCAAGGCCCAGGAGGAGAAGAAGGCGCGGGTCCTGCGTGACGCCGGGTTCGACATGGATCTCGACGGCAAGGACATCACGTCGATTCAATACCAGAACGCCAACAACTCGGTGCGCATCTCGGACGACTTCATGCAGGCCGTGCTCGACGACGCCGACTGGCACCTCACCGCGCGCGGCGACGGCGCGGTGATCTCCACCGTGAAGGCCCGCACGATCTGGCGTGAGATCGCCCAGGCCGCGTGGGAGTGCGCCGACCCGGGACTCCAGTTCGACACCACGATCAACAAGTGGCACACGTCGCCCAACACGGCGCGGATCAACGGCTCCAACCCGTGCTCGGAGTACATGCACATCGACAACTCCGCGTGCAACCTCGCGAGTCTCAACCTGATGAAGTACCTGGGCGAGGATGGTCGCTTCGACGTCGACGCATTCAAGGCGTCCATCGAGGTCCTCTTCACCGCTCAGGAGATCATCGTCGGCGCCGCCGACTATCCGACCGAGATGATCGGCGTGAACTCGCGAAAGTTCCGCCAGCTCGGCATCGGGTACGCCAACCTGGGCGCGCTTTTGATGGCGTCGGGCCTCGCCTATGACTCCGACGCCGGTCGGGCGTGGGCGGCGGCGATCTCGGCCCTGATGACCGGCCATGCCTACACGACGAGTGCCCGTATCGCGGGCCGGCTCGGCCCCCACGAAGGCTACGCCGAGAACGCCGAGCCGATGATCAACGTACTGCGGATGCACCGCGACGCGTCCCACCAGATCGACGCGGCGCTCGCTCCCCACGAGTTGCTCCAGACCGCCCAGCAGGCGTGGGATGACGCCGTCGAGCTCGGTCAGCACTACGGCGTGCGCAATGCGCAGGCCTCGGTGCTCGCACCGACGGGCACGATTGGGCTCCTCATGGACTGCGACACAACCGGCATTGAGCCCGACCTCGGACTCGTGAAGTTCAAGAAGTTGGTCGGCGGCGGCAACATGTCCATCGTCAATCAGACGGTGCCGCGCGCGCTCGCGGTCCTCGGCTACGACGAGGACACCGCCGCGGCCATCGTGGCCTACATCGACGAGCACAAGACGATCGTCGGCGCGCCGGGCCTCAAGCCCGAGCACTTGACGGTGTTCGCCTGCTCGATGGGCGACAACGCCATCCACTACCTGGGTCACGTCAAGATGATGGGCGCGGTCCAGCCGTTCATCTCGGGGGCGATCTCCAAGACCGTCAACATGCCCGAAGAGGCGTCAGTGGAGGACATCGAGGCCCTGCACATGGTCGCCTGGCGACTCGGCGTGAAGGCCGTCGCCATCTACCGTGACAACTGCAAGGTCGGCCAGCCGCTCTCGATGGCGAAGAAGGACGCGGACGTCAGCCCCGAGACCGCGGCCCAAGACGCGGCGACCGCCGACCTCTACGGCCGGATCACGAAGCTCGAAGCAGCGCTCGAGGCCGCGAAGAACGACACGTCCCACGTCGTCGTCGGCGCCGTGCGCGAGCGCTTGCCGCGTCGTCGCGTGTCGACCACCTTCGCGTTCCGCGTCGCGGACTGCGAGGGCTACGTCACGGTCGGGGAGTACGAGGACGGGCGGCCTGGGGAGGTCTTCATCAAGGTCTCCAAGCAGGGTTCGACGCTCGCGGGCATCATGGACGCGTTCTCGATCTCGATCAGCTTGGGCCTGCAGCACGGTGTGCCGCTGTCGACCTACGTGCGCAAGTACGTGAACATGAAGTTCGAGCCGTCGGGCATGACCGACGACGCGGACCTGCGTATCTCGACGTCGCTCGTGGACTACATCTTCCGTCGCCTGGCCCTGGACTACCTGACTTCGGCCGAGCGCGAGGAGCTCGGGGTCCTGTCGACGAGTGAACGGCTCCAGCCCACACTGCCCGAGATCGCCGAGCAGGCGACGCCGACGCTGGGAATCAGCGTTCAGCCGGCACTCGTCGACTCGGAGCCCTCGCCCGCACCGGTGGTGGCGAGTGAGCCCGCTCCCTATCGTCGCTCCGAGATGCGCGACGCACCCATGTGCTACCAGTGCGGCAACGTGATGCAGCAGGCGGGATCGTGCTTCGTCTGCTCGAGCTGTGGTGCGACGAGCGGCTGCTCGTGATTCCTGGCGGTGTTCTCGCTTAACAAGATCGCAGTGCGAACGTACTGATAGACGTATTGAAGAAGGGGAATGGGCCCGACCGTTTGGTCGGGCCCATTCACCAATTGAGCTGTATCATAAACCGCGACATTTCCAGTCACTCTGCGAGTTAATCAATAGAGATCGACTCACAATTAATCGAATGCATGCCCTAACATACCCAACGAGTCATAGACTTCGGCCACGGCACTGAGGGTGTGGCAGAAATTTGCAAGTTGACTCGTCGCCAATTCTCAGAGTTCCACGCGACATCCAAAGAAAGTGGCCACGAACCAGTAGGAACCTTGGCGCAATCAGTGACGTGGTACCAGACGGTGATACGAAGCGACTTATGCGCAGGAATGCGGTAAATCCTTCGCGCCCCTGAAGGGACCTCTAACTTCCTGGTCTTTCCAAAACCAGAGGCGACGAGCAACTGTAAGCCAGGTCCGTTCTTCCCAATCTTTTCAATAAAGACTTGCCGAGAATTCCCATTCACGATTGAAAAAGTCTCACTGACGTTCTTGTGTAGTTTGTCGCCAAATACCCCAAACGTGGGGCCAGTGGACAGTGCGTAACTACTAGCACTGTGACTTCCGGCCGCAAACACCGGCGTGCAAGCCAAGAGAGCCATGCCGGTAGCGCACAGGCTGATTCGAAATAGAAGACCAAGTTTCGTCGTCTTCGTTGGCATAGTGGACTTCTCCCAAATGGAGGTCACTATGACTGTATCCTCGGAACGAGTCAAGGGACTGTCCAGCGCGTCGCCGACCAGTTGGGCTACGGCCCCGAACGTGCGCGCGCCTGGGTCCGCCGGGCCGACGTCGACGATAGTTCAACCGGCGGTGTGGCAACCACGGACAAGTATCGAGTCGCCGAACTCGAGCAAGAGAACCGGAATCTTGAGTGCGCCCACTCGTGCTTGCTTGCCGCGTCGGCTTCCTTCGTAGGTGCTTCGATCGCCATCACACGTGAGGGTCGCCCACATCGACCAACACAATCAAGTGTTCGGGGTCGCGGTATCGGCGAGGTGCTCGCGGTGTCCCTCCACCTAGATCGCGGCCAAGTCCCGGGAGCCCTCGGCGCGTCACGCGACGTGGCGCTGCTAGTAGTCCTCACCGTCCTGCACGCTGTTTTGCCGTTGAGCCCGCGCGACTCGACGGATTCGCACGTCCTCGCACTGACGCCCACCTACGCGCCGTGCACCACGATCTGGCCCGCGAACGTTGCTCGGGTTGCGTGTCGCAGACCGATCGCCGTCCCGAGGGCGGCGAAGAGCTTGGCACTAGACATCGCCCATCGTGTCGTACCCAGGCCCCTGACGACCTCACAGCCCGTCGCCTGGACCGATATGGGGTTGATGAGGCTGGCGCCCACGACGCCCGAAACCGACGATTTTGCCAGCGAGAACTGGAGACGGTAGTTGGCACCCCAGTCGGCGGGGCAGGCTTGCACCCCGGCGGGCATCATCGGCAGCGAACACAGTGCGTGCGCCAGCGCTCGTACAACGGCGGGCCTTGATCCCCGCGTCCGCGCCGGAAAGGTGAAGTGCTCGGGGTTGAGTGGCTTCGAGCGGGCGACTGTCACAGTCATCACCCGGTCCGGCGAGGCGCCTTGGCAGAGGGTGTAGCGAGCAACAATGTGTGACCCGTCGGTCAGCTCGGGCGAAGGGCCAGCCCCTCGCTCGAGCGCTCCAGCAGGTGCCGCAACCGCCAGGGCCAGTACCAACGCACCAAGTCCCAGCATTGCTCGTTTCACCTAACCACCTCCAATCCCTTACTTGTCGCGGCCTCGCCGAACTTACAGTTCGACCGGGGAAGCGTTGAGCCGGAGAAGGGCACGTTGTCGTTGCAAACCAAGTCCTATGCCAGCGGCACTGGCCAGGTTCGGTTGTCCGAAGGTGTAAGAT
>JAKAPH010000078.1 GCA_021807265.1 Actinomycetes bacterium | reverse complement strand
CCCGCGCTCGCGGCGCTCGCCCCGACGCTCGTCTACGAGCCGACCGAGTCGGCGCTCGACGCGCAACTCGACACCGTCTTCGTGGCCTTGCCCCACGGCCACAGCCAGCGCTTCGTGCCTGACCTGCTGGCGGCCGGGGCGGCGGTGGTGGATCTGGGGGCGGATTTCCGCTTGCACGACCCCGCGGAGTACGAGCGCTGGTACGGCCACGCGCACGCCCGGCCCGACCTGCTGGGGCGTGCGCGCTACGGCCTGGTCGAACGGCACCGGTCCGAGCTCGTCGGCGCGCAACTCATTGCCGCACCAGGCTGCTACCCGACCGCGACATCATTGGCGCTCGGGCCGTTCGTCGACGCCGGTGTCGTGGAACGACGCGGCATCGTGGTAAACGCACTCAGCGGCGTCTCGGGTGCCGGCCGGGGGACGTCGGACCGGTTGCACTTCGCTCGACTGGCCGCAAACGCCGAGGCGTACAGCCTGCTCACCCATCGGCACACACCCGAGATGCAACAAGAACTGGGGGCGCAGCTGCTCTTCACGCCCCACCTCGTGCCGGTGAGCCGGGGGATGCTCGTGAGCGCCTACGCCCCGGTGCTCGCCAACGCCGGATTCGACCCGATGGCCCTGCTGCACGAGGCCTACGACGACGATCCCTTCGTGGTGGTCACGGACGAGCCGCCAACCTTGAAGGACGCCGTCGGCAGCAACCTGTGCTTCGTCTCGGCACGCGTCGACGAGCGCACGGGTTGGCTGCTCGCCATGAGCTCGATTGACAACCTCCTGAAGGGCGCCGCGGGCCAGGCGGTCCAGGCGTGGAACGTCGCGACCGGCCATGACGAGACGCTCGGTCTGCCGCGCAGTGGCGTGACGCCGTGAACCGGGTCGTCATCAAGGTCGGCGGGCACGCGCTCGACCGGTTGAACGCGGACTCGCCGGTCCTCAGGGATCTCGCCGAGGACATCGGCGCGATTCGCGCGCTCAACGCCGCCGTCGTCGTGCACGGAGGCGGGCCGCAGATCGCGTCCCTGCTCGAACAGGTCGGCCTGTCCAGTGCGTTCGTCAATGGGTTGCGCGTCACCGATTCGGTGACCATGGAGTACGTCGCGATGGCCCTCGGTCTGGTGAACCAGCGCATCACAGCGGCGCTCGGCCGTGGCGGGCTCGCCGCCGTGGGGCTGAGCGGCGTCGACGGAGCCCTGGTGAAGGCTTCGGCGCACGGCGGACAACTCGGACGGGTGGCACGCGAGCTCCGTGTCGACGGGCGACTCGTACTCGACCTACTCGACGAGGGCTGGACTCCGGTGATCGGACCGGTGGCGAGCGACGCCGCGGGCGAGTTGCTCAACTGCAACGCCGACACGGTCGCGGGCTCGATTGCCGCCGCCATCGGTGCGGCGACCCTGGTACTGCTGAGCGACGTGGACCAGCTGCGTCGCGATCCCGAGGACCCCGGGAGCGCCTTGGCGTCGGTATCCAGCGCCGACGTGCGCACGATGATGGCCGACGGTTCGATTCGCGACGGCATGATTCCCAAGATGCAGGCCGCGCTGGACGCTCTGGACGCCGGCGCCGCGAGGGTCGTGCTCGCCAACGGCACGCGTGCACACGCGCTGGTGGGCGTACTGGACGGCACGATCCCGAGCACGGAGGTGAAGCGATGAGTCGCCACGTAGTCACGATTAGCGAATTGGGCGACGACGACCTTCGAGCAATCCTCGAGGCGGCGCGCGCACCGCTCGATGACGCGCTGTTGGCGGGTCAGGGTGTGGCGCTCGTGTTCGAGCGTCCGAGTCTGCGCACCCGGGCCGCCTCTTCGACCGCGGTGCAGGAGCTCGGCGGCTACGTGACCTTCTTCAGCGACGACGAGATCGGACTGGACACCCGCGAGTCCGCCGAGGACGTCGGGCGAACGATCGACGCCCTGTACGCCGTGTGCGCAATGCGCGTCCGACACCACGCGGTGTTCGGCCGGATCCGCAGTGCTACGAAGGACCGACTGTCGTTGATCAACCTGCTGAGCGACGTAGCGCACCCGACCCAGGCGATTGCGGACGTGCTGACAATCGCCGACCACTTCGCCGGGGGAGACGCGAGCCAGCTGGCCGGGCTGCGCGTGGCCTACGTGGGCGACGCGACCAACGTGACGCGGTCACTGGCGGTGGCGCTGACGCGGCTCGGCGCCGAGGTCGTCGTCGGCGCACCCGAGGGCTACCAACTGACCGCGGGTACCGACGAGGATCCACTGGCTATCGACGGGGCGAGGTTGCGCCTGACTGCGTCGCCGACAGAAGCCGTACGGGGTGCGGACGTCGTCTACACCGACGCCTGGGTCTCCATGGGTTTCGAAGAGGAGACGAAGCGCCGTCGCAAGGACCTGGCCGACTTTCGCGTTGACGGTTCCCTGCTCGACGGTGCGGCCCCCGGGGCGGTGGTCTTGCACTGCCTGCCCGCGCATCGCGGTGACGAGATCACCGACGACGTGCTCGATGGGCCGGCGTCGCTCGTGTGGCAACAGGTTGCGCACCGGCGCTCGGCGATGGTCGGCGCGCTTCGATGGATAAAGGACGGTGAATGATGACCAAGACCCAACGCCAGCATCGGATCAACGAGCTCATCGAGCGTGAGGTGATTTCGACCGCCGCGCAACTCGTGACCCGGCTCCAGGGTGAGGGGATCACCGCGACCCAGGCCACCGTTACGCGCGACTTGCAGGAACTGGGGACGATCAAGGTCCGCGACGAGCACGGCTCGAGGCGCATCGTCGTCGCCAGCTCGCCCAAGCTCAGTTCGCCCCCGCTCGACCACCTGCGGCGCATGATGGGCGAGTGGGTGGTGTCGGTTGAGAGTTCCGCGAACCTCGTGGTCTTGCGCACACCGCCCGGCTGTGCGCACGTTGTAGCGTCCGCGCTTGACCGCAGCGCCCTCGACGGCGTGCTGGGCAGCGTGGCCGGTGATGACACCTTGCTGGTCATCGCCAGTGATGAGCACGGTGGCGCCGCGATAGCGGAGAGCTTCCGTGAACTTGCCGGGTTGGAATGAAGACGGAATCGAGAAAGGAACAGCGATGACCAAGCGTGTCGTGTTGGCGTATAGCGGAGGGTTGGATACGTCCGTGGCCATCCGCTGGATGATGGAGGAGTGGGACGCGGAGGTGGTGTGCGTTCTCGTTGACGTGGGCCAGGACCCCGACAGCTCGGAGAGCTTCGAGGACATCAAGCATCGGGCGCTGGCGGCCGGGGCGATCGACTGCGTCGTCGTGGACGCCCGCGACGAGATGGCCGAAGCGTTCTGCGCGCCCGCGATCATGGCCAACGCCCGCTACGAGGGCAAATACCCGCTCGTGTCGGCGCTCTCACGCCCAGTGATCGTGCGCCACCTGGTCGACCAGGCGCGCAAGTTCAACGCGACGGCCGTCGCGCACGGCTGTACGGGCAAGGGCAATGACCAGGTTCGATTCGAGGTGGGCACGCACGCCCTGGCGCCCGACCTCGAAGTGTTGGCGCCGGCACGCAACTGGGGGATGACCCGGGCGGATTCGGTGGACTACGCCGAGAAGTGGCAGATTCCGATTCGGGCCACCAAGGAGAAGATCTACTCGATTGACGAGAACCTGTGGGGCCGGGCGATCGAGTGCGGCGAGATGGAAGATCCGTGGGCGGAGCCGCCGAGCGAGCCCTACACGTTGACCCGGGTGACCAACCTCGAGCCGGTGGAGCTCACGATCACGTTCCGCGAGGGTGTGCCGGTCGCTCTCGACGGCATCGTGATGAACCTCGCCGACCTCATTCGCACGCTCAACCACCGTGCGGGTTCGACAGGCTTCGGCCGCCTGGACATGGTTGAGAACCGTCGGGTGGGTATCAAGAGCCGCGAGGTCTACGAATGCCCGGCCGCTCTGGCCCTGATCGCCGCGCACGCCGATCTCGAGGACCTCAACCTGGAGCGCGATGTCCACCACGAAAAGGCGCGACTCGAGCCCCGATGGTCCGAGCTGGTCTATGACGGCATGTGGTTCTCGCCGCTCAAGGAGGCCATCGACGCCTTCGTCCTCGAGACCCAGCGCCACATCTCGGGCGACGTCCGGCTTCGTTTCGAAGCGCCCGGCGTGATGCGCGTGATCGGTCGGCGCAGCGACAAAGCGCTGTACGACTACGGGCTCGCCACCTACGATGCGGCCGACACCTTCCGTCACGCGGACTCCGAAGGCTACGTTCGGATCTATGGTCTTGGTGTGAAGACCTGGGCCGCCCGCCAAGGGGCAAAGAACACGGTGCCACGGTCGAAATGACGTTGTGGCACGGTCGCTTCGAGTCGTCTATGGCGAGCTCGCTGTGGCATCTCTCTGAGAGTTACCCCTTCGACCACGTGCTCTATCACCACGACATCGCTGGGTCGCGGGCCCACGTGCAGGGCCTCGTCCAGGCGGGCCTGCTCTCGGTTGACGAGGAGCAGGTCCTCCTGGAGGCCCTTGGCGAGGTCGAGAGCGAGTTCGACCGAGGGGTCTTCGTGCGGTCCGGGGCCGACGAAGACATCCACATGGCGATCGAGCGGCGCGTCACCGAATTGGCGGGGGCGACCGGGGCGAAGCTGCACACGGCCCGAAGTCGCAACGACCAGGTGGCGACGACCCTGCGGCTCTACGTGCGCGACGCGCTCGTTGACGTCGCCGGACGAGTGCTGGCGCTAGCCGAGACCCTCTTCGCGATAGGCGAGAGCGACCCGGATCGCTACCTGCCCGGGTACACCCATCTGCAGCGAGCGCAGCCCGTGCTGCTGGCCCACCACCTCGGCGCGCACGCCTGGGCCCTGACGCGCGACATCGACCGGCTCCTGGACACCCGCCGGCGACTGAACGTCTCGCCACTCGGGGCGGGCGCGGTTGCCGGCACGTCACTACCCATCGACCCCGGCACGACTGCCGCGCTGATGGGCTTTGACCGGGCGTTCGCGAATTCGATGGACGCCGTGAGTGACAGGGACTTCGTCGCCGAGACGCTTTTTGACATTGCGCTGCTCGGTGTGCATCTCTCGCGCATGGGCGAGGAACTCGTCCTCTGGACGAGCGCGGAGTTTGGCTTCGCGACGCTCGGTGACGCGTTTACCACGGGTTCGTCGATGCTGCCCCAGAAGAAGAACAGCGACGTCGCCGAGCTCGCGCGCGGCAAGACGGGCCGGCTCATTGGCAACCTCACGTCGCTGCTCGTGGTGCTGAAGGGTCTGCCGCTCGCCTACAACCGCGACCTGCAAGAGGATAAGGAACCGCTCTTCGATTCGTTGCGCAACGTTGTCCTGGTGCTCGATGCGCTGCGCGGCACTTATGAGTCGATGACGTTCAACGGCGACGTGGCCGCTCGCGCGGCCGACGATCCGTACCTGGCGGCAATCGACATCGCCGAACGACTCGTCCAGACGGGCGTCCCGTTCCGCGAGGCGCACGAACTCGTCGGGACCGCGGTGGGCTCATCGATCAGGACGGGACGGCCGTTTCGCGACGTGGTCGCTGAGACGCCGGCGCTCGCAGCCTTCGTCGACGTCTTCGCGCCACGAGAGACCCTGCAGAGTCGGCGCTCTCGCGGTGCGTCGGGGCCCGTGGCGTGGCCCAACCAGGCCGAGACCTGGCACCGGGTGGCCGCGGACCTCCACCGGCGGCTGCGCGAGCTCGGAGCCGACCGTACCGAGCCGAGTGCGTGAACGTTCGACCCATCACCACGCTGCATCCCAACGGCCAGCTCGTGCGAGACGCGCTCGACCGACTGGGGGTGACCAGCGCCATCGTCGAGACGATCGACCCATCGCCGACGGCCGCTGCGGCAGCGGCCCAACTGGACATCGAGGTTGGCCAGGTCGCGAATTCGCTCATCTTTGACGCTGACGGCGAGCCGATCCTGGTCATGACCTCCGGTGCCCATCGGGTCCACACCGATCGACTGGCGACCTTCCTCGGCGCGCTCGAGGTACGGCGCCCGAACGCCGCCTTCGTGCGCACCCATACGGGCCAGCCCATCGGCGGCGTTGCCCCCGTAGGTCATCCCACGGCAATTCGAACCGTCGTGGACACCTCATTGGGCGACTGGCCCGTCGTCTGGGCGGCCGGTGGGCATCCGCACTACGTCTTCGCCACGTCCTTTGACGAACTCCTGCGCATCACCAATGGGGTCGCCTTCAGCGTGGGAGACGACTGAGCTTCGCCTGCGCTGCGCGCGAGGTGGTCTCGATCGTCGCGATATGACGGGCCGATCGCGAGCCGCAACCTCGCCGACGTGAAACCAAATCCACCCGTCTCAGTGCGTTCCAGCAGCGCATGGTTCGAGGTCGACGGACTGGCTTCTTACCGGCGGTGGACGCAACGGCGAACGGGCGGTGGGCGTCGATCGGCGCGCCCGCTGGGCGCGCCGTTCACCGCCGGACACGAGTTTTACGAATCGTTGCAAAAAACTCCCGGAAATGCACTTTGGTCGCTGAGCCAGTTGCTACACTGGTCTTCCCGTCAGAGACGCCGGTCACGCGATTTGCACGCGACCGTAACGCGCTGATAGGGTGAGTATCCCGCAGCCGGGAGGTTTACGGCGGCGGGAACCGGGAGAAATCCTGGTGGTGTACTTCGCACCTCCGACTTCGGTCGTGTGCGATGTCGCTCCTTGAAAACGGAAGAACGAGAGCCAAAAGCCAGTACGGGCGACGATGGACGGATCTAACCGGACGCGTCGTTCGTCAAAAAGAAGTAGGCAGTGGAATCCACCCCGTGGAGGAAGCTGTTGTCGAATGGATATTAGAGTCGTCCATTCGGCTCTCTGATTCGAAGGGGAAACCCTGAAGATCTTGATGGAGAGTTTGATTCTGGCTCAGAATGAACGCTGGCGGCGTGCTTAATACATGCAAGTCGAACGGAATCCAAGGAGCTTGCTCCGAAAGATTTAGTGGCGAACGGGTGAGTATCACGTGAGCAACCTGCCCCGAAGATTGGGATAACACCGGGAAACCGGTGCTAATACCGAATACCTCCCCTCAATCGCATGGTTGAGGGAAGAAACGAATTTTGCTTCGGGAGGGGCTCGCGGTCCATCAGCTTGTTGGCGGGGTAACGGCCCACCAAGGCAACGACGGATAGCTGGTCTGAGAGGACGATCAGCCACACTGGAACTGAGACACGGTCCAGACTCCTACGGGAGGCAGCAGTAGGGAATCTTGCGCAATGGGCGAAAGCCTGACGCAGCAACGCCGCGTGAGGGACGAAGGCTTTCTGAGTTGTAAACCTCTTTCGACAGGAACGATTGTGACGGTACCTGTAGAAGAAGCACCGGCCAACTATGTGCCAGCAGCCGCGGTGATACATAGGGTGCAAGCGTTATTCGGATTTATTGGGCGTAAAGAGCTCGTAGGCGGTTCGATAAGTCGGGTGTTAAACCCCCAGGCTCAACCTGGGGCCGCCACCCGAAACTATCGTGACTAGAGTTTGGTAGGGGATCACGGAATTCCTGGTGTAGCGGTGGAATGCGCAGATATCAGGAGGAACACCAGTAGCGAAGGCGGTGATCTGGGCCAATACTGACGCTGAGGAGCGAAAGCGTGGGGAGCGAACAGGATTAGATACCCTGGTAGTCCACGCCGTAAACGGTGGGCACTAGGTGTGGGGACTTTTCAACGGTT
>JAKAPH010000077.1 GCA_021807265.1 Actinomycetes bacterium | reverse complement strand
TGGGCCAGTGCGCTCGGCGAACTCGCCCACGCCGGCGTGCGGGTGCACACGATCTCGCCGCAGGGCCTCTACATTCACGCCAAGGTGATCTGCGTCGACTGTGTGGGCGCGCGCGGGACGGCCTTCGTGGGCAGCGAGAACTTCTCGTACGCCTCGCTCGACTACAACCGTGAACTGGGGGTCGTCACCACCAGTCCGGCGGTGATCGCGGCGGTGGCGGGCGCGGTCAGCGCCGACGCGCACCGCTGAGCAGTCGGGACCGGCGCCCGTCGCCGTCGGGGCGACGCCACTTGGAAGGCTGGTGTCGGTAGGATCGCGCGTCAGGACCACGCCGAGGAGGTGTGCGATGGGGGGGCACGGACGGGGCCGCTGGCGCGCGAGCGCCATCGCCGTGGTGATAGTGACGGCCGTGGCGGCGGCGAACGGGGCCGGTGCGACGGCGCGCGCCGACGCGAGTGGGCCACCGACGATTCTGTCGGCCAGCGTGGGCGTCACCGAGCCGACCCAGGCCGTCGTCTCGCTGAGCGTCGATCCCAACGGTCTGCCGACCAACGTCGTCGTCCAGTACGGCACCTCGAGCGCGCTCGGCGAGGCGACGCCGCCGAGCAGCCCCGGAACGCTGGCCCCGACGCCGACGCCCTTCAGCGTGACGATCAACGGCCTTGAGCCCGCGACGACCTACCGTGCGCGGGTCGTCGCGACGAACAGCGCCGGTTCGGCGACGTCGGGTCTCTTGACGTTCGCCACGCCACCGGCGTCGACCGGTCCCACGGGGCCCGGTGCGAGCACCACCACCGCCACGGTCCAGGTGGTCCCCGTCGCCTCACCGGGTGCGTGGGGCGGCTTGAGCGGCGTCGCGTGCATCGCGGGCTCGTGCCTCGCCGTCGGCTACCAGGGCCGTGGATCGGGCCCCTCGCGACCCCTGGTCGAGCGCTGGACGGGCTCGTCGTGGGTCGACTTCCCCGCACCGGCGACGGTGGGCGCCTCGCTGTACGCGCTCGCGTGTCCCACCAGCGGCGACTGCCTGGCCGTGGGCCGCGACGGCTCGCACGTCTACGCGGCCCAACTGGTGGGCCGCTCCTGGCGAGTCCTACCCGCGCCGAGTCCTCCCACGCCCAACGGTGACATCTTGCGATCGGTCTCGTGCGTGAGCGCGCGCGATTGCTGGGCGGCGGGCTACACCGACGGCGGCACTCGGGCGATGCGCAATCTGCTCGAGCACTGGAACGGTCAGTCATGGAGCGTGGTCGTCGGCCCCACTGCTCCTGACACCATGCTCAACGCGGTCGCCTGTGAGACGGCGGGCTGCTGGGCCGTGGGCGGGGCAAACGCCTTCCCGCAGCTCGGCCAGCTCTTCGTCGAACACCTGGTGGGATCGACGTGGGTGCGAACGGGTCCCGCTGGATCGGGTGTGGCCAACAGCGTCTCGTGCAGTGTCGACGCGGGCTGTTGGATCAGTGCGGGAGAGTCGCGTTCCACCTCGCTGCTTCAGCTGCGGGGCGCGGCGTGGCACGTCGCTGCGGATCCCGGCGCTCAGAGTGGGGCGTCGCCGGTGAGCGTCGCGTGTGTGTCGACCGCCTCGTGCTGGGCCGCTGGCTACGGCGGCGCTCTGCACTGGAGCGGGGCAGCGTGGGACGCCACTACACCGGCGTTCCTGCGTTACGTGGTGCTGCTCGACGTTGCCTGTCCGAGTCAGGTTTGCCTCGCCGTCGGCGCGCGGGTCAACGGCTCGCCACAGTCGTCAACGCCAACCGCGGCGGTGCTGCGAACGCCTTGATCCTTTCTCGAGCGCCGACGTCGGGGGTTGCCCGGAGCCTTGGCCAAGGTCAAATGAAAAGATGGTCACGCATCGCGACGTACTCCATCGGAGTTACACCACTCGGCGGGACGTGATCCGGCTGCGCGCGAGTGACTCCGTGCCGTCAGATTGGTGTTGTTGGTCGCTAGTACCTCACGATCGTCCAGTGCCGTCCGCCGTCACGAGTGAAGGCCGCGTGCGAACTCGATCCCGGAGTGGTCTGCCCGACCGCCAGCCCATCCTCAGCACCCACGAAGAGGAGTTCGTCGAGCAATGGGAACGGACTCGGGCCCTGCAACGTCAGGGTTGTGCCATCGTGGCCAACCAGGTAGAGGCGCTGGGTCAGAGCGAGGTCGAGGTAGCCCGTCGTCGTTGAGATTGGAGCGAATCCTCCCCCCTGCATGTTCGGAGCCGGCGTCGGCACCGCTCGCCATGACCGCCCAGCGTTTGAGCTGTGGAGCAGCGTAAAGGCGTGCCCCCCAAGGCACTGGGCCCACAATGAGTTGCCCGACATTGCCTCGAGGGAACACGACACGATGCTCATGAGCGCGCCGTCGGCTCGCGTCGTGAAGTGCGCGCCATCGTCAGTCGACGAGGACAAGAAGGCAAAGGGAGGACGAGTTGTGCCGCCCGTGATCCAAAGGTCGTGGCGCCAGGCACCAACACTCACCATTTCCCCACCAAGGCTGCGTGCGTCGGGCAACGGCGTTGCGATCCACCTGCTTGCCGTCGGTCCGGCCCGCAGCAACGAGGTGTCGACGCACCGCCAGGGTTTAGCTCGGCAGATTCGTTCGGTTGCGAAGAAGCCACCTGGGGCGGCGATGAGGTCCATCAACTGCGCACCGTTGGGAAGCGACCACCGTGTCCACGTCCGTGCGGCGTCATGAGTGACATAGAGAACGTCCGGACCATTGGCTGACTGTTCGAGCGCCATGCCATCGGACGTGTCGGCGAAGACGAGCTGGTCCACCGAACCAGTCGGGTTCCCGACGACGCGACGGATGTTCGGTGGAGGACTCGTGTATGTGATTGGTGCGAAGTCGTAGCGCGACCGGGTCAGCTCCCAGCAGTGCGAACATGATCCGGTACGGCGCCATAGGACGTAAATGTTCGCCGAGGCTCCCGCGCGCACCGCCAGCACGGGTAGCGAAGGTGATGTCTGCATTGTCGCTCGCGGCGTCGACGCGCCTGCAGGAGGTATCAGCGCGATTCCGAGCGCGAGCGCAATGATCAACGTCGTCGGCGTAATCCACCTCAGCGTCGTACGTCGCATGGGCTCCCAGTGAGCATCGGCTGCCGGTAGTGACTGTTCCCACCATATCGGCATGGATCGTGCGCGGATAGTCGCACGACCAAGGAGACGGACGGTCGGGGACAGTCCCCGGACGATTCCAGTCTGGCGGGCAATGTGCCCGACCTCACTGCATGTGCGAGACCCGCGGGACCAAGCGGGTCTCGTCAGAATTAAGAGTCTCGCGGGGCTCTCGCCGCGCCTTGTCGCCCGGCAAATCTCGCCGCTGGCTCGCCCAACACGGGCACCAGTGCATGATTCGCCCCGGACCGTCGCGCCGGACCGTCGCGCCGTGACTTTCGTCAACTTGGCAATCCGACTTTCGTTACGACCCCGTGGCGGAGGAGGTGGGATTTGAACCCACGGTAGGTTGCCCTACACACGATTTCCAATCGTGCCGATTCGGCCGCTCTCGCACTCCTCCAGCGACTCGTCGGTGCGACGAGTACCGAGAAAGGCTAGCCGAGGTGCCTCGCGGCCCAAAACGGTAACCTGTTCGGGCCGGAGTCCAAAGCGGTGGCCGGGTCCCGTGCGACGGTCGTTCGTGAATCGAGTCAGGGGTGGAAGCCAGCAGCTCTCAGCGGATCAGACTGGGTGCCACGGTTCGCCTGGCCATCGCTTTGGACTCCGGCCTCGAACACGCCCCCATTAACATTCGGGCATGGCTGACCCGCAAACCCCCACTTCGCTCGATGGGGTTACCGCCCTCTACCGGCGGTTCCGGCCCGGTCGCTTCGCCGAGTTGCGCGGTCAGGACCACGTCGTGCGGGCGCTGCAGGGCGCGACACGAAATAACCGTGTCGTGCACGCATACCTCTTCTCCGGCCCCCGAGGCACGGGCAAGACCACGACCGCCCGCATCCTCGCCAAGGCCCTGAACTGCGAGCACCCCGTCGACGGCGACGCGTGCAACGTCTGTGCCAGTTGCGTGGCGATCACCAAGGGCTCGTCCCTCGACGTCGTCGAGCTCGACGCGGCGTCCAACAACGGCGTCGACGACGTGCGCGAGATCACCGCCGGCGCGTGGCACGGCACCCCGGGGCGCTGGAAGGTCTACATCGTCGACGAGGTCCACCAACTCTCCAAGTCCGCGTCGGCGGCGTTGCTCAAGACGCTCGAAGAGCCGCCGTCACACGTGATCTTCGTGCTGGCGACGACCGATCCGCACAAGGTATTGCCGACGATCCGGTCCCGTACCCAGCACCTCGAGTTCCGACTGATCGCCGGCGACACTCTGTCGACCCTGCTACACGACGTCCAGGGAGCGGCGGGCCTCGACGTCGACGACGGCACGATCGAGGCCGCCGTACGCCTCGGACGAGGGTCCGCCCGCGACGCCCTGAGCGCCCTCGACCAGTTGATCGCCACAGGTTCGCTCGTGGACGCCCAGCCGCGCTTCGATGAGCTCCTGGGCGCCCTCGAGCGCGGCGACACCGCGGCGGCCATCCGGTCGCTGGCCCTGCTGCTGCGCGAGGGGTGGGACCCGGAGCAGCTCGCCGAGAGCTTCGTGAGCGACGTCCGCCAGATCTTCCTGCTCCAGGTGGCCCCCGATGTCGCCGACGCCGTCGACGTCGATCGTCAACGGCTCGTCGAGTGGGGCACGCAGCTCGGACTGGCGCGGACGGTCCGGATCCTCGAGACCGTTGGGCGTGCGATGCGCGAGATGAAGAGTGCCCCCGACAAGGTCGTCGTGCTCGAGGTGGCCCTCGTGCGCCTCGCCCGGCCCGATCTCGACCACACCATCGAGGCCCTCGACGAGCGTCTGACCCGTCTCGAGCGCGGCGCCACCCGCGCGCCCGCGCCCGCGCCGGCACCGGCCGCGGCGCTGCCCCCGATTGGCGCGGTCGCGACGCCACCGAAGCGTGAGCCAGTGGCGGCGCCAGTTCCCGACACGCCGGCGGCGCCCGAGCCGACAGCGCCTGAGGACCGGGCGCCGGTTTCTGGGAGTGACGACGAGCTGCGCGATCGCTTCATCGCCAAGGTCGTCCCGCGCACTTCGCGCGCGGCGCAGCTCCTGCTGCGAAGCGCCCACGTGCGATCGTTCGATGGCTCGAGGCTCGTGCTCGTCGTGCCCACCGAGGAGTTGCGCGAGAACACCGAGCGGATCAAGCAGGGGCTGCGCGGTGCCCTCGAGCACGAGTTCCACGCCCCGGTCGACGTCGTCTGGGAGGTCGACCCCTCGCTGCCGGCAACGCCAGCGCCGCGGCCCACGCCCTCGCGCCCGCGCACGCCGGCACCGCCGGACGAGGACGTGGTGGTCAACGACGATGACCCGGTCGTCGTCGTCGACTCCGTCGCCGACCATCTCATCACTGAGATGTTCCCCGGGGCCGAGGAGATCTCGTGAACTACCCACCACCGCTGCAGGCCGTCGTCGACGAGCTGGGCCGATTCCCCGGCGTCGGACCGAAGTCGGCCCAGCGCATCGCCTTCTGGCTCATGCGCCAACCGGCCGAGGACGTACTGCGCCTCGCCCGGTCCCTCGACGACATGAAGTCCAAGCTCGCCTTCTGTGAGCGCTGCTGCAACATCGCCGAGGTCGGCGGGCTCTGCCCGATCTGCGCCGACGCACGACGCGACCAGACCATCGTGTGCGTCGTCGAAAGTCCGCCGGACGTCGTCGCGGTCGAGCGCTCGGGCGCCTTCCACGGGACCTACCACGTGCTGCACGGCGTGCTCAATCCCCTCGAGGGGGTGACGCCGGACCGGCTGCGGATCCAGGAGCTGGTCCAGCGCCTCAACGGTCCGGTGAAGGAAGTCATCCTGTGCTTCAACTCCAACGTCGAAGGTGACGCCACCGCGATGTACCTGAGCCGTCTGCTCAAGGTCCCCGGGCTCGTCGTCTCCCAGCCGGCGAGCGGCCTGCCGGTGGGCGGCGACCTCGAGTTCGCCGACGACCTCACGCTCGGGCGGGCCATCGACGGGCGCCACGTCCTGGGCGACTGAGCCGCAATCGCGCGGGCGCTGAACGCGCCAGACTGGTGCCATGCGCTACCTCACGGTCGTTCGTCACGCCAAGGCCGTTCCCTCAGTTCCCGGCGGTCGCGACATCGACCGTGTGCTCGCCGAGCGCGGCCGCGACCAGTGCGCGGTACTGCGGAACTGGGCGAGCGACCCGGCCGCCCTCGGGGCCTACGGACCGACCACCGCGCTCGTCAGCTCGGCCGCGCGGACCCGCGAGACCTTCGCGCTCGCCTTCGACGGGACGGACTTCGTCGCGCACCACGAGTTCAGCGACCTGATCTACAACGGCACGCGCGACGTCTCGGCCGAGGACGTCCTGATCGACCTCGCGGCGATTGACCCCGTCACCACGTCACTGCTCGTCGTCGCGCACAATCCGACGGTGCTCGAGCTGGTGCTCGGCCTGGCGCGCAGCGCCCCGAAGGGCCTGCGCGACGGCCACTACCCGCTGGCCGGCGCATTCGTGCTGGCGCTGCCCGACGACCGCCCCGTGGGACTGGCCCACTACGACGTCGTCGAGCGCTTCGTCCCCTGACCTAAAGGGTGCGCAGGATCGCGGCGTCGCCCTGTCCGCCACCGCCGCACAGGGCGACCGCGGCCGTCCCGCCACCGCGGCGGCGCAGCTCCATCAAGGCGGTCAGCGCGATGCGCGTGCCCGACATGCCGACCGGGTGACCCAGCGCGATCGCGCCACCGTTCACGTTGACCTTGGACTCGTCCAGGCCCAGGTCGTCCGAGGAGGCGAGGCCGACGGCGGCGAAGGCCTCGTTGATCTCGTAGAGGTCCATGGACCGGGGGTCGAGCCCAGCGCGGGCGGCCGCCTTGGTGATGGCGTTGGACGGCTGGGAGAGCAGGGACGGGTCCGGTCCGGCGACCTGGCCGTAGCTCACGAGCTCGCCGATCGGGGTGAGCCCGAGCTGGGCGGCGCGCTCGGCCGACATCACGAGCACCGCGGCCGCGCCGTCGGAGATCTGCGAGGCGTTGCCGGCGGTGATGGTGCCGTCCTTCTCGAAGGCGCCGCGCAGCTTGCCGAGCGACTCGACGGTCGTCTCAGCGCGCACGCCCTCGTCGGTGGTGACGAAGATCGGGTCGCCCTTGCGCTGGGGCACGGGCACGGGCACGATCTCCTCGGCGAAGCGCCCGGCCGCGATGGCGGCCGCGGCGAGCTGGTGGCTGCGCGCGGAGAACTCGTCCTGGCGGGCCCGCGAGATGCGCCCAGCGTTGTAGCGCTCGGTGGCGAGGCCCATCGCGCACTCGTCGAAGGCGCAGGTCAGTCCGTCGAACATCATCGAGTCGACGACGGCCTGGTCGCCGATGCGGTACCCGGCGCGAGCGCCCGGCAGGAGGTAGGGCGCGTTGGTCATGGACTCCATGCCGCCGGCGATGATGATGTCGGCCTCGCCGGCACGGATCATCAGGTCGGCCAGGTAGATGGTCTGTAGGCCCGACAGGCAGACCTTGTTGATCGTCGTGGCGTGCACGGTCATGGGCACGCCACCCTTGGTCGCCGCCTGGCGAGCGGTGATCTGGCCCTGGCCGGCCTGGATGACCTGGCCCATGAGCACGGCGTCGATGGTGGCGGGGTCGACACCGGTGCGCTCGAGCACGCCCTTGATCGCGGCGCCACCGAGGTCTTGGGCGCTCAGGGTGGCAAAGCCCCCCGCCAGTTTGCCGATGGCGGTGCGCGCACCGGCGACGATAACGCTACGGGACATGTGGTCCTCCTCATGGAAACGGTGACTAAAGGTCACGATACTCGCGGTACCGACCCCGTCCCGTTGGCCACCGTGGGCCGCGTCTCGAAGGGGAGCGTCGCCTCGACGACGGTGCCGACGCC
>JAKAPH010000076.1 GCA_021807265.1 Actinomycetes bacterium | reverse complement strand
CGTCTCGGGATGGCGCCACCGCGCCGAGTCTGTCGAATCGGTCATCGCGAGCAGTGTGCTCAAGGCGTCACCCGAGGCCCGGTCGACCTCGTCGACGACGAGGCGACCACCCCGGCCGCCGTTGGCGGACCAGGCACGGATCGCGGGTCCCTCGCGCCACTGCCACCTCCCCTCGCCCGCCGGCATCCAGGTCCCCGTTATCTCACCGGTAGTCAGGTCCTCCGTGCACACCAGTCGTTCCGCCGGACCGTGCACGACGCCCGCGTGTAGTGCCGCGTAGGTCTTGCCCGTACCCGGGGGCCCGTACAGCACGACGCGATCGATCCCGGCCGCCAATACGTCGGCGACGTCGCGCCAGCACTGTCCCAACTCTCGCTCTTCGATGATCATGGTTCCACCTTTCCGAGGACCCAATGGTCGTCGGCGGCGGCCCGATCACTGCGACGAATCGTGCGTGAGCTTCTCCAGAATTGGTAATGCCCGTTCGAGCAGGCGACGCTCCGCGTCGCTCAACGCGTCGAGCTGCGCACCGAGTCCGGTGGCGCGCTCCTTGCGCAACGCGGTCAGCGTTGCGCTACCCGCCGGCGTGAGGGCAATCAGTGACGCCCGCTTGTCGGCGGGGTCCGCGGACCGCGACACGAGACCCGCCTCCTCGAGTGACGCTACGACGCGCGTCGCCGCGGGAGCCGCCAGCGCCTCTTGGCTCGCGAGTGCGCTGATGCGAAGTGGGCCCTGATCGTCCACCGTGACCAACGCCGACAGTTGTGACGGGGTGAGGCCCGCGGCCGCGTGTTGGCGAATCGTCCGCATCAGCCGGCCGACGATCAGGTTCAGCCGCGCCGCCACGGTGACACCCTCTCGAGTCGCGTGGTGCGTCGTCATCGCACGACGTCGCTTTCGAGGGCCGCCTCGCCGGGCACTGCGCCGCCAGCGAGCATCACGTCTTCCACGTGCTGGTGCATCGTGTGCTCCGGGTGGACGTAGCGGCGGCCGCGCAGCGCCGAGAAGACGGCGCCGATAATGGCCATCGCCACCGCCATCGTGAAGACGATGATCAGACCGTGGTGGAACGGCGCGAGGATGAGCTGGGGGAAGAAGTGCTTGCCGGTCAGGGTCGCCCACTGGGCGCTCGAGACGTGCGCGACGGACTGGCTGCCGAGCAAGCTCTTGAGGGGGTTAAAGCCCAGGAAGGACGAGAACAGGCTGCCGACCGCGGGCAGCTGTGCGACCGCGTGCGCTTGGGCTGCACTCACTCCGTGCGAGGACAGGCCCCGGTACATGGCCGACGGCAGGGTGTTCGTCAGGCCAACGATCATCAGTGAGAAGAAGACACCGATGGAGAGCACCATGCCCGAGTTCATGAACGCCGCCTGGATGCCCGCCGCGCCGCCGCGCTCGTTGGCGGCCACGCTGTTCATGATCGCCGTCGAGTTGGGCGCCGAGAACATGCCCCCGCCCAGGCCGTTCAGCGCGACCAGCATCGCGAAGTACTCGTAGTGGAAGTTCGTCGGCAGCATCAAGAGCCCGATGAAGCTGAAGGCGAAGAGCAAGAGACCCGTTGTCGACAGGATTCGAGCGCCGTGTCGGTCCGAGAGATAGCCCGACACCGGCCCGGCGATGAGGAAGCCGAGGGTCAAGGGCAGGAGGTAGATGCCCGCCCACAGCGGCGTCGAGGCGTAGCTGTAGCCGTGCAGCGGCAGCCAGATCCCCTGGAGCCAGATGATGAGCATGAACTGCAATCCGCCTCGGGCGATCGCGGCGAGCAGGCCAGCCACGCTGCCCGTGAAGAACGCACGAATCTTGAAGAGCCGCAGGTTGAACATCGGCGAAGAGACCCGCATCTCGATCACGAAGAAGATGGCGAGGAAGACGACGCCGATGGCAAAGGCGGCGAGGACCCGCGGCGAGGTCCAGCCCATCGAGCTCGTCCCGTAGGGCTGGATGCCGTAGACGATCGCGGCCAGCAGCGAGGTCAGGCCGATCGCGAAGGTGGCGTTGCCCCACCAGTCGATCGTCGCGTCCGCCCGCTCGCCGTTGTCACGAAGGCTGAGATACCCCCAGACCGTGCCGAAGATGCCGACGGGTACCGAGACCCAGAACACGAGCCGCCAGTCGCCGATGGAGAGCAGCCCACCGAGGATGAGGCCGACGAATGAGCCGCCGATGGCCGCGACCTGGTTGATGCCCATCGCAAAGCCCCGCTGATCTGGCGGGAAGGCGTCCACGATGATCGCACTCGAGTTGGCGAACAGCATGGCGCCGCCCACACCTTGGACGAGCCGCCACAGTACGAGCCACAGGGCGCCGGCCCCGTGGCGGAAGGGGTCGAGCGCGAGCAAGACCGAGGCGACCGAGAACACGGCGAAGCCCAAGTTATAGATCCGAACACGGCCCTTGATGTCCCCGAGTCGACCGAGGCTGATCACCAGGACTGCTGTGACCAGGAGGTATCCCTGCAAGAGCCACAGCAGGTAGCCGACGTTGCCCGCCGACAGGGGGTTGATGCCGACGCCTCGGAAGATCGCGGGCAGCGAGATCAGGATGATCGATCCGTTGATCGTCGCCATGAAGATCCCCAACGTGGTGTTCGTCAGGGCGATCCATTTATAGCGATCCGGGTGCGCGTGTTTCAAAGCCATCGAAGAGCCCCTTCGCGATGAAATTAGTTACTTGCTGATAAGTAACTATATTCGCTTCGTGCTCAGCCGTGACGAATGGTTCCGAACGCTTTGCACTTTTGCCTCGACTCGACCGAGTCCGAGCGCTCGAGTTCGGCCAACAGGGCGTCACCGACGACCAGCGAGACCGCGCGGGTCACCGGCAACACGATTGCCAACAGCCCGACCGGGACCCTAGGACTCGACGTTCTCGCCGAGGTAGACGGCGCGCACCCGCGCGTCGGTCAACAGGTTCGACGCGGTGTCGCCGAACACGATCTTGCCGTTCTCCATCACGTAGCCACGATCGGCGAGACGCAATGCCTGGGCCGCGTTCTGCTCGACCAGTAGGACGGTGGTTCCGCTGTCGCGAATCTCGCCGATGATGCGGAAGATCGTGTCGACGATCATCGGCGCGAGACCCATCGACGGCTCGTCGAGCAGGAGCAATCGGGGCTGGCCCATCAGGGCCCGGCCGATGGCGAGCATCTGCTGTTCGCCGCCCGACAGGTTGCCGCCGATCTGCTTGCGGCGTTCCTTGAGGATGGGGAACGTCTCGTACATCCGCTCGAGGTCGTCACTGTAGGACCCGCGACGCCGGAAGGCGCCGATCTCGAGGTTCTCCTCCACGGTCATCTGAGGGAAGATTCGCCGACCCTCGGGGACGTGTCCGATGCCGAGTGAGGTGAACAAGTGAGCCTTGGTCTTGGTGACGTCCTGGCCCTCGAACATGATGTGCCCGCTCTGGGGCGCGTGCAGGCCAGACAGCATCCGAAGGGTCGTCGACTTGCCGGCGCCATTGGCACCCAGCAACGTGACGATCTCACCCTGGTTGACTTCGAAGGAGATGCCGTGCAGCGCGGTGATCGCGCCGTAGCGCACCACTGCCTCGTGAACTTCGAGCATCACGATCGGTCCCCCGTCTCGGTCGCGGTCGAACCGAGGTAGGCCTCGATGACCTTGTCGTTTGCCCGAATCTCCTCCGGCGTACCCTGGGCGATGACGCTGCCAAAGTTGAGCACGTAGAGCCGCTCCGCGAGGGACATGACGAGCTTCATGTCGTGCTCGATCAAGAGGATCGAGACGCCCATCTGATCGCGCACCTTACGGATCAGCGTCGTCAATTCGAGCTTCTCCGACGGGTTGGTTCCGGCGGCGGGCTCGTCGAGCAGCAGGACCTGGGGCCCGGTCGCAAGGCCGCGGGCGATCTCCAGCCGACGGCGGTCGCCGTAGGAGAGCGACGACGAGATGACGTTGGCCTTCGCGCGCAATCCGACGAAGTCGAGCAGCTCGACCGTCCGCTCGTCCGAGGTCCGCTCGTCGCGCCGGGTCTTGGGTCCACGCAGCATCGCACCGAGCACGCCGATCCCGCGGTGTGACTCGGCACCGATCTTGATGTTTTCAAAGGCGGTGAGGGCGCTGAACATACGCGACGCCTGGAACGTGCGCGCGACGCCGGCGGAGCTGACGCGGTGCGGCTTCTTGCCGATGACGCTCATCGCCTTGGCGTCGCTGCCCTGGAAGGTGATGGTTCCCTCCTGGGGCTGATAGACGCCCGTGAGCGAGTTGAACAGCGAGGTCTTGCCAGCGCCGTTGGGTCCAATGACCGCGAGAATCTCGCCCCGCTCCTGGTGCAGGGTCACGTCGTTGAGCGACACCACGCCGCCGAAGCGCAACGTGACGTGGTCGACGTCGAAGATCTTGTCACTCACGGCGTGTCTCCCGTCAGTACTTCGTTCATATGGCCCTCGCCCTTTTCGGCGAGCCCGATCTCACGGTGGCGCCGGCGCGAGGGCACGAGGCCCGCCGGACGGAAGATCATCATCACCACGAGCAGCGCGCCCAGGTAGATGTAGAGGTCCTGGGGCTGGTAGCCGGCCGGCGGTGTGTGCAGCAGGTACATCGAACCGGTCTGGATCACGATGGCGCCGAGCACGACGCCCGTGATCGATCCCATGCCACCGAAGATCACCAGCACGAGGATGTTGATCGAGAACTGCAGCGTGAAGCTCGACGGGAAGATCGTGTTGGACTGGCTCGCCGTCACCACGCCGGCGAAGCCCGCCGTCGAGGCGCCGATGGCGAAGGCCATGACCTTGTACTTCAGCGGGTTGATTCCCACCGATTCGGCCGCTACCTCGTCCTCGCGGATCGCCGTCCAGGCACGGCCGACTCGTGAGTGCTCCAGCAGCTTGAAGCCGGCGATGAACAAAATCACGAAGACGATCGTCAGGTAGTAATAGGGCACGGGCGTCAGTCCCCAGAGGTACTTGATGGGCCCGACGTGCAGCGAGAAGTGGGGAATCGTGTTGGTGCCTTGCGAGCCGCCCGTGATGCCGTACAGGTTGTTAGCGAAGATCGTGATGATCTCACCAAAGCCCAGCGTCACGATGGCCAGGTAGTCACCGCGCAACCGCAGGGTCGGTGCTCCCAGGATGATGCCCGAGCCCATGGCCAGCGCGATGGCAATCGGAATCGCGTAGAAGTTGTTGAAGTGGATGCCGAAGGGCGCCGCGGTCGGTAGTGCTCCGGTGACCCACGCCGTCGTGTACGCGCCAATCGCGTAGAAGGCGACGAACCCGAGGTCGAGCAGGCCGGCGAAGCCAACCACCACGTTGAGACCGAGCGCGAGCAACACGTACACCGCGATCTGCTCGACCATGGCGGCCTGCCAGAACGGGTCCGTGATCAAATGCGGCAGCAACAGGGCCACCGCGAGCACGACTACGGCCATCCCCCAGCGGACCGGACGCGTTCGTGTCGCCGCGCGCGGGGCGCTCACGGCCTTGGCGGTGGCTGTTCGCACCTGCTGTCCCCACACCAGCCACGCCGACCAGAGTCCGTACATGACGAGTGCGAGGAAGAGGAAGAGGACCCACCGCTGGGTGCGGAACAACCCGAGGAATGACGCGGGCTCGCCGAATGATCCGGTGAAGCCGGCCGTCGGCGCGAGGGCGCTGCCGGGCGGCCCGGTCATCAACTCCAAGATTGCAAGCGCCGCCAGCGCCGAGAAGAGGCGCTTGACGTGAGCCGAGGCGAAGACGCGCTTCATGCCGCCCTCCCCAGGCGCTCACCGAGGATGCCGGTCGGGCGGAAGAGCAGGACTGCGACCAGGATGCCGAAGGCCACCACGTCCATGTAGGCGGCTTGCACGAAGACCACCGAGAGGCTCTCCACGATTCCCAGGAGGAATCCGCCGATCATGGCACCGCGCAGGTTGCCGATGCCTCCGAGCACCGCGGCCGTGAACGCCTTCAGGGCGGGCACGAAGCCCATGGTGTTCGAGACGCCGGTGCCCATGCCGAAGAGGAATCCCGCCGCGCCACCGAGCGCACCACCGACGATGAAGGTCAGCACGATCGTCCGGTCGATGTTCACGCCCATCAGCGACGCCGTCTCGGCGTCCTGGGCGACCGCCCGGATGCTGCGACCGAGCTTGGTCTTGGCAACGATTCGGTCGAGCGTGAGGAACATGACCGCGCCGGCGAGGAGGATGATGACGTAGTACATCTGCACCGGCGCCCCGAAGATGTGGATGATCGGGTGGTTGATGTAGGGCTGGGGCATCGAGATCGGCACGCGGCCGAATTCCTTGCCGGCCATGTTGTAGAGGAAGTACGACGCGCCGATCGCACTGATCAAGTACGCGAGGGCCGGGGCTCGGCGTCGACGCAGCGGTCGGTACGCGACTCGCTCGACGAGGGTGGCCATCACGGCGCCCACGACACCGCCCACGAGAATTCCCGCGACGATGAGTCCGACCGAGGCGAAGCCCGACGGTACCGCCGTGCCAACCATGGCCTTCATGACGAAGTAGCCGGCGAACCCCCCGGACATGAAGATTTCCGAGTGGGCGAAGTTGATGAGACGCAGGACACCATAAACGAGTGTGTAGCCGACCGCCACCATTCCGTAGAGAACTCCGTTAGCGAGGCCGCCGACGAACAACGCCCAGAACTCCAGACGGAGCGTGTCGAAGTGCCCCGTGAGGTAGTGCCCAAATGCTCCCAACTCTGCCCCCTTGAATGGTTCGTCGAAAGTGTAATCAAAACGGAAGGGCCGGGGGAAAACCCCCGGCCCTTCCGTACAACTTCAATCAGTGACTACTCGAGACCGAGCTGAACGATCTTTCCGTTCTTGACCTGGTTCACGTAGATCGCCGAACCGGCAATGTTGCCGTTTGGCAGGAAGCGGATGACCTTGGTCATACCCTTCATGACCAGGTGGTGCAAGGCCAAGACGATGCCCGGGCGGGTGATCCTCTTGAGCTTCTTCATGGCCGCGATGATGGCGTTGGCCGCGTCGTAGGACTCGGGCGCGTAGGTCGCGTTCGCGGCGCTGAAGTGCGCCAGAGCCTGGTAACCACGGTTGAACGACGCGTTCGAGGAGCTCGAGCAGGCGCACGTCAGGTAGACACCGTTAGCGGCCGACGCGGGCGTCGTGTTCTGGATCAACGCAGGTGACAGCGCACCGTCGTCGGACATCACGATGCCCGTGTAACCCGCCGCCTGCAGCTGGCCGAGGAACAGGCCGAGGTCACAGTAGTAACCGCCGTAGAACATCGCGGTGGCGCCACTTGACACGACCTGCGCGGCTGCCGAGGTGTACTCAGTCGACGACGCGGTGCCGTTCTGGCACTGCGAGGTACCGGGAACCGTTGCCGGTGTCACGGTTGCGCCATCCTTGGACGCCGTCGCGGCGAAGGCCTGGGCAACGCCCGAGCCGTAGGCCGTACCGTCGTTCACCACGTAAATCTTGTTCTTCTTCAGCTTCTTGACGACGTAGTTCGCGTCAGCGGGACCCTGGACGTTGTCGTCAGCAACCACGCGGAAGAAGTTGTTCCAGTGGTTGGTCGCCAATTTCGGGTTGGTCGCCGACGGGCTCACGGTCGCCAGGTGTGCCTTGTTGTAGAAGGGCTCAGAGGCTGCTGTCGCGCCAGAGAACGCCGGTCCCACCACGGCAACCAGGTTCTTGTTCGCGATCGCGGCCTGCGCCTGGGTCGGGGCAATCGTTGGGTCACCCTGGTCGTCGAACGTAGCCAGCTTCAACTTGAAGGGAAGCTTGCCCGACGCATTCGCCTGGTTGATCGCCAACTGGACCGCGAACACCATGTTCAACCCGAGCTGCTGGTTGCCACCAGAGAGCGGTCCCTGATATCCGATGGTGTAGGTCGGCTTCGCTGCCGCCCCCGAGGTTGACGCGATGCCGACAGCCGGCACCGCCATCAACAGCAGGGCACTGGTCGCAACCGCCGCC
>JAKAPH010000075.1 GCA_021807265.1 Actinomycetes bacterium | reverse complement strand
GGGGGCGTAGCCCAATTGGCAGAGGCAGGGCGCTTAAACCGCCTCCAGTGAGGGTTCGAGTCCCTTCGCCCCTACGCGCTCGGTCGGTCCGTGTATTTTTAGTAGCGTTGCCCCCGTGGCTAAGAGCGCAGCGGGTAAATGGGTCAGTCGGGTCGGGTCGTCAGGTGGCGGCCGGTCCTACAAGAAGTCGAGGCCGTCCAACTTCTACGGCGCCCTCGCGGTGATCGTCGTGCTCGGGCTCGCCGCTACGGTGCTGGCGCGCTACGAGTATCAGAACCCGAGCTCGGGCGCCCCGTCGACGCCCCCGACGATCGGCACCACGTGGTACGCGGCGCTGTCGATCGACAACTGCGGCACGCCCGCCCCGAGCCTCACGCCCGACCCCACGACGACCGGCGGCTTCACGGTCGAGGCCAACAACGTGCTCAAGGTGAGCCCGGTGACCAAGGCCGACGCCGGCAACAACGCGACGCTCGCCCAGTTCTCGCGCGAGTACACCGGTCTGATCGCGTCTTCGACCGAACTGAGCTACCCGCACGCCAAGGGCACGACGACGCTGAAGAACGGCGACACGTGCGCGCCCAAGACCAAGTACGCCGGCAAGGTCGGCCAGGTCTCCTACGCCTACTGGTCCTCGCTGGCCCAGAAGAAGCCCACGGTCACGACCGACCCGAGCACGATCAAGTTCTCGCAGTACCTGCGCGTGACCATGGCCTTCCTGCCGAGCGGCGTCACCCCGGCGGCGCCGTCCAAGGCGACGGTCACCGCGATGGTCAAGACGGCCGTGACCCCGGTCACCACGACGACGGTCGCCCCGGTGACGACGACGACGGTGGGGACCGGCACATCCACGACCACAGCCACGTCGACGTCGACGTCCACGACCACGACGACGACGCCAAAGGGCTAACTTGCAGGCGGTCATCCTCGTTGGTGGGATGGGGACGCGGCTGCGTCCGCTGACCTACGAGACACCCAAGCAGATGCTGCCGCTCGTCGGGGTGCCGATGATCGAGTGCGCCCTGGAGAACTTGGCGCGCCACGGGGTCACCGACGTGGTGCTCTCGCTCGGCTACCTGCCCGACCGCTTCATCGAGGCCTACCCCGAGGACGTGATCGCCGGCATCAACGTCACCTACGCGGTCGAGTCCGAGCCGCTCGACACGGCCGGGGCCATCCGCTACGCCGCCGGCGAAGCGGGGATCGCCGAGACCTTCATCGTGGTCAACGGCGACGTCGTCACGGACCTCGACCTCACGGCGCTGCTCGCCTTTCACCGCGAACGCGGGGCCATGGCCTCGATCGCCCTGCATCCGGTCGTCGACCCGTCGCTCTTCGGCGTGGTGCCGACGGCGCCCGACGGGCGGGTCCTCGCCTTTGTCGAAAAGCCCCCGCGCGACGAGGCGCCCACCAATCTGATCAACGCCGGCACCTACGTCATGGAGCCCTCGGTGCTCGAGCGCATCGCGCCGACCGGGCGCGTGAGCGTGGAGCGCGAGACCTTCCCCTCGCTCGCCGCCGACGGCGAGCTCTACGCGATGGCCGACCACGCCTACTGGCTCGACACCGGGACGCCACACGCCTACCTGCAGGCCAACGTCGACATCCTGCGGGGCCGCGACGGCCGCAACGTGCCCGAGATCCGCGACGGCTCCTGGGTGCACGCCTCGAGCCGGGTGGCCGAGTCCGCGACACTCCTCAACGCCGTGGTCGACCGGGACTGCCAGGTCGGCGCCGGGGCCGTGCTCGAGCGCGCCGTGCTGCTGCCCGGTGCCGTCGTCGGCGAGGGTGCGGTCGTTCGGTGGTCGATCATCGGACCCGGCGCGTTCATCGGCGAGTGCGCCGAACTCGGCCCGACGTGCGTCGTCGGGGCCAAGGAGCACGTCGCCGCGGGATCGGTCCTGAGCGGCGACGTCCGACTCGGCGGGGTTTGAACTAGCGGAACAGGTCGCCGTTGACCGGGCGGATGATGTCGCTCGCGACCGAGCCGCGGCCGAAGAATGTCGGATCGAGCCCGCGCAGTCGCGCGAACGGCGTGCCGGCGGCCTTGCCGAGCACCAAGTTGGCGGCGCCGGCGATCTCGTCGGCGATGGCGACCTCGGTCGCCTCGAGGGTGCGTCCCGTCGCGTCGAGGGTGCCGCGAAGATCGAGCACGGCCCGCAGCCCGGCGGCGCCGATGGCCACGTCGGTGACCCCGTGGCGCCACGCGCGGCCGAAGGTGTCGGTGATGACGACGCCCACGTCGACGCCGCGGCGACGGTGCAGGACCGAGCGGAGGCGCCGCGCGGAGCGGTCGGGGTCGACGGGCAGCAGCACGGCGGTGCCGGGCTCGGTGTTCGAGAGGTCGACGCCGGCGTTGGCGTTGACGAAGCCGTGGTGCGTCTCGGTGATTCGAAGGGTGCCGCGCCGGCGCAGGATGCGCCGGGACTCGGCCTCGATGATCGCGAGTTTCGCGGCCTCGGTCCCGTCAAAGTCCACGACGCGCCCCTCGGCCTTGGCGACGACCTTGCTCGTGACGACGACGACGTCGCCGTCGACGATGGTCTCACCCTGGTCGTCCATCGCCTCAAGCAGCAATGCCGCCAGGTCGGCACCGGCCGACACCGCACCGGCGAGGGCGATCGGGGTGACGAGCAGGCTCACGACAGCACCGCCGCCGCCAGGGCCGCGTCGTGGTCGGCGCGGCCCATGATCGTGGTGGTGACCCGCACGCGATAGCCGCGCTCGCGCAACGCCGCCTCGTAGCGGGCGTCGGCCTCGTCGATCACCCACGTGCCCACGAGGTCACCGTAGAAGTCGGCGACGCCGACGCAGCTCACCTCGTGGCCGAGTTCGCCCAGCAGCCGATCGGCGGGTCCCTTGAGGGCCACGCCGTCAATGATCGGCGAGACCGCGACCACGTCGGCTCGTCGTCGTCGAACCGCGTCGGCCACGCCGGGGACCTGCAGGATCGGGTCGATGGAGATGATCGGGTTGGACGGTGCGATCACGATGCGCTCGGCGTCGTGAATCGCCGACAGCGCCGCGGGGGACGGGCGAGCGCTCGGCGCACCGACGACCTCGACCCCCGAGACCACGACGTCGTGGTGGTGGCGCACGAAGTACTCCTGGAACGAGAGCCGGCCCCGCGCCGTCTCAAAGACTGTCGAGAGCGGGTCGTCGGTCACGGGCAGGAGTTCGACGTCCACGCCGAGGGACCGGGCCAACTCGGCGCTCACGGTGGTCTTGGTCGCACCGTCGGCCAGGCGTTGACTGCGATACAGGTGGGTCGCGAGGTCCCGGTCGCCGAGCCGGAACCAGGACTCACCGCCGAGGGCCTCGAGCTCGCTCATTACCCGCCAGGTCTCGCCGGTGAGTCCCCAGCCCGTCGCATCGTTGTTGAGTCCGGCGAGCGTGTAGAGGATCGTGTCGAGGTCGGGGCAGATGGTCAGGCCGTGCAACACCAGGTCGTCGCCCACGTTCACCACGGCGCGCGTCGCAGGTGCGTCGGGGGCGGCGCGCAGGGCCCGCAGGAGCCGGGCCGCTCCCACGCCACCACTGAGAACGGTGATCATCCCCGAAACATTAGGTGGCCCTCTAACATCGACTCGTGCAATCGACGTCGCTGTGTGCCGGCTGGCCGGGTTCCCCGGCCGTCGGGGTGTTGCGGCTCGTGGACGGGGTCCTCGAGGTGCTCGGGACCGACGGCGACCTCGACGCGCGACGGCCCTGGGCCTCGGTCTCCAAGCTCGTCGTCGCGATGGCCGTCGGGGTCGAGGTCGACTGGGGCCTGCACCGCTACGACGAGCCGCTCGGGCCGCCGGGCGCGACGCTGGCGCACCACCTCTCGCACAGTGCCGGGTACGGCCTCGAGGCGGGCGACCCCCTGCGACCGGTGGGGTCGCGGCGCGTGTACTCGAACGTGGCCGTTGACCGCGCCGTGGCGGCCGTCGTGGGCGACGACTCACCGGCGGCGTGGCTCGACGACCGGGTGTTCCAGGGACTCGGCATGGCCGACACGGCGCTCGAGGGCCGGCCGGCCGCGGGCGTCGTGGGCTCGACGAGGGACCTGATGACCTTCGCGGGCGCGTGGCTGCGCGCCGACGGCCTCGCCGTGTCGACGCGCGACCAGATCCTCCGGCCGTTTCTCGGCGAGCTCGACGGCATCGTCCCCGGTTTCGGCCGGTTCCAACCGTGCCCGTGGGGCCTCGGGCCCGAGATCCGCGGGGACAAGCAGCACTGGATGGGGAACTGGCCGGCCGACAGCGCCGGACACTTCGGCCAGAGCGGCGCCCTCGCGCTGTTCAACGTGCGCGAGCGCATCGCCGTCGTGGCGACGAGCACGGTCGACTTCGGCCCCTGGGCCGTCGAGCGCTGGCCGAGCTGGATCGACGCGATGCGTACGCTGGCACTCGCGCCGTGAACGCGGTCCCGCTGCGCGTCGGCCTCGACCTCGACGGATCACTGGAGTCCCTCGGCGACTCGATGACCGATCTCGCGGACGCCCTCGACGACACGGGTGCCTGCACCCTCGTGCGATTCCGAACGCGGAGCCGTGCGCAGGCCGGTGACGCGACCCTCGCGTCGAGGCTCTGGTGGACGCCGTGGTGGCGGCGCGGGCTGGGGCGCTCGATCGACCGCCTGCTCCCGCCGGTGGACGTCGTGCACGTGGCCGGGGTCGCCACGCCGCCCACGCGTGACGTGCCCGAGATCGTCTCGGTGGACGACCTGCGCGCGCTGCGCGAGGAGTCGCGCACCAGCCAGCGCGCCGCGCAGCTGCGCCGGGTGGTCGCGCGCGGGGCCATCGTCGTGGCGTCGAGTCAAGTCGCACGCGACGAGGTGCTGCGCAACCTCGGGGTCGCGCGCGACCGAGTGGTCGTGGTGCCACCGGCGGTGCCCAACGTCGACCTGACGATCGACGGGGACGCCCTCGTCGTCAACGTCACCGGCGCGGTCGAGCACTTCATTCGCCTGGCTCCCACCCTGACCGAGGCCGCGGCGCGGCTCGGCGCGCGGGTGATCGCGCTCACCAGCACCGCCGCCGCCCAGAGCATTCGCCTGCGCGGGGTCGACGTGGACCTGGTGGCCCGGCGCGACGCGCGCGCCGCGCTCGGCCGGGCCCGGGTCGTGGTGCACGTGTCTGACGGTGCCCGGTTCCCGTCGTTCGCGATCGCGGCGCTCGAGGCCGGCGTGCCAACGATCGCGAGCTCCACGCCGATCAATCGTGAGCTGCTCTTCGGCGCGAGCGAGCTCGCCGACTCCGACGGGGGCATCGTCGATCAGGTCGAAGACCTCTGGTCCAACGAGCCGCGCCGCGCCCTGGCGCGAGCGGCCGGGTGGGCCCGGGCCGCGGACTTCGCGCCGTCGAGTGCCGCGACGGCGTACCTGAGTCTCTACGGCGACGTCGTGCGAGGCTGGGGCTCGTGATGATCACCATCTCGCTCGACCAGCTGTCGCGGCCCCAGCCCGGCGGGATCGCCACCTACGTCCGCGGCCTCGTGGGCGGCCTCGCGGCACTCGAGGCGGGCCAGCTCATCGGGCTCGTGGCGTCGGACTCGGTCGACCTCGGCGAGCTCGCGATCACGCCCCACCGGGTGGGCGTGCCGCTCGCGCCCCTGACGCGCCTGTGGGCGCGCTGGCCCCTCGGCGTGCCGCGCGAGGCCGACGTGGTGCACGCGGCGTCACTCGCCGGTCCCTTCGGCGGCGGCCGGCGAACGGCGGTGCACTCGGTCGCCGTGCACGACCTGCTCTGGCGTGACGAACCCGACGCCACCACCGCGCGGGGCCGGCGGTTCCACGAGCAGCGCCTCGGACTGCTGCGCCGTCGCGCCGACGTGCGGGTCTTCACCTCTTCGCCGGGCCTCGACGACCGGTTGGTCGCCGACGGCTTCGAGCGCGCGCGCCTGCACCGGATCCACCTCGGCGTGGACGACGACACCACGCCCGATTCGAGCGAGGCGGTGTCGCGCCTGCTCGCGATCGCGGGGGTCACGGGGCCCTTCACGCTCTACGCGGGGACGCGCGAGCCGCGCAAGAACATCGAACGGCTGCTCGCCGCCCACGCCCGGGCCCGCACCGCGGCGCCCGATCTGGGGCCGCTGGTCATCGTCGGTCCGAGCGGATGGGGGTCGGTGACCCTGGACGGCGCGGTCGTGCTCGGGCGGGTGTCGCGCGCGGCGCTGCGGGGGCTCTACCGCGATGCCGCGGTCGTCGCCTACGTGCCGCGCAACGAGGGGTGGGGCCTGCCGCCGGTGGAGGCCCTCGCGCAGGGGTCGCGGGTCGTGGCGAGCACCACGACGCCGAGCGTGCTGGACAACCCCGAGGTCGATCTCGCCGACCCGCTCGACGTGGAGGCGATCGCGCACGCCCTCGTGCGCTCGCTCGATCGTGGGACTACCGACGAGGCGCGCGCGAGGCGACGGGCCTCGGTCGCCGAGCTCACGTGGCGCCAGTGCGCCCTCGATCACCTGGCGGGCTGGCGATGCGAGTAGCGCTCGACGTCTCGGCGGTGCCCACGCACGTGGCGGGTGCCGGTCGCTACGTGGTCGAGATCGCCCGGCGCCTGCCCGCGGCGGGGGTCGACCTGGCACTGGTGAGCCGTCGCAACGACGCCACCCGGTGGCGGGCGTGGTCACCGGACGCGTCGGTCGAGCCGCTCGTGCCCGAGGGGCGCGCCGCGCGCCTGCTCGTCGAGGCGTGGCGCCTGGGCACCACGCCGGTCGCCCGGGGCGCCGCGGTGTGGCACGGCCCGCACTACACCATGCCCCGGCGCGGTTCGACGCCGACGGTCGTGACGGTGCACGACCTCACGTTCTTCACCCACCCGCAGTACCACGAGGCGGCCAAGGCGGCCTTCTTTCGTCGCGCGATCCGCTACGCGGCGTCCCACGCCCGGGTCCTCGTGTGCGTCAGTGCGTTCACCGCACGCCAGCTCGACGAGATCGTGCCCGACCACGCGCCGGTCGTTGTCGCGGCCCACGGCGTCGACCTCGAGCGGTTCAGGCCCGAAGCGCCCCAGCTGCTCGACCCGGCGGAGCGACCGTACCTGCTGTTCCTCGGCACGATCGAACCGCGCAAGGGACTCGACACGCTCCTCGAGGCTTTCGCCGCCGTGGCGCGCGACACACCCGAAATCGAGCTCTGGTTAGCCGGCCAGTCGGGCTGGGCCGAGGACGCGGTGGGCCAGCTCATCGACCAGCACCCGGCGAAGTCGCGAATCCGGCGCCTCGGATTCGTGGACGACGCGACGTTGCCGTCGCTGCTCGCCCGTGCGCGCGCGGTCGTCTACCCGTCTCGTGTCGAGGGGTTCGGGCTACCGGTGCTCGAGGCGATGGCCTGTGGCTCGACGGTGGTCACGTCGAGTGGCACGGTGATGGAAGAGATCGCCGATGGCGCCGCGCTGGTGTGCCCTCCGGGCCTCCCGGCCGCACTCGCGGCCACGCTCGTCCGGGCGATCGGCCTCGATGTCGCCGCTCGACTCGACCTCGGCCAGCGCGCGCGAGCGCGGGCCGAGACGTTCACCTGGGCGGCGTCGGTGCAGCGTCACCTCGAGGCCTACGACCTGGCGGCCGGGTCGTGACGCGCGCGCTGATCACGGGCGCCGGCGGCTTCGTCGGTCGACACCTGCGCGCCCACCTGGACGCGGCCGGCGACGACGTCATCGGCGTCGACCGCGAGGTCGACGTGACGGACCCCGACGCGCTCGACGCCGCGATCGCCGCCGCGGCGCCCGAGGTCGTGTACCACCTGGCCGCGATGACTCACGTCGGTGAGTCCTGGCAGCGCCCCGAGGCCTTCACGCGCGTGAACGTCGTCGGCACGCGCAACGTGCTCGAGGCCGCCCACCGAGTCGCGCCCGAGGCCGTCGTGCTCGTCGTGAGCTCGGCCGACGTCTACGGCGTCGTCGACATCGCCGAACTGCCCCTCGACGAGGGTCACGTGACCAGACCCGCGAGTCCCTACGCCC
>JAKAPH010000074.1 GCA_021807265.1 Actinomycetes bacterium | reverse complement strand
CGCTGATGTTCTTCAACGTGAAGGTCGTCACCATGGACCAGTACAAGGCGTGGCTCGCGTCCTTTGACAACGCCTCGAGCGCGAGCGCGGCCTCGGCTGCCAACACCGCCCAGCGCCAGCAGACCTCGTCGATCGTGCCGTCCAAGCCCTACGTCAGTAACGGAGCGAAGTGATGGTTGACGTCCTCGAACACCCCGCCGCCTACGACCTGCCCGAGCACGGCCACGAGGAGCACCACGGCCCGACCGGGATCCTGAAGTGGCTCACCACCACCGACCACAAGGTCATCGGCCTCTCCTACACCGTGACCGCGGTCGTCATGCTCGTGATCGGCGGCGCCTTCGCCGAGATCATCCGCGCCCAGCTGGCGAGCCCCAACGGCACGCTGGTCTCGCTCGCGCAGTACAACGAGCTCTTCACGATGCACGGCTCGGTGATGATCTACCTCTTCGCCGGGCCCTTCGCCTTCGGCGCGCTCGCCAACATCATGGTGCCGATCCAGATCGGCGCGCCCGACATGGCCTACCCGCGCCTCAACGCCCTCTCCTACTGGCTCTACCTGATGGGCTCGATCACCATGCTCTCGGGCTTCTTCACCGCCGGCGGCGCGGCGAACTTCGGCTGGGTCGCCTACGCGCCGCTGTCGAACTCGCTCAACACCCCCGGGGCGGGAGCCGACCTGTGGATCGGCGGCTTGCTGCTGACGGGCTTCTCGGCGATCTTCACCGGGGTGAATTTGGTGGCGACGATCTTCTACCTGCGCGCACCGGGCATGACGATGTTCCGCATGCCGATCTTCACCTGGAACATGCTCGTCACGGCGATCCTGATCCTGCTCGCCTTCCCGGTGCTGACGGCCGGGCTCATCATGCTCTACGCCGACCGGCACTTCGGCACCCACATCTTCTCGGTCGCGGGCGGCGGGGTGCCCGTGCTCTGGCAGCACATCTTCTGGTTCTGGGGCCACCCCGAGGTCTACATCCTCGCCCTGCCGTTCTTTGGCATGGTGACCGAGATCCTCGCGGTCTTCTCGCGCAAGCCCGTCTTTGGCTACAAGGGCATGGTCTTTGCCACCCTGTCGATCGCCGCGCTGTCACTGGGGGTGTGGGCCCACCACATGTTCACCACCGGCGTCGTGCTGCTGCCGTTCTTCTCGATCATGAGCCTCCTCATCGCGGTGCCCACGGGGATCAAGATATTCAACTGGATCGGCACGATGTGGCGAGGCGAGATCTGGTTCTCGACGGCGATGCTGATGGCGATCGGCTTCGTCGTGACGTTCCTCATCGGCGGACTCACCGGGATCTACCTCGCGAGCCCGCCGCTGGACTTCTTCACCCACGACACCTACTTCGTGGTCGCCCACTTCCACTCGGTCGTGATGGCCCTCGTGCTCGCGGGCATGGCCGGGCTCTACTACTGGGGCCCGAAGTTCACCGGCTACCTGCTCGACGAGCGCATCGGCAAGATCCAGTTCTGGTTCCTCTTCATCGGCACCCAGGTCTTCACCCTGCCGCTCTACCTCGTCGGCCTGCGCGGGATGCCCCGGCGCATGGCGATCTACCCGCACGACCCCCAGTGGCAGTTCCTCAACGACCTCTCGACAGCCGGAGCGGTCCTCATCGGGGTCTCGACGATCCTCTTCGTCGTGAACGTCGTCGTCAGCTGGAAGAAGCACCCGGCCGGTGACAATCCCTGGGACGGCCAGACCCTCGAGTGGTTCACCACCTCCCCGCCGCCGCACCACAACTTCTACCGCCTGCCGATCATCCGCTCGGAGCGCCCGACGTGGGACTACAACCACCCCGAGCACCGCTCGATCGCCCACGCGCCGGCCCACCCGAGCACCGAGGACGCTCGATGAAGGTCGAGGCCAAGATCCTGCTCGGGCTGGGTGTGTTCTTTGGCGTCATGTGCGCCGTCTACTGGAACTGGAGCCTCGAAAACGCCGGCGGCGTGATGATGTTCGCCGGCATGCTGCTCGGCTTCCTGCCCGGTGGCTACTACTACTGGTGGAGCCGGCGCATGGCCCCGCGCGCCGAGGACGACCCCAACGCGACCCAGGCCCAGGGGGCCGGCGTCGTCGGCGCCTTCCCCGGCACCTCGATCTGGCCCTTCACCCTCGGCATGGGCTCGTTCTTCACCGTGCTCGCGCTCGTCTTTGGGATCTGGCTGCTCGTGCCGGGCCTAGCGCTCATCGTCTGGGCACTCTTCGGCGGCGTCGCCGAGAGCCGCCGCGGTGGCAAGGTCTAACCAGCCCCACAGCGCGCGGCGTTACCCTTCTAGGGTGCTCGCCACCTGGACCCGCGCCGTCGTGCGCTGGCGCTACCTCGTCCTCGGTGCCTGGCTGCTAGCGGCCCTCGGCGGCCTCGCCGGCTACCACCAGCTGGGCCAGCGCCTCACCACTTCGCTCGCGGTGCCCCACTCGGCCTCGGCGCGCGCCGACGCGATCCTGATCACCCACTTCGGCGAGAACATCGAGGGTGCCATCACCGTCGTCGTGCCCCACCTCGCCACGACCCACGCCGACCAGGTCGCCAAGGCCCGCCTCGCGCGCGCCATTGCGCGCGTGCCCTCCCTGCACGTCGTCGAGGAGCAGGCCCTCGGGGGATTGCTGCTCACCGACCTCGAGTCACGCGACGCGCTCAACCAGGCGACCGGCGAGGTGACGGCGCTGCGCGCCGCGCTCGCGGGCGCGGGGCCCGCGAGCGCCCTCGTGACCGGCCCCGCGGCCCTGCAGGCCGACGTCACGCCCATCTTGCGCGGCGACCTCGTGCGCGGCGAGCTGCTCGCCCTCGGCGCGGCGCTCGTGCTGCTGCTCGGCGTGCTCGGGTTCAGCCTCGCCGTGCTGCTCCCCTTCCTCGTCGCCGGCGCCACCACGGCCGTCGCCCTCGGGATCGTCGACCTGCTCGCCGGTCATCTCCTGATGGTGCTCTACGTACCCAACGTGGTCGCCCTCGTCGGACTCGGGCTCGCCATCGACTACTCGCTGCTCATCGTGCACCGCTTCCGCGCCGAACTCGCGCGTGGCGAGGTCGAGGAAGCGATTGTCGCGACGATGGCGACGGCCGGGCGCACCGTCGTGATCTCGGGCGCGGTGGTCGCGATCGGACTCGCCACGATGCTGCTGGTACCGGTGCCCCTCGTGCGCTCCCTCGGCGCCGCGGGCCTCGTGGTGCCCGCGGTCGCCCTCGCCGCGGCCCTGACACTCCAGCCGGCACTCCTGGCGCTCGCCGGGCGCCGCGGCGTCACGACCGTCGGCCCCCGGGGTCTGCTCGAGCCCCGCGACCCGGCAAATAGCGCCTTTGCCCGCCTCGCGCGTGGCGTCGTCGCCCACCCGGTTCGCGTACTCGTCGGCGCACTGGTCGGCCTCGGGGTCATCGCCGGCGCGAGTAGTGGACTCAGCCTCACGCCCGGCTCGCTCAGCGCGATTCCCCCCTCGATGCCCTCGGCCCGGGCCATCGCCCTGGTCAACCAGACCGTCGGCCCGGGCATCCTCACGCCCATCGAGGTGCTGATCGACACGGGCCGGGCCCACGGCGCGAGCCGTCCCGGCCAGGTCGCCGCGCGGCTCTCGCTCGAGGAGTCACTGCTGCACACGCCCGGGGTCGAGGTGGTCGCGGCCGACTCGACCTGGCCCTTCGTCGACCATTCTGGGCGCTACGCGCGCATCCTCGTCGTCAGCCAGGGCGAGCTCGGCAGTCCGGTCTCCCAGCGACTGGTCCGCGCGGTGCGCGCCGAGGCGGCCGCGGCCCGGTTCCCCACCGGCACCGCACTCGTCGTCGGCGGCGCGCCCGCCCAGGGGGTCGACTTCCTGCACGCCATCTACGTCGTCTTCCCCTGGCTGGTGCTCGGGGCGCTGCTGCTCGCCTTCCTCGCACTCGCGCGCGCCGTGCGGTCGGTCTTCGCGGCCCTCATCGCGATCGTGCTCGACCTCGTGTCAGTCGGCGTCGCCTACGGCGTGCTCGTGTGGCTCTTTCGCCTCGGGCTCGGCGCCGACCTGTTCGGCACCTACCGCGTCGCCCAGATCGAAGGCTGGGTCCCGGTCTTCATCTTCGCCGTGCTCTTCGGGCTCTCCATGGACTACGAGGTCTTCATTCTCGCGCGGATCCGCGAGGCCCACGACCTCGGTCTCAGCACCGAGGCGGCCATCGTCGAGGGACTCGCGCGAACGGGCGGGGTCGTCACGAGCGCCGCGGTGATCATGGTCGGGGCGCTCGCGGGCTTTGTCACGGGCCACGTCGCGGGCCTCCAGGAGCTCGGCGCGGGCCTCGCCATCGGCGTGCTCGTCGACGCGACGGTCGTGCGCAGCCTCTTGCTGCCGAGCCTGCTCGCGCTCGCGGGCGACCGGCTCTGGCGCGACGGGCGCCGAAACGCGTAAGGGCTATCGCGCCACGAGTCGGCCACTCGATTCATCGCCTCGGATGCCACCCGCCCGGGTCGCCACTCGACGCGACGTGACACGGCCAAGTCACGCGTCTAGCGTGCGGGTGGGCTTGCGCCCGGACATGTCAGCGCCTCGCCCCCTGCGCACGGGGGGCGAGGCGCTGGCACTCGCAGTTGGGAGTTTGCGACTTATTTAACGATTCGGATCGCGAAGTGCATCGACGGGACCTGGTAGCCAAGGGCCAGGCCCGGGAAGTCCCGCGCGTAGGTCAAGACCGGTGCCATGCCGTAGGGCGTGTTCGCGAAAGACGGCTGCTGGGTGTAGAGCTGCGGGTAGAGGTCGATCAGGTGGATGCCCGGACCGCCGGTCGCGCGCAGGTGGATCACGGTGTAGCCGTTGGAGTTGAAGCCACAGCCGTAGCCGATGTAGCCGTTGTCGTAGTCGACGCCGAGCGTGTTGTCGAGCTGGGTCCAGCCAACGCCCTTCAGGCTGATCGTGATCTCTTGACCCTCGTGGAACGTGTAGGTACCCGTGCCGGACTGTCCGACCGCGATCGCCTCGGGCGTCGCGGCGTCATTGGCCGTCGCGATGCCCATACTCAGCAGTTTGCCGGCCGAGTTGTAGAAGGGGACCATGCTCTCTTTCACATAGAAGGGCACCTGGGCCTCGACCGTCGTGCCGTTGAGGACCTGGATGACGTGCCAGCCGCCGAGTCCGTCGGGGACGGTGACAGTGCTGGTCAGCGTGCCGTTAGACGCCGAGGCCGTTCCCAGCGGAACCGAGATGTAGGCCCAGCACGACGACGTCGCGCAGTTCACCCGACTGCCTTGAACCGACGCCCACGCGAGGTGGTAGGGACCGGTTCCCGACAGGCCCGTGACCGAGACGTTCACCGATGTCCCTACCGGGCCCTGGGTCGGTGCAGCGGTAGCAACCGCGTCCGACTGCGGATCGAGTCCGGCGTTCGAGAGCGTCGTGACGAGCTTCAGCGTCGGCGCGACCGAGGTCGGCCAGCTGATGTAGGGGGTCATCGAGGTCGTGCCCTTGGTGACCGTGAAGGTCGCCACCCCGCCGTTCGCGAACGGCACCGGGGACTGGATGATGTTCATGTACATCGAGCTGAGCGCGTCGGCCACTTGGATCAGGTGCGACCCGACCGCACCGACCGCGCGGATCGTGGTCGTCGCGGTGCCGCGGGTCCAGTTCGCCGTCAACTCACCGGTGAAGTGGTTGTCGTAGAGGACTGCCGCGCCACCGGTATACAGCGTCGCACCCATTCCCGTGTAGGTGATGTGGATCGGCGTGCCCACCGGACCGTGCGTCGGCGAGATGGTCACCGTGCGCAAGAGTTCGTAGCCACCGTGGTCGAGTGCCACGTTGTTCACGACGGCGTAGATGTCGTGGGTTCCGCCGAAGTCGACGGGCGCGTTCGTGGTGTAGCTGAAGCTACCGCTTGCGCTGGTTGTGACCGTCGCGAGGGTGACAAAGAAGTTGGTACCCGTTCGGCCCAGGTAGTTGACCGTGTCCGGCTGGGGGCTCAGCACCCAAGTCACGCTGGACGTGGACCACGCAATTGCCACGCTGGTCGACGCGGGCAGCCCGCTTCCCGAAATCGTCAGGGGTGAACCTTCCACGCCCTGATTCGGCGTCACCGTGAGGTTGCCAATCGACGGGCTGAGGGTGAAGGCCGGCGTCACCGGGCCCGCCAGCGACGCCACATTGGGAATGGCGGGAGCGGTCAAGTTCGTTGGAATCAGGGGTGAGGACGTGTCAGCGGCCCCACTCGTGGTTGTCGTGATGGCCAATGGAAGTAGTACGCCGGCTGCGACGAGCGCCCACGCCCTTCGAAGGCCGTGACGGGTCAAATTCATGGATTTCCTTTCAGGGGGGGTAGCGTTACGTCGCCAGCGAATGGAATGTCGGTGGTTTGGTGCGTAGTTGCCCCCGGTCAATCCGGGGGCAACTACTCCCAAGTGCTGCTATACCTTCGGAACTGCGTTCAGGGTCAGCTGCGACGGCGTCGCGGTGCCGGCCTGGGTGAAGGTGTAGGTCTGGCTCTTAACGCCCGGCTTCACGACGTAGCGCCGCTTGACCCACTTCGTGCCGACCTTGACGCGGTGAATCTTCGTGACCGCCGGGATCGCCTTCGTGGTTACGACGATCTGGAAGTTCACGACCCCAAGTGTCGGGTACGACGCGGTGTTCCATCCGTAGGTCCAGAACGCAACGGTGCCGTGGTTGCCGTAGTTCATCGGGAACGGCGTAGCGATCCCCGGGATCACCACGTTGGCGCTCTTCACGGTCGCCGGGGTGAGCGGTGTGCCACCCGAGGCGACGTTGACACCCGACATCCGGAATACCACGGTCTGACCAACGTAAAACTCATTGGTCATGGCACAGCCGACGGGCGCCTTCAAGATGCCCGTGCCGCCACCGCCGACCACCGTGTCCACCTGCATGTAAACCGGCAGCGGGTTGGCGCCCTGAATCGGCGGGCCCAACGTCGTCGTCGTCGGAGCGACGGTGGTCGTCGGAGCTGTCGTCGTGGTTGGCGCGGTCGTCGTGGTGGTGTCCGCGGACGCGGCTCCCATGCCCACGATGGCTGCACCGCTCAGGGACAGCATCCCCGCGGTTACAACTGCTACTACTCGCTTCATACTTCTTCCTCCTCTATCGAATCGTCAGGGCACTACTTCTTGATGCTCAACACACCGTTCAGCGCTGCGCTGAACGCGTCGGTCTCGCTGGATCCCGCGGTGGTGGACTTGATCGAGAACGACCCGGTGAACTTCAAGACACCGAAGACGCCCTTGTACTTGCCCGTACCCGACAGGACCTTGGCGATTCCCTTGACGCTCACCGACGTCGGCGCGGACTGGCCGGCGGCACAGGCCTGCGAGGTCGCTGGTGCGATGATCTTGAGCACGAGCTTGCTGCCGCCACCAATGAGTGTGCCGGTGCCGGTGAGCGGGTCACAGGTGTTGGACGCGGGTGCCGAACCGGTACCCGAGAGCTTGCTCTTCCCGAGGTAGGTCCCGGTGCCAGTGCCGGTCACGGCCGTTGCCTTCACGCCCGTGGACGACCACAGCATGGCGATCGTCCCGGTGTACTTGCCCACGAACTTGACCTTCACGATCTTGGGCACGACGCGCGCGGCGACGCTGGCAGTGGACTGATGGATAGTGGTGGCTCCCACACTCGGGGCAAAACCCATCGCCGAAACGGTGAGCGCGCCAACTAGCACGGGGGCTGAAATCATTTTGAATGTGCGCATAAGCCCAATGTAAAGTTCCCAACTATAGATTTCCAATTGATTACTCCAGTGATTTTGATAGGTTCGTTCTATGTTCACCGCCCGTGATCTCACCATCCAGCAGCTCCGCTGCTTCGTCGCCGTCGCTGACGAGGGGCAGTTCACCGCCGCCGCCGACGAACTGCGCCTCGCCCAGCCCTCGATCAGCGCCCAAATTCATCGGCTCGAGCAGGTCTTAGGGGTCTCGCTGTTTCACCGCGGCCGGCGGCCGATCGCACTGACCGACGCGGGGGCGAGCTTGCTGCCCCTCGCGCGGCGG
>JAKAPH010000073.1 GCA_021807265.1 Actinomycetes bacterium | reverse complement strand
TAAGGAGAAAGTTCATCACGGACGACGCGGCTCGGCTCGGCCTGATCTTCCACAGCCGGGGACTCGCGGCACCGATACCGGTTGGGCGCATTGTCGCCGATCGGGCGACGCGAACGCTACGGGGTGAGCGCCTCGAACGCCGAGGCTGGCAACATAGCCTGTGATCAGGCGTTGGTGACGCGGCGGGCCGGCTTGGTGACCTTGCCGGCGCGCAGGCAGCCCGTGCACACGTTGAGGCGCTTGGGGGTCCCGCCGACCAACGCGCGCACGCGCTGGATGTTCGGGTTCCAGCGGCGCTTGGTGCGACGGTGCGAGTGGGAGACGTTCATGCCAAAGGACGGCTTCTTGCCGCAAATCTCGCAGACTGACGCCATGATGAACTTTCTCCTTACGCATTCGCGGCGCCGACGGCCGCGAGTGAAAACCGAAGAGCCATTGTAGCATCGCTAGCGATGACGTCCCGCACGAAACTGTCGGCCCAGGACCTGCGCGCCGCGATGACCACCTTCGCGGGACTCCTTCGCTCCCACAGGGATGTCATCAATCGGCTGAACGTCTTTCCCGTGCCCGACGGCGATACCGGCACCAATATGGCCCTCACGGTCGAGTCGGTCGTGGACGCCTTTGGACCGCTGGCCGACGACGCCTCGATGGATGAGGTGTGCACCGCCATTGCCCGCGGCTCGCTGATGGGGGCGCGCGGCAACTCCGGGGTCATCCTGTCCCAGTTGCTTCGCGGCCTCGTCGAGAAGTTCAAGTCCGTGGCAGTCATCACCCCCGCCCTGCTCGCCGAATCGCTCAGCCACGCCGACGTGCTGGCCCGCCAGGCCGTCGTGCGGCCGGTGGAAGGGACGATCCTCTCGGTCGCGCGCGCCGCCGCCCAGGGGGCCAACGCCGCATCCGCCACGCTGTCCAAGGTCGTGCGCGGTGCGCGGGACCGGGCGCGCGAGGCCCTGGCCCACACCCCCGAGCAGCTCCCCGTGCTCAAGCAAGCCGGGGTCGTCGACTCGGGCGGCACGGGGCTGCTGCTGTTCTTTGACGCGCTCTGTCACGTCGTGAACAATGACGCGCTGCCGGTGCCACCGGCGGCGGACTCGTTCGACGTCCACGACGTCGCCGTGGGGCGTACGGTCCAAGACGTGGACGGATCGCCGCGCTACGAAGTCATGTACCTGCTCGAGGCCGAGGACGAGTCGATGCGCGCCTTTCGTGACGTGTGGTCGGGTCTCGGCGACTCCATCGTGATCGTGGGCGGCGACGGGCTCTACAACTGCCATATCCACACCGACGAGATCGGCCCGTCGATCGAGGCCGCGCTCGACGCGGGACGCCCGCGCGAGATCCGCGTGACCGACCTCGCCGAGCAGGTCCTCGAGGAGCGCTGGGTGCGCGACGCCGCGACGGCGGCGATCGAGGCTGACGAACCCGCCCCGACGACCGCGGTGGTCGCGGTGGTGGCTGGCGAGGGGATCGGTCGGATCTTCCGGTCACTGGGCGTGCGAGCCCTGGTATCGGGCGGCCAATCGATGAACCCGTCGACCGCGGACCTCGTCGAGGCGGTCCGAGCGACGGGCTCGGACCAGGTGGTGGTGCTGCCGAACAATGGAAACATCGTGCCCGTGGCGAACCAGGTGGACGCACTCGTGGACGCCTCGGTCTCGGTGGTGCCCACGACCTCGATCGTCAGCGGGTTCGCCGCGCTGCTCGCCTACGACCCGAACGCCGACGCGGCGACCAACGTCGTGGCGATGGCCGACGCCGCCCAACACGTGGCCTCGGGTCAGGTGACCCGGGCGGTGCGCGACGCCTCGACCGACGCCGGGGCCGTCCACGAGGGCGACTGGATCGGCGTCGACGCCGACGCGGTGCGCTCGATCGCCGAGTCGGTCGAAGCCGCGAGCATCGCCCTGTTGAACTCGATGATCACCGAGTCCCACGAGCTCTTGACCATCATCGAGGGCGAGGGATCGACGCCGACGGTGACCCGCCAGATCACCGAGTTCGTCGGCGAGACCCACCCGCGGATCGGTGTTGAGGTCCACCACGGCGGTCAGCCGCTCTACCCGTACTTCTTCGGTCTCGAGTGAGCGAACTGGCGCCGCGACGGCTGCGCCAACTCGGCGAGGTCCCCGTGGAGCAGCTGCGCCACGTCGGCGCCAAGCGAGCCGCCGCGCTGCGCTCGATCGGGCTCGACAGCGTGCTCGACCTCTTGACCCACTATCCGCGCCGGTACCTCGACCGCACCCGGCGCGTGGACGTCTCGGACCTCAGCGTCGGCGACGAGGCGGCCGTTTTCGGCACCGTCAGCGCGGTGCGATCGCGCCGGACCCGCCAGGGCCGCTCGATGGTCGAGGTCACCGTCGCCGACGGCGGTGAGACGCTCGACGTCGTGTTCTTCAATCAGGCGTGGCGGGCCGCCCAGCTGCCCGTGGGAACCCAGGCGCTCTTCTTTGGCAAGGTCGGCGACTACCGTTCGCGCCGCCAGATGGCCAACCCCGTGGTCGACGTGATCGTGGGCGCGTCGGGCGACGAGCGCGACGCCAGCCGCGTCGGGCGGGTCGTGCCGATCTACCCGGCGTCGGGCAAGGCCGGGCTGACCAGCTGGGAACTCGGCGGTTTCGTCGATGAGTCCCTGCGCCGAGCCGGACCCCTGCTCGACCCCGTGGCCGACTGGGTGCTCGCCGAGACCGGACTGGTCTCGCGCACCGACGCCTTCTGGGGCATTCATCTGCCCGGGTCGACCGAGGACGTCGAGCCGGCTCGGCGCCGCCTGGCCTTTGACGAGTTCCTGCGTCTGCAGGTGCTGCTCGCACTGCGCCGCCGCCGCCTCGAGCGCGAGTCGGCGGGCATCGCCCACGCCGTCTCGCTCGCCGACCTCGAGCCCGCGCGCAACGACCGCGAAGCGTCGCTGCTCAGCCAGTTCCTCAGCGGGCACCGCTACCAGCTGACGAGCGCCCAGCGCCGCGTCCTCGGCGAGATCGTGGCCGACCTGGCCTCGCCGGTGCCGATGCACCGGCTCCTGCAGGGTGACGTCGGCAGCGGCAAGACGATGGTGGCCCTGGCGACGATGTTGGTCGCCGTCGGCGACGCGCAGCAGGCGGCACTGATGGTGCCCACTGAGGTCTTGGCTGAGCAGCACGTGGCGTCGATCCGCGCCGACCTGGCCGACTTGGCCGTGACGGACCCGATGGTGCTCGGCGGCACGCGTCCGCTCGCCGTGCAGTTGCTGAGCGGGCGACTGCGCGCGAGCGAGCGCCGCGACGCCCTCGCCCGGCTGTCGCGCGGCGAGATCGACGTGGTCGTGGGCACCCACGCCCTCTTGACCGAGGACGTCGCGTTCAAGGCGCTCGGCGTCGTGGTGATCGACGAGCAGCACCGCTTCGGGGTCGAGCAGCGCGCGATCCTGCGTGCCAAGGGCTCGAGCCAGTCCGGGCTCGACGCGGTGCCGGACCTGCTCGTCATGACGGCCACCCCGATCCCGCGCACGGCGGCGATGGTGCTCTTTGGGGACCTGGAGCGCTCGGTGCTCGACGAGCTGCCCGGCGGGCGAGTGCCGATCACGACGTACTGGGCGCGTTCGGCGGCCGAGCAGGCCGACTGCTGGCGACGGGTGCGCGAGGAAGTCGCTTCGGGGCACCGGGCCTACGTCATCTGCCCGCTCGTCGAGGAGTCCGAGGCGATCGAGGCGGCGAGCGCGGTGGCGGAGCACGCGCGCCTGTCGGCCCACGAGCTGGCCGGCCTTCGCGTCGGGCTCGTGCACGGTCAGATGAAGGGACCCGACAAGGAGGCGGCGATGGACGACTTTCGCGCCGGGCGCCTCGACGTACTCGTCGCCACCGTCGTGATCGAAGTCGGGGTCGACGTGCCCGAGGCCACGGTCATCGTCATCGAGGACGCCTGGCGTTTCGGGCTCGCCCAGCTGCACCAGCTGCGCGGTCGCGTCGGCCGGTCGAACCTCGCGAGCTACTGCTACGTGCTCGGCGAACCGCCGTCGGACGATGGCGTCACCCGGCTCGAGGCGCTCGTCGACACGACCGACGGCTTCGTCCTGGCCGAGGTCGACCTCGCCCTGCGCGGCGAGGGGACCATCCTCGGGTCGCGCCAGCGCGGCACGAGCGACCTGCGCCTGGCCTCGCTCACCAGGGACGGCGACCTGCTCGAGGCGGCCCACGACGCCGCCGACCGGCTCGTCGTCGACGACCTGGCCGATCAGCCGGCGCTCGTGGACGAGTTGCGGCTCTTCGTTGACGCCGAGGAGGCCGAGTACCTGTTCAAGTCGTGAGACCACGTAGCCTGAGTGGGTGCGTGTAATCGGAGGCGTGGCTCGCGGTCGGCCGCTGAAGGCCAAGCTCCCCCCGACGGTGCGCCCGACGACCGACTACGCCCGCGAGGCGATCTTCTCCATGCTCGAGAGCCGCGGCGGGCTCAGCGGGCTCGTCGTGGCGGACCTGTTCTGCGGGTCCGGGGCGATGGGGATCGAGGCCCTCTCGCGCGGGGCCGCCCAGGTCTACTTCGTCGACGCCGACCCGGAGTGTCTGAGCGCGGCCCGGGCGAACCTGGCGCCGCTCGGCCTCGCCGGGGAGGCGCACTTCGTGCGCGCGACCCTGCCCGGATGGCGGCCGCCGTACGACCTGGACCTGATTCTCGCCGACCCGCCCTACGGCCCGCTGGACGTTCCCGCCCTGCTCGAGGGCCTCGTCGCCGAGCGCGTCATTATCGAGAACGACCGGTACGCCGAGGCCCCCGCGGGCTGGACGGTCACCAAGACCAAGCACTACGGCACTACGCTCGTGACGATGTTGGAACCGCAGGAGCGAGGGGCGCTATGACAGTCGGTCTCATCCCGGGATCGTTCGACCCGTTCCACAACGGGCATCTAGAGATCGTGGAGCGCGCGTCGCACATCTTCGACGAAATCGTCGTGGCCGCGATCCGCAACCCCCAGAAGTCCGAGCCGCTGTTCGACCTGGACGAGCGGCGCGAGATGATCGCCGAGAGTTGTGCGCACATCAAGTCGGTTCGCATCGTCTCGATTGCGACACTCCTGGTCAACGTGGCAAAGGATGTCGAGGCGACGGCGATCGTCAAGGGACTGCGGGCCGTCTCGGACTTCGAGAGCGAGCTACAGATGGCCCAGATGAACCGGTCGCTGTCGGGGGTGGAGACCATGTTCATCCCCACGAGCTCGAACCACTCCTTCATCGCGTCGCGACTGCTGCGCGAGGTGGCCCGCTACGGCGGCAACGTCGACGCCTTCGTGCCGACCTGCGTCGCGGCCCGACTCAAGAAGAAAATGGAGGGCCTGCGGTGACGTCATTTGACGGGTACGACCCCGACGAGTTTCCAGCCGAGTCCGCCCGGCACGCGCGCCGCGACATCGAGTCCGACCTTCGCCAGTTGATTGACCTGATCAGCGCGGCGAAGCAGATGCCGCTGTCCAACTCGGCACTCATCGCCCGCGAGGAGGTCCTCGGGCTCTTGGACGACGCCCTGCGCGACCTGCCCGACGAGATCCGCGAGGCGCGCTGGGCCCTGCGCGACCGTGAGGAGCTGATGGCCGCCGAGATGCACAAGGCCCAGCAACTGATGGACCAGGTGCGCGCCGAGGCGGCTCGGATGGTCGACAAGACCGAGATCGTGCGCCAGTCCCGGCTCAAGGCCGACGAGATCATCGCCGACGCCCAGGCCCAGGCCCGCCAGATGATCAACCAGTCCGAGGATTTCATCGACGGCAAGCTCGGCAACTTCGAGATCGTGCTCGAGCGCCTGCTCAAGACCGCCCGTTCGGGACGCGAGCGCCTGAACTCCCAGGGTCTGCCGACGTCCCTGCTCGACGCGCGACCGAGCGAGAACGACTTCCTCAGCCCCGAGCCGCCCGCGCCGTCCCACGAGGCGCCCCCGGCCGATTCGTCCTTCTTCGACCAGGACGCCTTCTAGGACCGTGGCTTCGCCGTACCTCGTCGCGATCGCCCAGCTGGTTCGAAACAGCCCGTCGACGATGGCGGTCGCCTTCGAGGCGCCCTTTGACGAGGCACGCGAGTTCGAACCCCGCAGCCCGGGCGAGACCGACGTCGCGCCCGATGCCAGCGTGCGGGTGAGCCTGCGCCTGGAGAGCTTCAGCGGGGGACTGCGGGCCCGGGGCGACGTGCGCGCGCCGTGGTTCGGGGTCTGTCGGCGCTGCTCCAAGCCCATCGAGGGCGAGGTCGAGGTCAAGGTCGACGAGCGATTCGTGCTCGAGCGCGGACCCGAGGACGACCTGGCCTACCTCTACGAGCACGACGAGGTCGACCTCGCCCCGCTCGTGCACGACGCGGTCTTCCTCGAGCTGCCGCTCGCCCCGACGTGCCGGCCCGATTGCCAGGGCCTGTGCCCGTACTGCGGAATCGACCGGAACGAGGCGACGTGCGACTGCCGCGCGCCGTTCGACTCGCGCTGGGCTACACTTGACGGACTTCGATTCGCGGACGAGTCCGACGAATCGAACCCCGAGTGACGACTCGGCGGCTCGAAGCGAAAGAGATGATCGATGGCTGTACCGAAGAGGAAGACAAGCAAGGCCAAGAGCCGGAGTCGCCGCGCGGCCAACTGGCGCCTCGAGCGTCCGGCTCGCAGCGTGTGCCCGCAGTGCGCCACCGCCAAGCTGCCCCACGTCGTCTGCCCGAACTGCGGCTGGTACAAGGGTCGAGTCGCCGTCGAGGTCAACTGAGTTGACGCTGCCCATCGCATTGGACGCGATGGGCGGCGATTACGCGCCGGCCGAAATAGTCGCCGGGGCGCGCCGCGCCGTTGACGAGCTGGGCCTGAGCGTCACGCTCGTCGGGGTGCCGGAACTACTGGGGGACCCGATGGGCCTCGAGGTGGTCGCCTGCAGCGAAGTCATCGCGATGGACGACGACCCGGCCGCGAGCGTGCGGACCAAGAAGGACTCGTCGCTCGTGCGCGCGGCCGAACTGGTGCGCGACGGCAAGGCGAGCGCGATGGTCTCGGCCGGCAACACCGGCGCGACGATGGCGTCGGCGCTGCTGCGCATGGGCCGGCTGCCCGGGGTCATTCGCCCGTGCATCGCCATTCCGCTGCCCAACCCGGGCACGACCCCGTCGATCCTCGTCGACGCCGGCGCCAACGCCGAGTGCACCCCCGAGATGCTGGTCCAGTTCGCGACGATGGGCGCGACCTTCGCCACGGCCCGCTTCGGCGCGCCCGACCCGTCGGTGGGGCTGCTCTCGATCGGCGAGGAGTCCTCCAAGGGCACCCCGCTCGTCAAGGCGACCCACGAGCTGCTCGAGTCCTCGGGGCTGCGTTTTGCCGGCAACGTCGAGGGACGAGACCTCATTCCCTGCCCGGTGGACGTCGTGGTGACCGACGGGTTCACCGGCAACGTGGCCCTCAAGACCCTCGAGGGGGCGCTCAAGTTCGTGTTCTCGACGATGCTCTCGGTCTTTGGCACCGACGACGAGACCCGCGCGGCGGGCAACGCCCTGCTGCCGCACCTCATGCCGATCGTGGGGTCCCTGACCCCCGAGAACCAGGGCGGGGCCATGCTGCTCGGGCTCAAGGGCATCTGCGTGATCAGCCACGGCTCGTCCAACGCCACCGCGATCATGAACGCGCTGCGGGTGGCCGCCGAGATGGACGCCGCCCAGGTCGTCGACCGGCTGCGGACGGCGATCCGTCCTGATTAGGACCGAGAACTCTAACCCGGCCGTCGCCAGATAAGTAGTGTTGACGTCGAGGCAAAGGAGTGTCCATGACTGCGGACGTCGCACCATCACCGCTGGACCGTTCAGCCATCTTGCAACTGGTGCAGAACGAACTGGCGGAGATACTCGAGAAGCAGCCCAGCGACATCCCCGAGGACGCGAACTTCAGTGACCTTGGCGCGGATTCCCTGGCGCTGATCGAGCTCGTGGAGGCGCTCGAGGAGCACCTGAGCGCCCAAGTGGCGGGGTTCCATATCGACGACGAGGACCTCGAGGCCCTCGCGTCAGTCCGCGACGCTCTCGTGTAAG
>JAKAPH010000008.1 GCA_021807265.1 Actinomycetes bacterium | reverse complement strand
GACCTGGGGGCGGCCCGGTACCTGCGCGACGGCTTCGTGCTGGACGACGAGACCCTCGAGGCGTTGCGCGGCCACGACGCGATCCTGCTCGGCGCGGTGGGCCCGGCGATCGGGGACACGCGCATCCCCGGCGGCGTCTTGGAGCGCGGCCTGCTGCTCGCCATGCGCTTTGGCCTTGACCTCTACGTGAACTACCGCCCCTTCCACGGGGTGCCCGGCTCGATCGCCGACGGTCTGGATTTCGCGATCGTGCGCGAGAACACCGAGGGCCCCTACGCCGGCGAGGGTGGGGTGCTTCGCTACGGCACGGCTCACGAGGTGGCGACCCAGGGCTCGGTGAATACCCGCTTCGGGGTCGAGCGCTGCGTGCGCTACGCCTTCGAGCGGGCCGCCCAGCTGGAGCGGCCGCGGCTCACCCTCGTGCACAAGACCAACGTGCTCACCTTCGCCGGGAACCTCTGGTCGAGAGTTGTCAACGAGGTGAAAGTCGAGTACCCCACGGTCGCTGTGGACTACAACCACGTCGACGCCGCCTGCATCTACCTGGTGGAGAACCCGGCGCGCTACGGGATCATCGTTACCGACAACCTGTTCGGCGACATCCTCTCGGACCTGGCGGGGGCGGTGAGCGGGGGTATTGGCTTCGCCGCCAGCGCGAACCTGAACCCGGCGCGCACCGGCGCGTCGCTCTTCGAGCCGGTGCACGGCGCCGCCCACGACATCGTCGGGACCGACACGGCCAACCCCTTGGCGGCGGTGTCCTCGGCCGTTTTGATGCTCGAGCACCTGGGCGAGACCGACGCTGCACGGCGCATCGCGTCGGCAGTGGCAGACTTTGAACGCGACGGTGTCGCCGGAGGCACAGCGGCCGTCACCCAACGATTGATAGAGAGGTTGTGATGCCCATAACGCCAACGGAGAAGATTTGGATGGACGGCGCGCTCGTCGACTGGAACGATGCGAAGACCCACGTCCTGAGCCACGGCCTGCACTACGGAACCGGCGCGTTCGAGGGGATCCGGGCGTACAAGACGCCCCGCGGCGTCGCCGTCTTCCGGTTGCGCGAGCACATGGCCCGCTTGCTGCGCAGCTGCAAGATCCTGATGATCGACGTGCCCTTCACCCTCGACGAGCTCTGCGACGCGGTCGTGGAGACCGTGCGCGTGAACGACCTGCCCAACGGGTGCTACATCCGGCCCCTGGTCTACCTGGGTTACGGCGAGATGGGCGTGAACCCGCTGCCGGCGCCCGTGAACGTGGCGATCGCCGCCTGGCCGTGGGGCGCGTACCTCGGTGACGAGGGCCTCGCCAACGGCGTGCGGATGAAGATCGCCTCGTGGCAGCGCCACAACCCCAACGCGATGCCCACCGCGGCCAAGGGGACCGGCATGTACCTCAACTCCGGACTCGCCAAGGTCGAGGCCATCAAGGCCGGCTACGACGAGGCCATCATGCTCGGGCCCGACGGCCGCATCTCGGAGTGCACGGGCGAGAACCTGTTCGTGGTGCGCGACGGGGTCGTGCTCACGCCGCCGCCCTCCGAGGCCGGCGCCCTGCCGGGCATCACCCAGGAGACGGTCGTTCGTATCGCCACCGACCTCGGCATCACGGTGCGCTTCGAGACGCTGATCCGCACGGACCTCTACCTCGCTGACGAGGCGTTCCTCACCGGGACGGCTGCCGAGGTCGTGCCGATCGCCTCGGTGGACGACCGCGTCGTCGGGGCGGGCAAGCCGGGACCGGTCACCACCACCCTGCAGTCCACCTACTTCCAGGCGGTACGCGGCGAACTCGACCGCTACAACGGGTGGCTCACCGAGGTGTAGTCGCGTTCAGCGGTAGTGTCGTGAGGTGACTCAACCGACGTTTCTTCCAGTCCCCGCCGCCGGCGAGGTGCGTCCGACGATGCCCACGCCGACCCCCGAGTTCGCCCGCAAGCCCAAGGCGGGCCTCGTGCGCAACGCGCACCCGGTGGCGACGAGCGGTGCGGGCACGCCGGCGCCCGGTGGCGGTTACGCGCTCACCATCGCCGAGCGCGAAGTCGCCAAACTGGCCTTTGACCACGAGCACGACCGCCACGACGTGGCCGTCGGCGTTGCCGTGATCGCGGCGAAGCGCGCCAGCGCCATCGGCCGCGGTCCGACGGTCACGGACGTGCGGATCGCCCTCGACCACTTCAAGCTGCTCGACGCCACCTCGGTCGATCACCACCTCGCGAGCCCCTTCGCCGGTCTCGCCCACAGCTACGTGGCCCAGCGGGCCTTCGCCGACGCCGTGGACACCGACGAATTGGTCAACGCGGACCTTCGCTGACGGTTGAGAGGACCAGAATGAGTTTCACCCTGACTGAAGAACAACGGGCGTTCCGTGACGTGATGCACGGTTTCGTGGACGAGCGCATCTCGCCCTTCGCCGCCGAGTACGACCGCGACCAGGTATTCCCCCAGAAGAGCTTCGACGCCTGCGTCGAGATGGAACTGCCCTCGCTCGGCGTTCCCGCCGCCTACGGCGGCGCCGGCGCGGACATGGTGACCCAGGCGATCATGGCCGAAGAGATCGCCCGCGCCTGTGCGTCGACGTCGGTGACGATGCTGATCTCCAAGCTCGGCATGCTGCCGGTCATCAACTTCGCCTCCGAGGAGATCAAGCGGGCCTACCTGCCACGCATCGCCACCGGCGAGATCCAGGCGAGCTACTGCCTGTCCGAGGCCGACGCGGGCTCCGACGTGGCGGCGATGCGCACGCGCGCCGTGCGCGACGGGGACGATTACATCATCAACGGCTCGAAGTACTGGATCACCAACGCCGGGGTCTCGGACACCTACACGGTCTTCGCGAGCACCGACCCTGACGCGCGGGGACGCGGCATCAGCTGCTTCCTCGTCGAGAAGGGACCGGGCGTGGAGTTCCCCAAGCACGAGGACAAGATGGGACTGCGGGCGTCACCCACGGGCGAGGTCGTCTTCAATGACGTGCGCGTGCCGGCCTCGCACCGCATCGGCGCCGAAGGTGACGGCTTCAAGATCGCCATGCACACGCTGGACCGGTCGCGCCCGACCATCGGCGCCCAGGCCGTGGGCATCGCCCAGGGAGCGATCGACTACGCCGCGCAGTACATGACCCAGCGTCGCGCGTTCGGCGCGCCGATCAGTGACCTCCAGGGACTTCGCTTCATGCTGGCGGACATGGCGATTCGCACCGAGGCGGCGCGCGCAATGGTCTACCACGCCTGCAGCGCGATCGACGAAGGCGACCCCGACCACAACCTCAGTTACCTGACCGCCGCGGCCAAGTCATTTGCGTCCGACACGGCCATGAGTGTTGCGACCGACGCCGTGCAGCTCCTCGGCGGCTACGGGTTCACCAAGGACTTCCCCGTCGAGCGGTTCATGCGTGACGCGAAGATCACCCAGATCTACGAGGGCACCAACCAGGTGCAGCGCGTCGTGGTCGCCAAGCACCTGCTGAAGTAAGAGTGTCACAGTCTCAGTGGACCCGGTGACCCGTGGGTGCCGGCGGCTTCGACCGGGCATAATCGGGTGTTGCTCGCGATACATGAGCATCTGTCACCGATTCCAGCGTCATGATGCTTCGATGTCAGATGAACAACTGCTGGCTAATTTGACTCGGTGACGGTCAAATCTGATTCAAGAGATTGACGTTGTCGTGCGATGCATCGCCAGTTCGACTGATTGCAAGGTGACACCAATCGAGAAAAGGCGAGTAGGCATCTCGCCGTAGAGTGGTGAACCATGACTGCACTTTCCCGGGACCGTTTTTCGCAAATGGTTAACGATTTGCCATGCGATTCATCACCTCGTACCGCTCCCGACGGTGTGAAGCCCATCATCGTGCAGAGCGTGTCGTCGCTGCACACGCACGGGGGTGAGTCGTGATGACGAGCGCACAGACTCCGGCCGATGCACTGCGCCGAGGACTGGCGCGTTTCGACGAGACCTTGGTGTTAGAGGTGGTCACTTCCCTTGACCTACGCCCGAGCACCAAGATCTCGCCTGCGGTCGGCATGCCGCTGCGCGGACTCCAGCAGCGCCGCGACGTCACGTCATTCGTCGCGAGCGCCCCGCTGGTCGCGGTGCGCTCGTTGCTCGAATTACTCGTCGCGCGCAACCTCGACCGGATCATTGAACTGCTGGGCGAGCACTCGGAGCGGCCGACCTACGAGCAGATGCTCGCGGCCGTTGACGCGATGCGAGCTGAGGGCGTGTCCGACGCCGACCTTGCGGCGTTGCTCGCATTCGCCGTCGGCGAACAGTTTCCCGCCGCCGAACACTGTCGCCGACTCATCGACGAACGCGACGAGTTCGCGTTGCCCGAGGTCGAGGTCGTGGAGCCGACGGGTTCGCTGTTGACGCCCAAGGACGTCGACCCCGCAGTACGCGAGGCTCGGCGTCAGCGGCGAGAGGCGGCCAAGAACAAGAAGAAGCCGGCGCCGCCGCCGCCCCCTCGCCCCGCCAAGACTCGTGCCGTGGCCAGCGTCGACGCCGCGACACCGCCGGCGAGCGTTTCGATCGCGCCGGCGCTCGTCGAGCGACGTCGGATCACGCTGACGCCCGCCGAAGCGAAACTCGTCAACGCCGATCACGTGAAGGCGGGAACGGTCGTCAGCGTCGAGATCCCCTTCGATTCAATCGACCCCGCGTTGCCCGACGTTCGAGCGAAGCATCGGCCCGCGGTTGTCGTGGCCGCCTCCGAGTCGACATTGCTGGTGCGCGGGATCTACTCCAACCAGTTCGCCAACCGTCAGCTGTTCGGGCCGTGGCGGCGGCTCGGTCTCGACCACGTCTCGTACGTGAGCGACGAGCGTCAAGTCATCGACGTATCGGAGACGCCGGTAACGGAGTTGGCACGACTGACCGACGAGGAGTGGAACTCGCTCTGGTAGCCGAATAGGCGCTCGGCGCAGTCGGCGTACGATCGAATCCATGGAGCACACTTTTTCAACGATCATCGAGCCCTTCCGCATTCACTCGGTTGAGCCACTGCGCATGACCACGGCGGCCGAGCGAGGCGAGGCCATCCGCGACGCGGGGTACAACCTGTTCAACCTGCGCGCGCAGGACGTGCTGATTGACCTGCTGACCGACTCGGGGACCGGGGCGATGTCGCGCGACCAGTGGGCGGCCATCCAGCACGGCGACGAGAGTTACGCCGGCTCGCCCTCGTGGTTCCGTTTCGAGGCCGCGGTGAAGGAGCTCTTCCCGTTCCGCCACGTCATTCCGACCCACCAGGGACGCGCCGCCGAAAAGATCCTCTTTAGCGCCATTGGCGGTGTGGGCAAGGTCGTGCCCAACAACACGCACTTCGACACGACCCGGGCCAACGTCGAAGCAACGGGCGCCGAGGCGCTCGACCTCGTGATTCCCGAGGGCCACGACGCGTCGCTGATCCATCCCTTCAAGGGCAACATGGACGTGGCGGCGCTCGAAGCCGTGCTGCGCGATCGGGGCGACGACGTGCCGGTCGTGATGGTGACGATCACCAACAACTCTGGTGGGGGACAGCCCGTGTCCCTCGAGAACCTGCGCGCCGTGAGCGAGGTCTGCCACCGCTACGGCGTGCCCTTCTTCCTCGACGCCTGCCGATTCGCCGAGAACGCGTGGTTCATCCACGAGCGCGAGGCGGGCCAGGGCGACCGCGACGTCGCGGACATCGTGCGCGAGATGGCGTCGCTCGCCGATGGCATGACCATGTCGGCCAAGAAGGACCCGTTCGGCAACATTGGCGGCTGGTTGGCGCTCAACGACGATTCGCTCGCCGAGCGGTGCCGCAACCTGCTGATCCTGACCGAGGGGTTCCCCACGTACGGCGGGCTGGCCGGGCGGGACCTCGAGGCGCTCGCCCAGGGCCTGAAGGAGGCGGTGCACCCGGACTACCTGCGCTACCGAATCCGCTCGACCGCCTACCTGGGTGACGCGCTCGACCGGGCTGGCGTTCCGGTCGTCAAGCCCATCGGCGGTCACGCGGTCTACCTCGACGCCAAGTCACTGCTGTCGCACATCGACCCCCTGCACTATCCCGGTCAGGCGCTGTCGGTCGCGATGTACGAGTTGGGCGGCATTCGCTCAGTCGAGATCGGTACCGTCATGTTCGGGCGCCAGCCCGACGGCAGTGAGCGACCGGCCGCCATGGAGTTGGTGCGCCTGGCGATCCCGCGGCGGACCTACACCCAGAGCCACATCGACTACGTCATCGAAGTCGTGACGGCGGTCGCCAAGGAGGCATCGTCACTGTCGGGCTACCGCATGGTCTACGAGCCCGCGGCGCTGCGTCACTTCACGGCGCGCTTCGAGCCGATCGGCTGACCGGCGGGGTCGCGCCGGGCCGCGCGCAGCTGTCGCAGGACGACCACGGCACCGACCGCGGCGAGCGCGAGCGCGGCGAGCTGCACGCCGATGGATCCGCTGTGCGACTGCTGGCCGAGCAAGAGCCGCTCGTCGAGCGCGCGCACGAGCCCCCAGACGACCATGGCGATCCCCGAGATGACACCGGCGACGCGGCCCACGCCGCGGCGCTGCGCCCACAGCAGGGCGAGCCAGAGCAGACCATCCTCCAGTGCTTGGATGATCGGCACGGGGACGCGCTTGCCGACCTGACCGACGTAGTGCATGCCGAACCACTGGTGGGTCAAGTGGCCGCCGCCCTGGACCATGAACTGGGGGCCGAGCAGTCGGCCGAGCGCCCAGCCGGCGACCAGCGCCGGAATGACGGCGTCCGCGAAGCGCGCGAGCGAGGTCCCGGGCCACCAGCGCCGTCGCAGTACCAGCGCGACGGGTACGGCTGCGCCGATGCCGCCGAAGCTCGCGAGGCCGCCGTGCCAGAGCGCGATCCATCGTCCGGGGTGTCCGGCGTAGTAGCCCCAGTTCGTCGCGATGTGCGCGGCCCGGGCACCGATCAGGGCGGCGACGACGAGCGCGCCAGCGAACGCGCCGTAGCGGCCCACGTCGAAGCCGGCGCGCTCCAGACGTTTGCGGCTGTAGAGGTACGCGACGTAGGCCGCGATCGCGAGGCCGAAGCCGTAGACGTGGAACGTGAGCGGTCCGACGTGAAAGGACGTCGGGAAGGCGCTCACGCCTTAGGCGCGCGGCCGACCGAGACCAGCGAAGCCGTAACCGAGACGCACCGGCGTGATGTGCACCGTGTAGCCGGCCGACGGCGCTTCGATCATCTCGCCGTGGCCGATGTACATGGCCACGTGCTGGTCGCCGTCGTAGCCGTAGAACAACAGGTCGCCGGGCTGGATGTCGATGAGCGGGACGCGCATCGTGTCGGCGAACTGCGCGCCGGAGTAGTGGGGCAGGAAGATACCGGCCGCCGCGTAGGCGAGCATGACGAGTCCCGAGCAGTCCACGCCGTAGCGCGATGCGCCGCCCCAGACGTAGGGGACGCCGAGGAACGACATCGCGGCCCGGATCGCGATGTTGGCGCGCGAGTCCGGCGGCGGCGCGGGGAAGTTCGCCTGCGGCTGGGCGTTACGCAGCGCGCTGGCGGACTGGGCGGCCGCGGCCGCCTCCTGCTGACTGATGAAGTAGGCGATCTGGCCCTTCACCTTGCTCAGCGTGTTCTGGAGCGTCGCCTGAAGGATCTTGGATTCGTGGAAGGCGCGCGCCGCCGTGCGCGCGGCGTTGGCCGCCTTGCGGTCCTCGGCGGCGAGAATCGAGCGTTCCTGGGTCAGCTTGATTCGGTAGCTCTTGAGATTCGCGAGCGTGGTCGAGACGTTGCCGGCGGCGAGCTGGTTGTAGACGTTGGTGGCACCGATGTTCGACGCGTTCTTCGAGAAGAGGGGATTGTTGCTCGCGGCGGACCCGTTGGTCACGTACGCGAAGATCGCGTCCGCCTGGAGTTGGCTGTTGCCCTTGGCGAGGTCGCGCTGGATCTGAGCGACGATCGACTTGGTGTTCGCGATCACGTTGGTGATGTGGTGCAGCGTGATCAAGGTCATGTCGTACTTCTGGCCGAGGTAGCCGACGCGGTTGTCGATCGTCTGAATCTGTCGGTAGAGCGTCGCCGCCTCGGAGCGGGCGTTGGTCAATCCGGAGGCGCCCGCCGGAACCGGCAGCGCCGTCGTCGCTACCATCGCCGCGGCGACCATCAGTCCCCGCATCGGTAGCCGCTTTAGCCCTCGTGTCGGCCGTAGCGTCGAGTGGCGCGCAAGGCGCTCGACGTCAGTCACGCGCACCACGCTACCGGCTCGCCAACGCCGTCGACCCGGTCTTTGTCGAAAAATCGGGCAACATACCTGATCATCGGTACTCTTTGATTTCCGATTCTGACGTGGTCGCGGCCCGCGGCGGCCTAGAAATAGGCTCTCTGCCATGTCCCTACGCTCACGCAACCTTCCTCGACGCTCGTGCCTATCCACCCCAGGGTCTTCGGACCGGTTCCTCGCCAAGGCACCGACCGCGGTCGCCGACATGACGTTCCTCGATCTAGAGGACTCCGTCGCGCCCAACGAGAAGGTCGCCGCGCGCGCCAAGGTCGTCAAGGCGATCCGCGAGCAGGACTGGGGCGAGCGGGTGCTGTGCGTACGCGTGAACGCGTGGGATACGCCCTGGACGTACGGCGACGTCATCGATGTCGTCGGCAACGCCGGTGAGCGCCTCGACGAGATCATGCTGCCCAAGGTGCAGTCGGCGGCCGAGGTCGTGGCCATGGACTTGCTCTTGACCCAGGTCGAGCGCAACGCGGGGTTGCCCGTTGGCCACATTGGCATCGAGGCGCAGATCGAGACGGCGCGCGGGCTCATCAACGTCGACGAGATCTGTGCCGCGTCGCCGCGGCTCGAGACGATCATCTTCGGCCCCGCCGACTTCGCGGCCTCCATCGAGATGCCGGTCCTGACCGGTGGCGTCGCCATCCCCGAGTACCCCGGCGACCACTTCAACTACGTGTTCTCGCGGATCCTCATGGCCGGCCGCGCGAATGGCCTGCAGGTGATCGACGGTCCATTCCTCAAGATCCGCGAGCTTGATTCGCTGCGCGACTTCGCCCAGCGCACCCGGGTGCTCGGGTACGACGGCAAGTGGGCGCTCACCCCGGACCAGGCGCTGGTGCTGAACGAGGTCTATTCGCCCACCCAGGAGCAGTTCGACAAGGCCTGGGACATCCTCGAGGCGTACCGCGTGGCGACCGACGAGAACAACACCGGGGCCGTCATGTTCGGCGATGAGATGATCGACGAGGCGAGTCGCAAGATGGCGACGAAATTCCTGACCAGAGGGGAACGAGCGGGGCTGAAGCGCTCCTCAAAGTAAGGGGTCTTATTAGGAGACCTTCCTACTAAGGTGACGGCGTGTCGACTGCGCCCACCACTGAAGGCACTCGTCTGGGGCGAGTGCGCGCGTCGTTCTCGCGACTCGAGCGCCGCCGCATGGCGTCGATGTTCGGCGTCGTCGCGCTGTTGCACGTCGTGGGTTTCACGCTGTTGCTAGTGGCCGCCACGCGACACTTCGGGATCGACTCGGGCAAGACCCTCGGCGTCGGCACGGGTGTCCTCGCGTACACCCTGGGTATGCGCCACGCCTTTGACGCGGACCATATCGCCGCCATCGACAACACGACGCGCAAATTCATGGCCGACGGCAAGCGACCACTGTCGGTCGGCTTCTTCTTCTCCCTCGGCCATTCGTCGGTGGTCTTTGCGCTGACGGTGCTGCTCGGGTTGGGCGCCCGCGCGCTGGGCTCGCAGGTCCGAAACACCCACTCGCCGTTGCACCACTACGGCGGACTGATCGGCACGGTCGTCTCGGGCAGCTTCTTGTACCTCATTGCGATCTTGAACCTCATCATTCTCGTGAGCATCGTGCGGCTCTTCATCGCGATGCGCCAGGGCCGGTTCGACGACTCCGAGCTCGAGAAGCACCTCAACGCGAGAGGCTTCATGATGCGCTTCTTCGGCCCGCTCGCGCGGTCCATCGACGCGCCGTGGAAGATGTACCCGCTCGGTGTGCTCTTCGGCCTGGGCTTTGACACGGCCACCGAGGTGGCCTTCCTCGTCCTCGCGGGAACCTCGGTCGCCGCCGGGCTGCCGCTCTGGGCGATCCTGTCGCTGCCCATCCTCTTTGCCGCCGGCATGAGCCTGCTCGACACGATTGACGGCTCGTTCATGAACTTCGCGTACGGCTGGGCGTTCTCCAAGCCGGTGCGCAAGGTGTACTACAACATCACGATCACGGGACTCAGTGTGTTCGTGGCGCTCTACATCGGCACCCTGGAATTGGCCCAGGTGTTGGTGGGTGAGCTGAAGCTCAGTGGTGGCTTCTGGTCCTTCGCCGCGTCCTTCAACATCAACCAGGCCGGCTTCACGATCGTCGGCCTCTTCGTCGTCATCTGGCTCGGCGCCCTCGGGTTCTGGCGCTACGGCCGCGTCGAAGAGCGCTGGGAGCGCGCGGCCATGCACGCGCAGCGAGCGCGCGGCGAGAAGGTCAATCTGCACTCGGCGGGCATCACGCTCGGGGCCGTGCACCAGCCCTTCACGATCGACGACTAGGTCAGTTCTCTTCGAGCAATCTGCGTGCGACGACCTTGAGACAGAGCGTCTCGTCGGCCCCTTCGAAGATCGACAGGACCCGCGCATCCACGAAGTATCGACTGACGGGGTACTCCTCCGCGTAGCCCATACCGCCGTGGATCTGCAGGGCCTCGCGGGTAACCCACTCGGCCGCCCGACAGACGTACGCCTTGGCCATCGATGCTTCCATCGAGCCGCCGCCGTCGCCCATCTGGCGCGCGACCGTAAGGGCGAACTGGCGGGCGCTCTGGATGATGGTGGCCATCGTGCCGAGCTTCGCCTGGGTGAGCTCGTATTCGATGATGGGCGCGCCAAAGACCCGCCGCTCGCGCGCGTAGGCCAACGCGGCCTCGTAGGCCGCCTGCATCACACCCACGGCGCGCGCCGCCGTCTGGATTCGCCCGTTTTCGAAGCCCGCCATCTGGTAGTAAAAGCCGCGACCGAGTCCGGCCTCGCCACCGACGAGGTTCTCGTCGGGCACGAACCAACCCGAGAAGCTCACCTCGTAGGAATGCATGCCGCGATAGCCGAGGGTGTCGATCGGTCGACCTTCCAGTCGACCGCCGCTGTCCTGAGCGAGCACGAAGCCGTGGCTGTCGCCGCGCTGCTTCTCGACGAGGAACAGCGACAGGCCGCGGTGCGCCTTGGACCGGTCGGGGTCAGTGCGCGCGAGCAGTACGAGCACGTCGGCGCGCGCGGCGAAGGTGCACCAGGTCTTGGTCCCGTTGATGAGCCACCCGCCGTCGGTCTTGGTGGCCGTGGTCGTGATGTTGGCGACGTCGCTGCCGTAGTCCGGCTCGGTCACGGCGATCGCCGCCAGCACTGAGGCGTTGGCCACGTGGGGCAGCCAGCGCTGCTTCTGCTCCTCGGTGCCGCCAGCGAGCAGGGCGCGCGTGAGGATCTCGGGCCGGGTGATTAGGGAGCCGCCGACGCCGAGGCTCGCCCGCGAGAGCTCCTCGGTGGCGACCACCATCGCGACGTACTCCGAGGCGCCGCCGGTCGCGTCGCCACCGTAGGCCGTGGGGATCGAGAGGCCGAACCCACCGAGGTCGCGCAGTCCCTCGATCACCGACTCGGGGATGTCGCTGTTGGTGCGGTGGATGTGCTCAGCGTGCGGGCGGATCTGATCGTCGGCGAAGCGTCGGAAGTAGTCCCGGACCATCTCGAAGTCCTCGCCCAGGTGGCTGTCGCCCGGTGTCTCGGCGAGCGCGGCGAGACGGCTGGGGTCACGCTGCTCGGAGACAAAGGACCGGAACGGCTCGAACCAGTCGCCGGCTACTCCCCACCGGTCCTCGCGTCCGAGGACGCGCTGGGCCAAGTCGCCGAGGGCGAGTCCGAGGAAGGCGGTCGCCAGGTTGGCCTCGGTCTCGCCGTAGGTCGCGTAGGCGAGGTTGGCCCGAGCGGTAGCGATGGCGCTCGCCGCGTGCGCCAGGTCATAGGCGAGCGACTGCTCCTCGTCGGGACCGCCGAGCTCGCGCAGTCGCGTCGTCGCGCCATCGATGACGGCCTGCGCGCGGGTCACGAGGTCGGCGAGCGTGTCCAGGTTGGGGGGCGTTGACATACATGCAAACTACCGGCTGGCACTGGGCTGGTCGAGAAGCGACGTTAGGCTGGGCCGATGGACGTGACGATGCTTTTGGCGGACTCGGCGCAGGTGGCCGACGGCAAGTTGTACATCCTCGGTGGCGGCTGGTCCGTGACTGGGCCTGACCCGGTGCCCTCCGCCGTCGCGGTCAAGGTCAGTGTCGACGCCCACGAGTTCGACGCCAACCACCACTGGGAACTGTTTCTCGAAGACGCAGACGGCCGTCTGGTCCAGTTCGAGACCCCCGAGGGCATGCAGGGCATCGAGGTGCGCGGGGACTTCTCGGCGAGTGAGCCGGTTGGCGTGCCCCACGGCACCCCGGTCGACGTGCCGATCGCGGTCAACTTCGGACCGATTCCGCTCGCGCCCGGCCAGCGGTTCACCTGGCGCATGGTGATCAATGGCGAGAGTCTGCCTGGAGCGACCGCGTCCTTCACGACTCGTCCGCTGCCGAGTGAATAGCCGTTCTCGCGAGCCAAGGAGATAGGTGCCATGACCACGTTCGACCGCCCCTTTGGTCGCTACCTCGAAGACTTCACGCCCGGTGACGTGCTGCGACACTGGCCCGGCAAGACGATCACCGAGGCCGACGATCACCTGTTCTGCATGATCACGATGAACCACCACCCCCTGCACACCAACGCCTGGTTCGCCGAACACGAAAGCGTCCAGGGTCGCAACGTGGTGGTGGGCAACTTGGTCTACTCACTTGTGCTCGGCATGAGCGTGCCCGACGTGTCCGGCTCGGCCATCGCCAACCTCGAGGTCGAGAGCCTCATCCACCGGTTTCCGACGTTCCATGGCGACACGATCTACGCCGAGACCCGGGTCCTGGACGTCACCGAGTCGACGTCCAAGCCCGACCGGGGGATTGTACGGGTCGAGACGAAGGGCTTCAACCAAGACGGCCGCGAGGTCTGCTACTTTCGGCGCAAGGTAATGGTCTGGAAGCGGGACTTCGCGCCGGTGCGACAGCGCCCGTACGACGAGTCCGTCTGGGACTGACGGCGCACCCCTTCGCCCGCTCGCTGCGGGCGTGCGCGCCGTCGATCGCGCGCGACCTCCCGTGGATTGGCGTCGGCGACCCGTGGGCGGTGCTCGTGAGCGAGGTCATGCTCCAGCAGACCCAGGCCCCGCGGGTCATCGAGCCCTGGCGCCGTTTCCTCGAGGCGCTGCCCACGCCGGGCGCCTGCGCGGTGGCGCCGCGGTCGACGGTCATCAGTCTGTGGGGCGGACTCGGGTACAACCGGCGGGCGGGGTACCTCCACGACGCCGCGCGTGCCGTCGTCGACGAGTTCGCGGGGCGCGTCCCCGAGGACCCCGCGGCCCTGCGCCGTCTCCCGGGAGTGGGGAGCTACACCGCGAACGCCGTCGCGTCTTTCGCCTTCGGCGCCCCGGTCGGCGTGCTCGACACGAACGTGGGGCGGATCCTCGCGCGAGCGATCGCGAATCGCCCGCTGGGCCGGGCCGAGGCCCAACGGCTCGCCGACGAACTGGTGCGGGGCGTCGCGAGCGCCGCGCACAATCAGGCGATGCTCGACCTCGGCGCCCAGTTCTGCACGGCCACGCCGCGCTGTGTGACGTGCCCCCTGGCGCGACGCTGCGCGTGGCGGGCCGAAGGCGGCGATGACCCCGCCCGGCACAGCGCGGCCGTCTCGGTACGCCAGAGCGCCTTCGCGGGATCGGACCGCCAGCTGCGCGGCCGGATCGTGGCGTTGTTGCGCGAGGGACCGGCCCGTCTCGACGTCGTCGTCGCGCACGTCGACGAGCCACAGGCGCGCGTCGAAGTGCTGGTCGCGTCGCTCATCGCCGACGGGCTGGTGGAGCGCGCCAAGGGCGAGGTGCGCCTGGCCGGCGATCCACGGGAGCGGACTCGTTGAGCGCCCCCGGTAGTGTCCCGATGTGAGCACTCCTTCGATCAGCGAGTTCAAGGACGCGGTGGGCCGCTTCGCCACCGGCGTCGTGGTCGTGACCGCCCAGACGCCCGACGGACCGGCCGGCTTCACGTGCCAGACCTTCGGCTCGCTGTCGCTCGAGCCACAGCTCGTGACCTTCGCCGCGGCGGTCGATGGCCGGTCGTGGTCCCAGGTGCGTGCCCACGGCGTCGTGGGCATCAACATCCTCGCCAGCGACCAGGTCGAGGCGGCGCGCCGATTCGCCACCACCGGTGCAGACCGATTCGGATCGGGGGAGTGGACGACGGGCCCCGCCGGTTCACCGCTGCTGGTAGGCGCTATCGCGCACGTCGAGGGACCGATCGTTGCGGTGCGCGCCCACGGCGACCACGAGGTGGCGATCGTGCAGGCCGACTTCGTGGCCGTCTACGACGGCGAGCCCCTGGTCTTCTATCGCGCGGGCTTCAGCGCACTCGCGTAGCACCGTCGAGTCACTACGCTTTTTCGTGGTGGGCCACCGTGGCCGACTGCGACGCTGATGAGCGGAGTCCAATGTCCGTAGCGATTGGGGTGGTGGTGGCGATCGTCGCCGCTGGGCTGATCGCGGTGGGCGTACTGCGCTGGCGAAAGATCCGCCGCGACGAGCATCGCCTCAGCACGTCGGGAACCCTGATCGGCCCGCCGCCGTCGCCCTACCAGCCGGCGAAACGGTTCCGGCTCCTCGACGGTGACGCACCGACGCCGCCCCACGAGCCAGCCCCCTTGCGACTCGAGTCCGACCACGAGTACGTGTTCGGCGAGGCCGAGCTGACGAGCGCTGAGGAGATCGCCTCAGTCGGTCCGCATCGCCACGACGTGCAGTGGGCGCTCGAACGATCAGCGCACCGCAGCCCCTTCGCGTACCGTCGGCGTGTAATGGTCGTGCTCGTCGTCGTGGTCGTGGTGATCGCGGGCGCGCTGCTGCTGGCGCGCCACCCGTGGTCGCCTTCGAAGGTGGGTGCCCCGGTGACCCACGCGGCACTGATCAGCGCGGCGCGCCCGGCCGGTCGGTGGTCACCCGTTGTTCCGTCACGTTGGTAGCCGCGACGAGTTCGTGGCTCAGGCGCCGATCTCGTCGATGACGAAGGCGAGAATCTGCGCCTCGTCGCGCCACGAGTCGTAGCGCCCCGACGGACCGCCGTGGCCGGCGCCGAGCTCGGTCTTGAGATACGCGACGTTTTCGGGGTTCGCGTCGCGCAGCCGCAGCACCCACTTCATCGGCTCCCAGAACCCGACCCGCGAGTCGTTGAGGCCGCCGGCGGCGAAGAGGTGCGGGTAGACCCTCGCGCTGCCGTCGTCATTGGTCGCGCGCACGTTGTCGTAGGGCGAGTAGGACTTCATGATCCGGTACGTGGTGGCGCTCGCGTCGGGGTCGCCCCACTCCTCCCATTCGCCCACGGTGAGCGGGAGTGACGCGTCGAGCATCGTCGTCAGCGCGTCGACGAAGGGGACCTCGGCCACGACGCAACGGAACAGGTCCGGGGCGAGGTTCATCACCGCACCCATCAGCAGCCCGCCCGCGGAGCCCCCACGGATGGCCAGGCGTCGCGGCTCGGTCCAGCCGCCTTCGACCAGGTCGCGCGCGACGGTGACGAAGTCACTGAAGGTGGTCGGCTTCTGGGCGAGCTTGCCCATCTCGTACCACGAGCGCCCCATCTCCCCGCCACCGCGGACGTGGGCGATCGCGAAGATCACGCCGCGCTCGAGCAACGAGAGGCGGATGGATGAGAAGCCGGGGTCGATGGAGATCTCGTAGCTGCCGTATCCGTAGAGCAGCATGGGGGCCGGCCCGATTGGACTGATGGAGCCGTCGTCGTTCAACTGCACGACGTCGCGTCGCGCGACGATCGAGACGGGGATGCGCTGCCCGTCGCTGGCCTCGACCCAGTGGCGGCCGGTCACGTAGGCGTCACGGTCGTACCCGCCGCGAACGACCTGGCGCTTTCGAATGAGCAGTTCGTGGGTGGCGAGGTCGACGTCCGCGATGAAGACCGGTGTCACCATCGAGGTGATAGCCACGCGCAGCGAGTCCGAGTCGTAGGTCGGGTTGACGCCGAGCGCCACCGTGCTCGGCCGATCGACCCCGTCGACCAGCCAGGACCGCTCGAGGAGGTCGCCGCCCAAGGGGTCCGGACCGTCCAGCGGGACGACGCGCACGGTGGCGCAGCCGTCCTCACGCTCGCTGATCGCCAGGCACTTCGAGAAGGCGTCGACGCCGTCGATCCGCGTGCCCCGCCGATGGGCGATGAGCTCACGCCACTCGTCGCCCGCGACGGGCCGTCCGAGCAGGCGGAAGTCGGTCGCGTCCTCGTTGGTGATCTTCAGCCACCAGCGCGTGCCGTCGGCGGCGACCAGGTGCTCGACGCCGTACTCGATCCCGGTGCGTCGCTCCTCGAGGATGCGCAAGGCCTCTGTTGGCCGGTCGGCCGCCACGTAGCGAACCTCGGTCGTCGTGGACGACGCGATGGCGATGACGATCACTTCGTCGTCGCGCGAGCGGCCCACCGAGACGGTGAACTGCGCGTCGTCTTCCTGGTAGACGAGCACGTCCTCGGCGGCGTCCGCGCCCAGTCGGTGGCGCCAGACCTGCCACGGCCGCATGGCGTCGTCGACGCGGGTGTAGAAGAAGTAGTCGCTGGTGCTCGACCACGCGAAGCCGTAGTACACGCCTTCGAGGGTGTCGGACAGGGGGGCGGCGTTCGTGAGCGAGCGAACCGTGACCCGGTGGCGCTCGTTGCCCTCGAAGTCCACGCCGACCGCGACCCACGCGTCGTCTGGGCTCACGTCGAGCACGCCGACCGACAAGAAGTCGTGACCTTGCGCCTCGTCATTCTCGTCGAGGATCACCTGCTCGCCGGCGAACGAGACGAGGGGGTCGACCACGGGCGGGGTCGGGTCGTCGACGTCGACGGGGACGCGGCAACTGATGGGGTAGTTCAGGCCCTCGCGCGTGCGCTCGAAGTACCACCACGCGCCGCGGCGGACCGGGACCGAGATGTCGGTCTCTTCGATCCGTCGTTTGATCTCGTCAAAGAGCGTGGCCTCGAGCGGGGCGAGGTGCTCGAGGGACGAGGCGAGGAAATCGTTCTCCGCTCGCAGGTGCGCAATGACGTCGGGGTTGTCACGGTCCATGAGCCAGTAGTAGGGGTCGTCGCGGGTGTCGCCGTGACGGGTGATGGCAAAGGGGCGCTGGGGAACCGAAGGGGTGTTGGGCACCGTCCCACTCTGCCAGTATTTTCTGACAGGGCGAGGACGGTAGTTAGTACTATGGGCATAGGGATAATGCCCAGAGGAGCGACATGACGATTGACAATCTGGACTTCAGTCGGTACCAGCTCGGATGGTCTGACGAGCAGATCCCGGTCTTCAAGCCCAAGAAGGGCATCAACGAGGCCATCGTGCGCGAGATGTCGGGGATCAAGAACGAAGAGTCGTGGATGCGCGACTTCCGCCTCGCCGCGCTCAAGCGCTTCGAGAAGAAGCCCATGCTGCCCTGGTTCGCCGACCGCATGCCGGACCTCGACTTCAACGACATCTACTACTACATCAAGCCGACCGAGGGTCGGGTCGATCGTTGGGAGGACCTGCCCGACGCCATCAAGACCACCTACGAGCGACTCGGCATCCCCGAGGCCGAGCGCAAGTACCTCGCCGGGGTCACGGCACAGTACGAGTCCGAAGTGGTCTTTCACCGTAACCGCGAGGACCTCGAGCGCCTCGGCGTGCTGTTCTGCGACATGGACACCGCGGTGCGCGAGTACCCCGACCTCGTGCGCAAGTACTTCGGCACGGTCATCCCGCCCAACGACAACAAGTTCGCCGCGCTCAACTCGGCGGTGTGGAGCGGTGGGTCGTTCATCTACGTGCCGCCGGGCGTGAAGGTCGACCAGCCGCTGCAGGCCTACTTCCGGATCAACACCGAGAACATGGGCCAGTTCGAGCGCACGCTGATCATCGCCGACGAGGGGTCCCAGGTCCACTACGTCGAGGGCTGCTCGGCGCCGGTGTACTCGACGGACTCGCTGCACTCGGCGGTCGTCGAGTTGGTCGCCCTGCCGGGCTCACGGATCACCTACACGACGATTCAGAACTGGTCGAACAACGTTTACAACCTGGTCACCAAGCGAGCACGCGCCGAGGCCGAGGCCCACGTCGAATGGATCGACGGCAATATCGGTTCGCGGCTCACGATGAAGTACCCGTCGGTGTACCTGATGGGACCCAAGGCCTCAGGCGAGGTGCTGTCGGTCGCCTACGCGGGACCAGGCCAGGTTCAAGACGCCGGGGCCAAGATGGTGCACGCCGCGCCCGAGACGACCTCGACGATCGTGTCGAAGTCGATCTCCAAGGACGGGGGACTCACGACCTACCGCGGACTGGTGAAGGTCGACGAGGGCGCGACCGGCGCGAAGAGTTTCGTGCGCTGTGACGCGCTCATCCTCGACGAGTTCTCGACGTCCGAGACCAAGCCCTACATGGAGGTTGGCGAGCAGGACGCCTCGATCGGCCACGAGGCGACGGTCTCGAAGATCGGCGACGACCAGTTGTTCTACCTCATGAGCCGCGGCCTGACCGAGAGCCAGGCGATGGGCATGATCGTCAACGGGTTCATCGAGCCCGTCACGCGCACGCTGCCCATGGAGTACGCGGTCGAGTGGTCGCGCCTCATCGAACTGCAGATGGAAGGCTCCGTCGGCTAGGCGCCGACCCTCGGCGGCCGTGGAAGGATGATCCGGTGGGGATGCGCGAGGAGTGCAAGCACTTTCAGAGCCGTACGTACCGCTCGGGCGAGGTCGCGAGGTTCTGCGTGCTCGGCAACGCGCCCGATCAGCCGTGGTCGTGCCCCGAGGGGTGCGTGACCTACGAGCGCCGGTTCGCCGACGTCGGGTGGGCCCACGGTTCGTTGGTGGACCGCCCGGTCGAGGCGCCGCCCGAGACCGACGTGCCCCTCGATGACCGACGGGCGCTGCTCGATCAAGCGAGCGAGATCGTCAACGCCGTCGCACCCGAGCTGGTGAACGAGCGGCGTCGCCAGCTCGACGAGGAGGAGCGCCGCAACCGGCGCAACTGGCGTTTCTGGCGCCGCTAGCTGCCCGTGAAGGTGGGCGGGCGGCGTTCGACGAAGGCGGTCATCGCCTCGGTGAGGTCATCGCTTCGCAGGTAGAGCGTGTTCCAGTTGGCGACGAACTCGAGGCCCTCGGCCACGGTGCGCCCGTCGTTGGCCGCGAGCACCGCTTTGGTGCCCTGGACCGCGAGCGGTGAGTTCGCGGCAATCCGCTCGGCGAGCTCGTACGCGTCGGCGAGCACGTCGTCGGCGACGCGGTTGACGAGGCCAATCGCGGCCGCGCGCGCGGCGTCGATGTCCATGCCCGTGTAGGCGAGTTCGGCGACGTGCCCGGCCCCGATGATCCGCGGCAGGCGCTGGAGCGTTCCCAGGTCGGCGACGATGGCGACCTTGGTCTCACGGACCGAAAACGTGGCCGAGGGATCGGCGAGGCGAATGTCACAGGCCGTGATCAGGTCGACCCCGCCGCCGATGCAGTACCCGTGCACCGCGGCGATCACCGGGAAGGGGAGGTCGGCGATCGAATTGATGGCGTCTTGCATGACGCGCACCGCCTCGTATCGTGCGGCGTTGCGTTTCGCGGGCGACGATGCGTCGCTGCTGCCCATGAGGCCGCCGGCCATCTCCTTCAGATCGAGGCCAACCGTGAAATGCGGGCCCTTGGCCGCGATCACTAGCACGCGCACCTCGCCGTCGGCGCGGATCGCCGCGGCCGCGCGCGCCAGGTCCTCCCAGAACGCCCGACCCATTGCGTTGCGTTGTTCGACCCGGTCGAGCCACAGCGTGGCCACGGCGCCAATGTGCTCGATGGTCAGCACCGTCGAGGTGAATGCCATGTCGTCCTCCCTGTCCGATCGAAGACTAGACCGGGAGATCGACGTGGTCGACCGGCCCATTACACTGCTAACGCTCTTAACTATGACAACCTTCGCTGAATCCGCAACCTCATTTATCAGTAGTCGCCCGGATTCGGAGGAGCGCGGACGCGCCTGGTCCAACTTCGAATCGATCGGGCTGCCCACCACGACCGACGAGGTCTGGCGCTACGCGCCGCTCGCCGAGCTCGACCTCGACCGCTTCGCCGTGCCCGCGACGCCAACCCTCGCACCAGCGTCGGACTTCGCGATCGCCCTCGGGGCATTGGCCGCGAGCGTCGTGCGGGTGGTCGACGGCTTCCTCGTTGACATCGGTGATCCGATCGACGGCGTCACGGTCGACTTGAACCCCACCTCGTTGACGATCGCCGGTGATGACCCCGTCGAGCGCTACGCCAGTGACGCGTTCGCCCTCGCCAACGCCGCACTGTGCCCGGCGACGGTTGTCGTGACGGTGGCGGCGAACACGGTCGTGGACGGGCCGATCGTCATCATCCACTCGGCCAACGCGACGGCGTCGTTCCCTCGCACGCACCTCGTGCTCGAGCGGGGCGCGAACGCGACGGTCGTCGAGTACTACGAGGGCGGCGCCGGCGCGATCGTCGTGCCGGTGAGCGAGTACCGCGTCGCGGACAACGCGTCGCTGCGACTGGTGACCTACCAGCGTCTCGACGCCACGACCTGGCACGTGGCTCGCACCACGGGACTCCTCGAGCGCGATGGTCGCCTCAGCCAGGCCGTGCTCGGCATGGGTGCTCACTACGACCGGTCGCGCAATGACGCGGACCTTCGCGCGACGGGCGCGCAGAACGAACTGCGCACCACGTTCTTCGGTTCGGGTTCCCAGGTGCACGACTTTCGCACCCACCAGTTCCACCGGGCGCCGCGGTCCCGCTCGACGCTGCTCTCCAAGGGCGCCGTCGCGGACACGGCGCGCTCGGTCTACACCGGGCTCATCGAGATCGAAAAGGGCGCCAAGCGAACCGACGCGCGTCAGACCAATCACAACCTCCTGCTCTCGCCGAACGCCCACGCCGACAGCGTGCCCAACCTCGACATCCGCGAGAACGACGTGGTCTGCGCGCACGCGTCGAGCGTGGGTCCGCTCAACGCCCTGCAGCGGTGGTACCTCGAGTCACGCGGTGTGACCCGAAGCGACGCCGAGCGGCTGATGATCCAGGGGTTCTTCCTCGAGATGCTCGACGCCCTGCCCCCGGCGCTCGCCCGCTTGGTGGAGGGCGACGTCGCGCTCGCGCTCCAGTCCGTCCCGGTGATCGCGTGAGCGGCCAGGATGTGGGCGCGGCCGATGACTTCGCGAGCGGCGAGGCCCGCCAGATTCGAGTCGGCGCGCGCACGCTGGTCATCGTTCGCATCGAGGACGACTTCTACGTGCTCGACGACCGGTGCAGCCACGAGGACTACAGCCTCGCCCAAGGCGAAGTTGACGCCGAGGACCGGACGATCGAGTGCGCTCGCCACGGTGCGATGTTCGACCTCACTGACGGCACGCCCCAGTCGTTTCCCGCGACCCGGCCGGTCGCGCGCTACGACGTGGCGGTGCGCGATGGACGGGTGGAGGTGACAATCCCATGACGACCTTGACGATCTCGGGGCTGCGCGTGGCCGTGGGTGGCAAGGAGGTCCTGCGGGGCTTCGACCTGACCATGCACTCGGGCGAGGTGCACGTGATCATGGGCCCGAACGGCTCGGGCAAGTCCACGCTCGCCCACGCGCTCTCAGGCCACCCGGCCTACGAGGTGCTCGACGGGTCCGTCACGATCGATGGCGTCGAGCTGCTGTCGCTCTCGGCGACCGACCGCGAGCGCGCGGGGCTCTTCCTGGCGATGCAGCAGCCGATGGAAGTACCGGGCGTGCGGCTCATCGACGTGCTCGAGGCAGCGGGCGCCGAGCGCGCCGGGCTGCACGAGCGCATGGCCTGGGAGGTGCGGCGCGTCGACCTGCGCCCCGAGCTCCTCGAGCGATTCGTCAACGTGGACCTGTCCGGCGGCGAGCGCAAGCGCGCCGAGATGGTCCAGTTCGGTATCCTGCGGCCCCGCTTCGCCGTCCTGGACGAGATTGACTCGGGCCTCGACGTCGACGCGCTCGGTGCCGTGGCGCGCCGTCTGGCGGCCTCGACGGACGAGTGGGGGTGCGGCGTGCTCGCGATCACCCACTTCCGTCGCCTACTGCACGAGCTGACGCCGTCCGTGATTCACGTGGTGAGTGGCGGCCGCGTCGTGGCGACGGGCGGTCCCGAACTCGCCGAGGTACTCGAGCGAGACGGGTACGAACCCTTCCGCGAGTCGGCGCCGCTGTAACGGGGTCGGGGAGTACAGTTAACCGATGGCTGACGGACGTCACAGCGCCTCGCGGGGCCGCGGGAACCGACGATCCGAGGCGAACAAGGGCTCGCTGGCAAACGAGGAGCGCCTTCGCGCTCTCGGACAGGCGGTCGAGCAGCGGGCCCACCCCGGACGTGCCGTGCGCACCGCCAAAGCGCGACGTAGCCACCGCGGACGGCGGATCGCCATCATCTCGAGCATCGTCGTGGTCGCCTTGCTGGTCGCGCTCGTTGGCGGGGGCTACCTCTACGCGCAGTGGCGCTTCGGCCAGATCCCCAAGGTCAACGTCGTGGGCGAGCTGCCCCAGCTCTCGGGTCGGCCCTTCAACATCCTCGAGATCGGCTCGGACTCGCGCGCGGGCCTGACCGGCCAGGTGGCCCGCCAGACGGGCGCCTCGACCAACTCGGTGGCCGGCCAGCGCAGCGACGTGGTGAAGATCATGCACGTTGACCCGACGACGGACACGATCACGATCCTCTCGATTCCGCGCGACACTATGGTCACGCTGCTTGCCAACCAGGCCCTCTTTGGCAAGTTCAACCGGATCAACGTGAACTACGGCAACGGCCCGTCACTGCTCGCCCAGACGATCACGGCGAACTTCGGCATCCCGATCAACCACGTGATCCAGGTGAGCTTCGCGGGCCTGATCAACGCCGCGGAGGCCATCGGCGGGGTCTACCTCGACTTCCCGTACCCGGCCAAGGACGCCTACTCGGGGCTCAACATCCCCCACCCGGGCTGCCAGCTCATCACGGGCTTCCAGGCGCTGGCGGTCGCGCGCAGCCGCCACTACCAGTGGTTCCAGAACGGCGTCTGGAACTACGACGGTACGAGTGACTTCGGTCGTATCGATCGCCAGAACGCCTTCCTGCGCGCGATGATCAGCCGGGCCAAGAGCCTGTACAACCCCCTGACGATCAACTCGTTCCTCGCCAAGATCCCCCAGGGCATCACGCTCGACAGCGGCTTCACACTCAATGAGCTGATCGCCTTCGCGGTCAAGTTCCACAGCTTCAACCCGTCGAACATGCTCACCTACACCCTGCCCACGGTCGCGGCGACGGTCGCGCCGGTGGGCGACGTGCTCTTCACCCAAGAGCCCGAGGCCCAGCAGCTGCTCGTGAACATCTTCGGCTCATCGCTGCTCACACCGACTAACCCGCCGCCCAACGCGCTCTTGCAGACGCCGCTGCCGCCGGTGGTGGCGACGACCACCACGACCACGACGATCGTCCCGCCGTCCACGACCCGGCCCGCCACCTCGACGACCAAGTCCGCGACCGGCGCCAAGACCCCGACGAACCCGACGGCGGTCGTGCCGTACTTCGACCCGGTCCCCTGTACGCCCTAGGCGTCAGGCTTCGTCGAGCCCCTGGCTGAGCGTGTTCCAGGCCAGCGTCGCGCACTTGATGCGAACGGGGAACTTCACTACGCCCTGCAGCGCGGCGAGCTCGCCCATGGTGCGAATGTCGGCGACGGGCGCCTCGCCGTTGCCGTCGAGGGTCGATTCGTGCACGGTCATCAGCTGCTTGAACCGCTCGATTGTGGCCCGCGCCTCGTCGACGGTCTTGCCCTTCACCGCGGCGCTCATCATCGACGACGACGCCTGGGAGATCGAGCAGCCATGTCCGGTGAGCTTGATGTCCACGATCACGCCGTCTTGGACGTCCAGGTAGACGACGAGCTCGTCGCCGCAGAGCGGGTTGAAGCCCTCGGTGCGAATCGTCGACGGCGAGGTGAGCTCGCCGCGGTTGCGCGGCGTGCGGTAGTGGTCGAGGATGATCTCGCGGTACAGGTCGTCCAGATTCGCCATGGCCTACCCGAACATCTTCACGGCGCTGGCGAGCGCCTCCAGCAGGACATCGGTGTCCGAGGTCAGCGAATACGGACCGAAGGAGGCCCGCGCGGTGGCCGCGAGGTTGAAGCGGCGCATGAGGGGCTTGGCGCAGTGGTGTCCGGGTCGCACGCAGACGCCGAACTGGTCGAGCACCTGGGCGACGTCGTGGGGGTGGACCCCGTCGACGTCGAGGCTCAGGACGCCGCCGCGGTCGGCGGTGTCCGACGGGCCGATGACCCTGACCCGTCCGTCGAACTCATTCGCCAGGCGCTTGAGCGCGTCACCCGTGAGCTCGTCCTCGTGTCGGGCGATATTCGCCAGTCCGAGGCCCTCCAGGTACCGGATGGCCGCGGCCAGCCCGGCCGTCTCGGCGATGGGCGGGGTCCCGGCCTCGAAGCGGGTCGGGCCGCTAGCGGGCACGTAGCCGTCCATGCGCACGTCGGCGATCATGCCGCCGCCACCGAGGAACGGGGGCATGGACTCGAGGATCGCCGCGCGCGTCCACAGGACGCCCAGGCCGGTCGGCCCGAGCATCTTGTGGGCGGAGAAGCAGAAGAAGTCGGCGTCGAGGTCCACGACGTCGGTCGGCTGATGGCCGACCGACTGGGCGGCGTCAACGGCGACGAGGGCCCCGTGGTCGTGGGCGATCCGGGTCAGCTCCTTGACCGGGTTGCGGGTGCCGAGCACGTTGGAGGCGGCGGTGAAGGAGAACAGCTTCACGCCGTCGAGCAGGCGCTCGAAGTCGCTCAGGTCGAGGCGGAAGTCGTCGGTCACGGGCACGAAGCGCACCTCGATGCCCACCTGCTCGCGCAGCTGGAACCAGGGCACGATGTTGGCGTGGTGCTCCATCTCCGTGACCAGGACCACGTCGCCCGCCTTGAGATTCGCCGCGCCCCACGACTTGGCGAGCAGATTGAACGACTCGGTCGTGTTCTTGGTGAAGACGATCTCGTCGAGGCCCTGGGGCGCGTTGATGAAGCGCGCGGTGGCCTCCCGGGCGCCTTCGTAGACGTCGGTCGCCTCGACCGCGGTCTGGTAGACCCCGCGGTGCACGTTGGCGTGGCGCAACTCGTAGTACCGGGTCATCGCCTCGATGACGGGTCTCGGCGGCAGCGTGGAGGACGCCGAGTCGAGGTAGGTGATCGGGCGGCCATTGATCTCGCGCTCCAGCAGCGGCGTGTCGACGCGCACTTGACGGGGGTTGTAGGAACTCACCGCAGCACTCCTCGCCACGCGTCGTAGCCGTCCTGCTCGATGGCCGCGGCGAGCTCGACGCCGCCGCTGTGAACGATTTGTCCGTCGACGAGGATGTGGACGCGGTCGGGCTCGATCTCCTCGAGCAGCTTGACGTAGTGGGTCACCACGACGACGCCCATCGCCGGGTTCTCACTGCGCACCGTGCGCACACCGCGGGCCACGATGCGCAGCGCGTCGATGTCGAGTCCCGAGTCAGTCTCGTCGAGGAGGGCGACCACGGGTTCGAGCAGGGCCATTTGCAGCACTTCGTTGCGCTTGCGCTCGCCACCGGAGAAGCCGTCGTTGAGGTGCCGTTCGGCAAAGGCCGGGTCCATGCCCAGGCGGTCCATCCACTCGGCGAGATCCAGGCGAACTTCGAGCACCGACAGTTCGCTCAGCCCCTTGCGCGCGACGATGGCCTGTCGCAGGAACTGGATCACCGAGACGCCACTGATCGCCTCGGGGTACTGGAAGGCGAGAAAGATCCCCGCGCGGGCCCGCTGGTCGGGGGACCAGGCAGCGATGTCTTCGCCGTTGAGCAGAATCTGGCCCCCGGTCACCGTGTAGCCAGGGTGGCCCATGACCACGCTCGCCAGGGTCGACTTGCCCGCGCCGTTGGGCCCCATGAGCGCGTGAACCTCGCCGGGGTTGATGGTCAGGTCCACACCGCGCAAGATGACGGTGTCTTCGGCTACGGCGTGGACATTTCGAAGTTCGAGCAACGGGTCAGACACAAAGCGAGCCTATCGTTCACGGCCAGATTTTCGGCCGGTCACCAGCCCCGCGCGACCCACTCGTCGAGGTGCGGTCGCTCGACGCCAATGGTCGTGGGCGCGCCGTGGCCCGGCAGGACGAGGACCTCGTCCTCGAAGCGTCGCAGGAGCCGCAGGTCGATCGACGAGATGATCTGGGCGAAGTCGCCGCCCTCGAAGGACGTGGCCCCGGGTCCGCCGGGAAAGAGGGTGTCGCCGCTGAACAGCACGGGGCTCCCCTCGATGGCAAAGCAGGTCGAACCCGGCGTGTGGCCCGGCGTGTGGATGACGCGCACGCGCACTTCGCCAACCTCGACGAGCTGGTCGTGGTGCAGGTGCCGGTCAAGGGCGGGGAAGAGCGTCTCGTCGTCGGGGTGGCCCCACACGGTCCGCCCCGAGGCGCGAAGCCCGGGGATGGCGCCCACGTGGTCGTGGTGCCCGTGGGTCTCGAGGACGTCGGTGACCCCGAGCGCATCGGCCAGGGCCACGAGCCGATCGACGTCGTCGGCGGCATCGATCAGCGTCGCCGCGCCCGTGCGCCGGCACCGGATGACGTAGACGTTGTTGGCGAGCGCACCGACCACCACCCGGTGCACGTCCAGCCCGGCACCGCTCCAGATGACCGCCGACTCCTGCACACCATCAGGATGCCACGCGACGTCGATAGGGTGATTTCGCTAGTCTCACAAGTGCAGTAACCCACCAGTAAGCGGAGATCGAGGGCGGCGATGAACTTTGGCTTTTCAGAGGAACAGGAAGAACTGCGCAAGATGGTCAAGCGGTTCTTGGACGAGAAGTCACCCGAAACCGAAGTCCGCCGGCTGATGGCCACCGATGAGGGTTACGACCCGGCCGTGTGGCGCCAGATGGCCGATGAGCTCGCGCTCCAGGGACTCGGCATCCCCGAGCAATTCGGCGGCCAAGGCTACGGCCCCGTCGAGCTGTACGTCGTGTTCGAAGAGATGGGCGCGGCGCTGCTGTGCGCCCCGTACTTCTCCACGGTGGCCCTGGCGGCCAACGCCGTGCTGCTGGTGGGCTCCGACGAGGACCGCGCGGCGTTCCTGCCCGGTATCGCGTCGGGCGACACCATTGCGACGGTCGCCCTGACCGACGACGCCGGGCAGTGGGATCTCGCCGCGACGTCGGTCACCGCTGCGAACACCAGCGGCGCTTGGACACTCAACGGCGTCAACAGCTTCGTCACGGACGGCCAGAGCGCCTCGGTGATCTTCGTGCCGGCCATGACCGAGGCGGGCCTCTCGTTGTTCGCCGTTGAGGCCGGTGCCCCCGGGCTCGAGCGCGAGCTGCTGCCCACCATGGACCAAACCCGTAAGCAGAGTCGTCTCACGTACCGCGACGCCCCGGCCCGGCTCGTGGGCACCGACGGCGGCGCGCTCGCCGGCCTTGCAACGACGCTGCAGATCGCGGCGGCCGCCCTGGCCGCCGAGCAGGTCGGCGGGGCCCAGCGCGTACTCAACAACGCCGTCGACTACGCGAAGAACCGCGTGCAGTTCGGTCGGCCCATCGGCTCGTTCCAGTCGATCAAGCACAAGTGCGCCGACATGTTGCTCGACGTGGAGTCGGCGAAGTCGGCCGCCTACTACGCGGCCTGGGCCGCGCAGGAGCGCAACGACGAACTGCCCATCGCGGCGAGCCTCGCCAAGTCGTTCTGCTCCGAGGCTTACTTTCACTGCGCCGCCGAGAACATCCAGATCCACGGCGGTATCGGCTTCACCTGGGAGCACCACGCCCACCTCTACTTCAAGCGGGCCAAGAGCTCGGAGCTCTTCCTCGGCGATCCGGCGTACCATCGCGAGCTGCTCGCCACCCAGCTTGGTATTTAAGGCGTCGTGCTCGTTCACGAACAGCTGGCCAGCGGCGCGTCGCTGCTCGACCTGCGCATCGCGACGTCGAGCGCTCGACCGGCCGCTGGCCACGTCCTTGTGCTGGTGCACGGCCTGCCCCGCGCGATGGGCATGGGCCGCCAGGCCGCCGGCCTGCTGCCCGAGCTCGCCGAGCACCTGGCGAGTGAGTCGGGCTGGACGGTCGCGACCGGGACGCTGTCGGGGGTCGGCGGGAGCACGGGAACCTTCTCGGCCAGCCAATGGCGTCGTGACCTCGGCGCGATCATTGAGCGGATCGACCAGGACGGTGGCAGGATCTCGCTCGCGGGTTTCGGCTTCGGCGGCGCGCTCGCGCTCGCGGTGACCGGCGACGACGAGCGCGTGCGAGGTGTCGCCACGTTTGCCGCTCCGGCGCACATGGAGACCTGGTGCGGCGCGGCGGTCCCCTTTCGCCAGTGGATCATCGGCGCGGGGGTCGTGGGTGACGAGAAGGATCTGCTCCCCGCCGAGGAGTTGCGCAACGACGTGCTGGCCGTCGACCCGATCGGCGCGGTCGCGAAGGTGCCACCCCGACGGCTCCTGATTGGCCACGGCGCCGATGACCTGGAAGTGCCCTCGAGTGACGCGCGGGACCTGCTGAGCGCGGCCGAGGGCCGCGGTGAGCTGCGGCTGATTCAGGGCGCGGGACACCAATTGCGCGCGGACCCTCGCATGGTGGCCACTCTGCTCGGCTGGCTCGACCGGCACCGTTAGGCGTTGTCGAGGGCCTCGTCCATGGCGCGGCGAATCGCGACCGCCGCGGCGTAGGGGTCGGAGGCGGTCGTGAGGGCGCGAACGACCACGAAGTGCCGCAGCCCCGCGCGAACGAGTGACGCGACGTTGTCGGCGTTCACGGCACCCGTGACAAAGACCGGCTGGTCGCTTCGAGTCGTGCAGTCGACCGCGTACTCGATCCCCGTGCCCGTGCGGCCCGGCTTGGTCGGGGTCGCCACGATCGGTCCGGCGCTCCGGTAGGTGGTCGGCTGCTCGAGCGCGCGCGCGAACTCCTCGGGGTCGTGGGTCGACAGGCCCACGATCGCATCGGGGCCGAGCAGCTCGCGACAAAACGCCACGCTGACGTCGTCCTGGCCGACGTGAACGCCGTCGGCCCCCACCTCGGCCGCGAGGAACGGCGAGTCGTTCATGACGAACGGGACGCCGAAGTCTCGACAGATTGCGGCCATCAACCGGCCCGAGACCCGGCGCTGTTCGTCGTCGAGGTCTTTCTCGCGCAGCTGGACGACGTCCACGCCGCCACGCAACGCCGCGGGCAAGAAGTCCGCGAGATCGTCACGGTGACCCACGCACAGGTAGAAGCGGCGCGTCGCGAGGTCGAACATTCGCCCACTCTACGGCTGACGCTGGGCGCCGCGAGTTGTGCGGACGGCGCCACCGGATTCCCGTCGCCGCGGTCGATTACCCGGCGGGGTCCGTCGACTCGGGCAGAATGGACCCATGCAGATTCCCGCGAAGGCCGAGTACGCCATTCGGGCGCTCCTCACCCTGGCGGCGAGCAATACGTCGGTGAGCGCCGAGCATCTGGCCGCCGAGCAGCAGCTGCCGGCCAAGTTCCTGGGGGCGATCCTCTCGGACCTGCGACGCGGTGGCCTGGTGACCAGTCAGCGGGGCCCCGAGGGGGGGTTCAGGCTCGCCTACGACCCCGACGCGATCATGATCGCCGACATCCTGCGCGTGGTGAGCGGCCCGATGGCCGGGGTCCGCGGGATGCGCCCCGAAACCCTGAACTACGGCGGCGACGCCGAACACCTGCGTGACGTGTGGGTCGCCGTTCGTGCGGCGCTGCGCGAGGTGCTCGAGCACGTGACCCTCGGCCAGGTCTTGCGGGGCGACCTGCCGGCCGCGGTAACGCGCTTCACCGCCGACGAGGACGCGTGGATCACGCGCCAGCTGTGATCCGGATTCACACCGACGGCGCCTGCCGGGGCAACCCCGGACCGGGCGGCTGGGCGTGGGCGCGCGGCGTGGAGGGCTACGCGAGCGGCGCCGAGCCGCGCACGACGAACCAGCGGATGGAGCTTCGCGCGGTCCTCGAGGCCCTGCGGGCCAATCCCGACGGCGACGTGGAGATCGTGAGCGACTCGACCTACGTGGTGAAGTGCTTCAACGACCACTGGTACGTCGGCTGGCTGCGGCGGGGATGGAAGAACTCCCAGGGTCAGCCCGTGGCGAACCGCGATCTCTGGGAGCCCCTGTTCGACCTCACGCTGCGCGGCGAGCGCACGGTCACCTTCTCCTGGGTGCGGGGCCACGCCGGCGATCCGATGAACGAATTCGTCGACGAACTCGCCACGGCGGCGGCCGACCGTCAACAGGGCCAACAGCGCTAGCACGCGGCCGTGACGGCGGCGGCGTCAGAAACATTAGGATTTCGTAGGTCTCAGTGACGAAATCTACGAAGGGAATCCGCCGTGACAAACGAGGTCCAGCAGTTTGACGTTGTGATCATCGGAGGTGGCCCCGGCGGCTACGCCGCTGCGCTCTACGGGGCCGCGGCGGGACTCAATGTTGCACTCATCGAGCGGGACAAGGTCGGCGGGACCTGCCTGCACCGGGGCTGCGTACCGGCCAAGGAGTTCCTCGAGACGGCCCACGTGCGCCGCACGATCGAACACGCCAGCAACTTCGGCATCGGCACCGGCGCGGTGTCGGTGGACTTCTCGGTGAGCCAGGCTCGCAAGAACGAGGTCGTCGACAAGCTGCACAAGGGCCTGTCGGGCCTCCTCAAGGGTCGCAAGGTGACCATCTTCGAAGGTACCGCGCGACTCGACGCGGACCAGGTCGTTCGCGTGCTCGACGGGGCCGACGCCGGCGTCGAGGCGAAGGGGACCAACGTCATCCTGGCGGCGGGCTCGGTCCCGCGGACCCTGCCCGGCTTTGACGTCGACGGCAAGGTCGTACTGACCTCAGACGAGTTCTTGGACCTCGACACCCTGCCCGCGAGCGCCGCGGTGATCGGCGGCGGGGCGATCGGCTGTGAGTTCGCCTCGATGCTGTCGGACATGGGCGCGACGGTGACCGTCCTCGAAGGTCTGCCGACGATTCTCGCGGGCTGTGACAGCGAAGTGGTGAGCGTCGTGCAGCGCTCCTTCAAGAAGCGCGGGATCGAGGTGCGCGCTGGCGTGAACGTCACCGGCCACACGCCCGCCAAGGGTAAGACGGCCGTGCACGTCGAGGGCGGCGACGACGTCGTCGTCGAGGTCGTGGTGCTCGCCGTCGGCCGGCGCCCGCGCAGTGAGGGCCTGCTCGGTGACGGAACCGGTGTCGAAATCAACGACCGGGGCTTCGTCGTCGCGAACTCCTCGATGCGCACCGCGAACCCCAACGTCTACGCCATCGGCGACATCGTCGCCAACACCCCCCAGCTCGCCCACGTGGGCTTCGCCGAGGCGATCGTGGCGATCAAGACGATCCTGGGCGAGCCGGTGGTACCGGTGGACTACGACCGCGTACCGTGGGCGATCTACTCGAACCCCGAAGTCGCCTTCGTCGGCCTGACCGAGGCCGCGGCCAAGGAGCGGGGTTACGACGTCGTCGTGAAGAAGGACCCCTTCGGTGGCAACAGCCGCGCCCAGATCATTGGCGAGACTGAAGGGGTCGTCAAGATCATCGCTGAGAAGCGCGCTGACGGAACGGCCGGACAGATCCTCGGCGTGCACATGGCGGGGCCGTGGGTGACCGAGCAGCTCGGCGCTGGCTACTACGCCGTGAACTGGGAGGCGACGGCCGAAGAGGCCGCCGCGCTGATTCAGCCGCACCCGTCGTTGTCGGAGACCTTCGGCGAGACGCTGTTGGCGCTAGCTGGGAGGGGGCTCCACGTTGGCTGATGTCACGCTGCCGTCACTGGGCGAATCGGTTACCGAGGGGATCATTACTCGGTGGTTCAAGAAGGTTGGCGACTCGGTCGCCCGTGACGAGCCGCTCTTTGAGGTCTCGACCGACAAGGTCGACTCCGAGATGCCCTCGCCCGCAGCGGGAGTGCTGACTGAAATTCTGGCCGCCGAAGGCGACACGGTTGAGACCGGGTCACGCGTGGCCGTCATCGACGAGAACGCCGTAGCGGGTTCCGTGGCGCCGCCGGCGGCGGCAGCGCCGAGCGCGCCCAGCGTGCCCGCGCCAGCACCGAGCGCGCCAGCACCGAGCGCGCCAGCGCCCACGAGCGACGCCCCGGCGGCGCCGGGTGAGCGGGTCGCCGGTGTGGTGATGTCACCGGTCGTGCGCCGGATCCTCGCCGACGGCGGGGTCGAACCGACGAAGGTCCACGGGTCGGGGCCGGGGGGCGCAATCACGCGCCGAGACGCCGAACGGGCCGTCGCCAACGGTCCGACGGACGAGGAAGTGGTGCCGCTGTCCAACGGCCTTCGCCGGATGGGCCAGCACATGACACTCTCTTCCCAGAGCACGCCGCACGGTTTCGTGGCGATCGAGGTCGACGCGTCGATCTTCGATCAGCTCGACGAGCTGGGCCGACGTACCCGCGACGGTGTCGAGATATCGGACCAGATGGTCATGGGCCTGGCCGCTGTTCGGGCGCTGGGCGAATTCGAATTCCTGAACGCCACGTTCGCGGGCGACGAGCTGGTCGTGCACCGAACCGTGAACCTCGGGTTCATGCGCGAGGTCCTGCGCGACGGCATGCTCGTGCCGGTCGTGCACGCGGCCGCCGGCTTGACGCTTCGAGCTCTCGCTCGACGCGTGCACGAGCTCTTCGAACGGGTCTCGACGCGCCAGCTCACCACTGATGACCTGATGGGCGGGACGTTCACCCTCGTGGGTCCGACCGGACCGAACTCGCTCTGGACGAATCCGATCATCATCCAGCCCGAAGTGGCGGTGCTCTCGATGGGCGCCGTTCGCCGAGTGCCGATCGTGCTCGACGACGGCGTGTCGGTCGGCGTGGGTCGTCGCGTGGTCATCGGCTTGTCCTTCGACCACCGCGTCTGCGAACCGTTCACCGCGACGGCGTACCTCGAGCGGGTCGCCGAGCTGCTCGCGGGACTTGACCTGGAGAGCGAGCACTAGATGCTGCGGCGCCGCCACGTGGGGCGGGTCAGCTTCCGCGAGGCGAATGACCTCCAGCGCGCGTGGATGGAGGCGACCGACGACTACGTGCTCGTGATGGAGCACCCGCCGACCTACACGCTCGGCATCCGTGCCGTTCCCGAGCACTTCCTCGTTCCGCCGTCCAGTCTCGACGCGGACGTCGTCGAGGCCGATCGCGGCGGGGATGTCACCTATCACGGGCCCGGCCAGGTCGTCGCGTGGGCCATCGTGACAGTGGACGACGGGCCGGCCGCGGGACGCGAGCACGTGGGTCGCTTAGAGGATGCGGTCATCGCCACGGTGAGCCACTTCGACCCCGAGGGCCGCCTTGGTCGTGTGGGTCGCCTCGAGGGCTACCCGGGCGTCTGGGCCCGGCTCGACGAGCGACCGGTCAAGATCGCGGCCGTTGGCGTGCGAACCGAGCGCAACCGCGCGGGGTTTCGTCGGACGCTGCACGGCGTCGCGCTCAACGTGGACGTCGACCTGCGGGCGTTCGACGCGATCGTGCCATGCGGGATCCCCGACAAGCCGGTGGGCTCGATGCGCTCGCTCGGTCTCGAGGCGAGTTTCGGTGACGTCGAAGAGTTTCTTGGCGCGACGCTCGACACGGCCTTCGGCGGGGGCGGTTCGATCGCCGCGGTTGACCGCAGCGGCGCGACCACCTCGTCGGAGCGGCCCCTGCTGCGCCGCCTGCGCAAGGCCGGCGTTGACCCCGACGCCGGGGTCGAGCTGCGCTCGCGCAAGCCGTCGTGGCTGCGCATCGAGGCGCACATGGGTGCGGAGTATCAGTCGTTACGCAAGCTGACCGACGGGCTGCGCCTGGTGACGGTCTGTGAGGAAGCGGGCTGTCCGAATATCTACGAGTGTTGGGCGTCGGGCACGGCGACCTTCATGGTGAACGGCGAGCGGTGCACGAGGGCCTGCGGGTTCTGCCTCATCGATACGCGCAAGCCCCTGCCCCTGGATCCGACCGAGCCCGAACGCGTCGCCGAAGCGGTGGTGCGCCTTGGGCTCAGTCACGCGGTCATCACGTGCGTGGCCCGCGACGACCTCGCCGACGGCGGCGCCGGCGCGATCGCCGCCACGGTCACGGCGATTCGCGAGCGATCGCCCCAGACAACCGTGGAGGTGCTGATCAGCGACCTCAAGGGCGACGTCGAGAGCCTGCAATTGATCCTCGACGTCCGACCCGACGTGGTGAACCACAACATTGAGACGGTCGCTCGGCTCCAACGGGCCGTCCGGCCGAGCGCGGGCTACCTGCGCTCCTTGACCGTGCTCGCGCGCGCCGGCGCCCAGGGCCTCACGACCAAGTCCGGCATGATGGTCGGCCTCGGCGAGACCGCTGACGAAGTCGAAGAGACCCTGGCGGATCTGGCGGCGGTCGGCGTGTCGATCGCGACGATCGGCCAGTACGTGCGGCCCACGGCGGATCACGTGCCCGTGGCGCGCTGGTGGGAGCCGGCCGAGTTCGAGGACTTGGCGAGCCGGGGCCGACGTCTGGGCCTGGGCCACGTGCAGTCCTCGCCGCTCACGCGCTCGAGCTACCACGCGGGCGAGGCGCTGCGCGAGGCGACCCCGCTGCCGCTGCCGTCGCGGCGATAGCGCCAGGCATCGCCTCTGGTCGCGGCGCGACCGGCCTCGCTAGTACTGACTGGTGTTGGCGACCGAGGGCGTCGAGTCACCCGCCGGTCCGGCGCCGAAGCACGCGAAGAGGTTCATCGTCGCGCGCTTGATGACGTTGGTGACCCCGGGGATCGCCGCCGGCACCCAGAAGTCGCCCAGCTTCGGCGCGTCGGACAGATCGAAGACCCAGTGGCCGGTCCCGCTCGCGAAGACGCCGCCCTGTCCGCGCTCAGCGACGTAGGTGGCGTCGCCGATGCCGCCGCCGACGTAGGAGTGGGCGAGGATCTGCACGTTCGGCGGGTTGGTCGTGGCCGGGTCGTAGTGGTTGAACTCACCGCCGAGCGCGCCGGCGAGCACGCTGCCGTCACGGACTCCGGTGCCGCGCCAGAACCACGACGCCGCGTCGACGACGGTCAGCGATCCGGTACCGTCAACGCCGCCGTAGATGGAGCCCGTGAAGGTGCTCTCGGGCGTGTCGGACGGGTACTGGCTCCAGTTCACGGTGGCGAGCGACGGATTGGTCGCGGTGATCGGGTCGGCCGTCGAGCGGTAGTTGATCATCAACCGGTCGGCGCCGTTGACACCCGGCTCGAAGCGGATCTTGCGGTAGCAGAAGTTCGCGCCGAAGAACGCCACGTTGACGCCGTGGTCGACTCCGTTGACCACGGCCGAGCGCATGGCGGGCGAGTAGTACTCGTCGTGGCCGAGTGAGAGCAGGGCGCGGTGGCGGGTCAGGCTCGCCCCGCGCTGGTGCAG
>JAKAPH010000007.1 GCA_021807265.1 Actinomycetes bacterium | reverse complement strand
GACGCCCTGCGATTCGGCGTGCGCCGGCTCGTGCTCATCGCCCTCGTCCAGGCGCTCATCGGCTTTACCCAGTACATCACCCACGTGCCGGTCGTGCTCGTCGAGTTGCACATCGCCGGTGCGGTCTCGCTTTGCATAGGCGTTACTCAGTTCCACCTGCGCCAAAGCGCGCGCGACCGCGTGCCAGGAACTAGAACGGTGGCGTGAGTAGTCAACGTCGCGGGCCACGCCGCAGTTCCCGGCGAGGGGCGGGGTGCGTTTCGCGAGACTGGTCACCTCGGATCTAGTTGGGAGGAACGAGCAACCCATGGCCTATCTCTGGTCGCTGGCGGCGCTGATACCGCTGAATAATTACGGGCATTACATCCATTGGGGAGTGATCGACGTCTCGGTGGCGAACTTCATCGTCGTCGTGCTGATGATCCTGACCTTCATCGCGGCGCTCTTCCTGCCGTTCCCCGGCCGCAACCGCCGCAAGGAGAACCAATGAGCACCGCCGAAATCGAACGACAGTGGACGACCCGCCTGCGCAAGCGGGTCGCCGGACACCTGCCCCCCGAGAAGCTGCTCCCCGACACCCAGCCGGCCTACGTCTCCTCGTGGATCTACGTCTTTGGCGTCACGACGATCGCCGCGCTGACGATGGTGATCCTGTCGGGGATTATCCTGGCGATCCGCGGTCCGCAGTGGTGGCACTCGTCCTCGATCGGGCACTTCATCAACTCGACGCACCTGTGGAGCGTGGAGATCTTCTTCTTCGCGATGATCGTGCACCTGTGGGGCAAGTTCTTCATGGCGGCCTGGCGCGGCGGACGCTCGCTCACCTGGGTGACCGGCGTCGTGACGTTCCTCGCCTCGGTGGGCACGGCCTTCACGGGCTACGTCAGCCAGACGAACTTCGACTCCCAGTGGATCTCCACCCAGGCCAAGGACGGCATCAACGCCACCGGCGTCGGGTCGATCTTCAACGTGCTGAACCTCGGCCAGATGCTGATGTGGCACATCGTGCTGCTGCCGCTCGCCGCGGTGCTGCTGACCACGATCCACGTGCTGCTGGTGCGCGTGAAGGGCGTCGTGCCCCCGTTCGAGGATGAAAAGGGAGCGACCAAGTGAGTACGAAACCATTCCGCCCCGACGTTGACGCGCCGAAGTACGAAGGCAAGTACACGCCCTACGACATCATCCGAGAAGGGACCATCGCGATCGTCGTGGTGGGGTTGCTCGTGATCCTGCTCGCCACGCTCTTCGGCTCGCCCGACGAGCGCGCGATCACGATCAAGACGTGGTCCAACGCCGACCCCATCGACTTCGCGACGACCGCGCTCGGCGAGCTCAACGGGACGACCATCACCGCCCAATACGGCGCGCCCTACAACACCGCGGCGCCCGGCCAGAACCTCGGTCCGTTGAAGCTCGCCCAGTTCGCCGGGGTGACCATCCCGGTCAACACGGTGCGCGACTTCGTCATCGCACCGCTGACGAGCCAGCCCTACAACAAGAACCTCAGTGCGGCGCTGTCGCAGTGGAAGGGCGCCAGTGCCGCCCAGCAGTCGTCGTGGGTGTCGAACTACACCAAGGGCGCGTCGAAGATGACCTGGAGCAACGGGACCATCACCGTGCCCGCGACCAACACCGGACCCGTGCCGACGATGATCAACTCGCTCACGGCCATGGCGCGCTCGGGCGCGCTCGACCAGGCCCTGGTGACCGGTGGCGGCTTTTACACGACGAACTACACCAAGCCCTTGCTGTTCGTCGCTGACGGCACGTACCTCGCCAACCTCGCCCAAAAGCAGCACCTCCTGGGCAGCCAGTGGGGCATGATGAACGAGACGGGCAGCTACCCCGGTCAGGCGTGGCTGTGGCTCTACACCTTCTGGTACCAGGTGTCCCCGTTCAGCTCGAGCTCGAACGCCGACGTCCAGGTCTCGGCCTTGATGGGCCTGCTGTCGCTGCTCTTGCTACTGGTGCCCTTCATCCCCGGTCTGCGGTCCATCCCGCGCAAGGTGAAGATCTACCGACTGATCTGGCGCGAGTACTACCACTCGTAAGCATCGCCAGCGCGACGCCGGGCCCCGGGCCCGGCGTCGCGCTGCGGCGTCAGTCCCGGTGGCTCGCCAGGTGCGCGAGCACGACCGACGAGACCGTCGCGACGGCCTTGAGCTGTTCGGTGGTGAGCAGGTCGACGAAGTTCTCGCGCACCGTCGCCACGTGGCCGGGCGCCGCCCCCACCAGTGCACGCCGCCCCGCGTCGGTCAACACGACGTAGGCGCCGCGCTGGTCCGTGGGACAGCGCTGCTTGTCGACCAGGCCACGCTGGCACATGCGCGCCACGTGGTGCGAGGCGCGGCTCTTCTCCCATCCGAGCTCGTCACTCAGCTCCACCACCCGACAGCGCCCCTCCGCGTGGTCCGCGAGCGAGGCGAGCACGAGGTAGTCCGGATACGAGAGGCCGTCGGCCGCGAGCGCGCGGCCAAGCGTGGCACTCAGCTGCAGGTTCATCAGCGCGAGGCCCTTCCACGCCGCTAGTTCCTCGCCCGTCAGCCAGATGGTGTCGCTCATGGACCCATGCTACCCATTTTGTTGATATGTCACCTATCCACCACTACACTGGGGTCACCTCGACCGTTGGGAGACATGATGGCCCCCCTTCCCGCCGCGTTCATCGGACACGGAACCCCGATGAACACCCTGGAGCACAACCACTTCACCGACGCCTGGACGACGTTCGGCCTGCTGAGCGACCGGCCGCGCGCCGTGCTGGCGATCTCGGCGCACTGGTACATCGACACCGCCGCGGTGACCTCGATGGCCAATCCGCCGGTCATCCACGACTTCTACGGCTTCCCCCAGCAGCTCTTCGACTTCGACTACCCGGCGCCGGGGGCGCCCGACGTGGCCGAGCAGGTCGCCGAGATCGTCAAGCCCGTACCCGTGGCGCTCGACGACACGACCTGGGGCATCGACCACGGCACCTGGTCAGTGCTGGCCCACGTCTTTCCCGCCGCGGACATCCCCGTCGTCCAGCTCTCGATCGACGCGACCCAACCGCTCGACTACCACATCGACCTCGGTCGGCGTCTCGCGCCGCTGCTCGACGACGGCATCATGATCCTCGCGAGCGGCAACATCGTGCACAACTTGCGCGCGATCAACTGGCACGCCATCGACGAGGGATTCGACTGGGCCCATCGCTTCGACGACGACATCCGCAGCCAGATGGCCGACGACCCCACGGGAATCGGCCGGCTCACCGGCACGGCCGACTACCGCCTGGCGGCACCGACGCCCGACCACTTCCTGCCCCTCGCCTACATCGGCGGCGTGGCCGACGCCCGCGGCGCGTCCACGAGCGTCCTGGTCGACGGTTGCACGATGGGCTCGCTCTCGATGACCTCCTACGTCGTGGGGGCCTGACGTGGAGCCGGTCGTCATCTGGCGCGGCTCGCCGGACCCGTCAACCCCGATCGTCGTGCTACTGCACGGCCGTGGCTCCAACGAGCGCGAGATCGCCGGTCTCGCCGACGTCCTGCCCATCGGACCCGCCTACGCCGCCGTGCGCGGGCCGATTCCCGTCGGCGGTGACGGCTACGCGTGGTTCGAGAACCGCGGCATCGGCCGGCCGATGGCCGAATCGCTGCGCGCCCAGCTCGACTGGTTCTGGCACTGGCTCGACGACGTCGCCGACGACCGGCCCGTCGTGGTGATCGGGTTCTCCGGCGGCGCGGCGTTCGCGGGCGGGTTGGCACTCGACCGGCCGGACCGGCTGGCGGGGGTCGCGGTGCTCTACGGCACGATGCCCTTTGACGCCGGACTCTCGACCGAGCCCGACCGGCTCGACGGCCTGGCGGTCTTTCACGCGCAGGCGACCGAGGACGCGGTGATCCCGCGCGACCTGCTCGATCGCACGTGGGCCTACCTGAGCGGCGACGCCGGCGCGCTGGCGGTCACCCACCGCCACGCCGGCGGCCACGAGATCAGCCAGTCGATCCTGCCGAGCCTGCGCCAGTGGATCACCGTGCGAACCCAGCCGTGAGCACCATGCGGCCGGCGATGGAGATCGGCCTCTTCACCTTCGGCGAGCTCACGACCGATCCGGCGACCCAGCGGCTTCGCGACCCCGCGGCGCGCCTGGGCGAGTTCATCGAGCTCGCCCGGATCGCCGACGAGGCCGGGCTGCACGTCTTTGGCGTCGGCGAGCACCACCGCCCCGACTTCGCCATCGCCTCGCCGGCGGTGGTGCTGGCCGCGATCGCCGCGCGCACCACGAGGATCCGACTCACCTCGACGGTGACCGTGCTCTCCACGGCGGACCCGGTGCACGTCTTCGAGGACTTCGCCACCCTCGACCTGCTCTCCAACGCCCGCGCGGAGATCACCGTCGGGCGCGGGGCCTACGTCGAGTCGTTCCCCCTCTTCGGCTACGACCTCAACGACTACGACGAGCTCTTCGAGGAGAAGCTGGGCCTGCTCGAACAGCTCAACGGGGCCGAGCGGGTCACCTGGTCCGGGCGATTCCGGGCCCCCCTCGCGAACGCCGGCGTCTACCCCCGGCCGCTCCAGGACCGCCTGCCGATCTGGGTCGCGGTGGGCGGCACGCCCGCCAGCGCGGAGCGGGCCGGTCGCCACGGGCTCGCGCTCTACCTCGCGATCCTCGGTCAGCCCCGCCGGTTCGTCGAGCTCGCCGCGCGCTACCGCGCGGCCGGCGCCGCCGCGGGGCACGACGGCCTGCGCGTCGGGGTGACCAGTCACGTCCACGTGGCGCGGACCTCCCAGGGCGCGCGCGACACCTTCTACCCCTACTACTCGCGCTACATCGGCCAGAACATGCCCGCCGCGCGCGGCAACCCGCTTCCGCGCGAGGCCTTCGAGTCCTGGGCCGAGCCCGAGGGCGCCCTGTTCGTGGGCAGCCCGGCCGAGATCGTGGACAAGATCCTCTTCGAGCACGACTTGCTCGGCCACGACCGGTTCCTCGCCCAGGTGGGGCTGGGCGGGCTGCCCTTCGCGGACACCGCCGAGGCGGTCGAGCTGCTCGCGACCGAGGTCCTGCCCGAGGTCGAGCGGGCCCTGCGCACGCCGCCCGCCCGCTCATCGGCCCTAACATCGACACGATGAGTCCCCTGCTCGTCAGCCTGCCCACCACCGAGCTGCGCGACGCGATGCCGGCCACCGAGACGCCCGTGGAGTTCATCGAGTGGGACCTTCGCGAACCCCTCGACCTGGCCCACGTCGACATCGTCGTGCCGCCGTACATGGGCACGGTCTCGCGCCTGGCGAACCTCGGCGGGCTGTCGACGCGTCTCGTCCAGGGCCAGTCGATCGGCTACGACGGCGTGGCGAGCGTGCTCCCGCCGGGACACGTCTTCGCCAACGCCGCGGGCGTGCACGAGGCGTCGACCGCCGAACTCACGGTCGGGCTCGTGCTCGCCGTCCAGCGCGGCATTGACCAGTTCGTGCGCGACGCCGCCGCGGGGCGCTGGCGGCCGCGCAACCACGAGAGCCTCGCCGACCGGCGGATCGTGCTCGTCGGGGTCGGCGGGGTCGGCGGGGCGATCGCCGCGCGACTCGCCCCCTTCGAGGTCGAGGTCGTCCGCGTCGCGTCACGTCCCCGTCACGACGACGCCGGCGAGGTGTTCGGCGTCGAAGCGCTGGGCGACCTGCTGCCCACCGCCGACGTCGTCATCGTCGCGGTACCGCTCACCGCGTCGACCACGAACCTCGTCGACGACGCCTTCCTCGCGACGATGCGCGACGGGGCGCTGTTCGTCAACGTCTCGCGCGGCGCCGTCGCCGACACCGGGGCCCTCGTGCGTCACGCCGGCTCCGGCCGGCTCCGTCTCGCCCTGGACGTCGTGGACCCCGAGCCACTGCCCGACGACCACCCGCTCTTCTCGATGCCCAACGTGCTCATCTCGCCCCACGTGGGCGGCGCGACCTCGGCGATGATGCCGCGCATGGCGCACCTGCTCGCCGAGCAGATCGACCGGATCGGCCGGGGCGACGAGCCGCGCAACGTGGTGCTGCGCACCTGAGGACTCGATCGAGTGGAGACGATGGGGCTCGAACCCACGACCTCAGGCTTGCAAAGCCCGCGCTCTACCAACTGAGCTACGTCCCCGGAGGAAACCAAGCCTAGCAATGGCGTGGCGGCGGCCTCCGAGCACCGGGTCGGCGGCGAGCCCGCGGCACTCGGTCAGGGAACGATTCGCACGCGGCCGTCGTCCACCGCCGCCACCAGGGCGCGGTAGTCGGTGAGGTTCTGGGCGCGGTAGGACTCGGCGAAGGCGCCGAGCGCCTCGACGAACGAATCGCCCCCGCCCAAGTAGCCCGCGATCGCCGCGGCCGTCCCCGAGCGCGCGTGGGCCCGCGCGAGGACCCACGCGCACACGCGTCCGTAAGTCTCGAGCTGCTTGGCCCCGAGGCGCTCGACGTCGACCGACGCCTTGCGGTCGTAGAGCTGGCGCACGTAGAAGCCCCGGTCGGCGCGGGCGCGATACCAACCGAGGAAGGCGTCGGGCGTCGCCTGCATGATGCGCTGGCCGGCCACCACGCGGTCGCCCGGATCGCTCGAGGCGTCCCTCGCCGTGGCCAGCACCGAGCCGCGCGCCTCTTTGATCTGCAGGAAGAACGGGTCGTCGTCGTCACGGCCCGTGAGCAGCACGGCGTACCCCTCGGTGCCGACCGACCCCACCCCGACGACGAGCCGCGCGACGTCCACGACGCGGAACTGCTCGAGCAGGAACCGCCGGTCGCTCACCAGGGTGTCGCGGTAGCCCGCGAGGACGGCCTCGACGGTCTCGCGCGACTGGTCGGCGGTCGGTCCGAGGTCGCGCAGGGGCACCATCCGCGGCGGGTTGAGCCGGATCCGCGGACCCTGCGGGGTCCGCTCGATCAGGTCGTCGAACTTCGACCTCGTCGACTGGGTGCGCACGCGCCCCATGAGGTCCACCACGCTGTGCTTCGCGGCGTCGGTGAAGAAGCCGCCGAGGTCACCGAAGACGTTCGCGACGTCGAGTGACGCGTACCAGACCTCGAGCCGGCCCATCGTGGCGAAGCGCCGCATGGAGCTGCGGTAGGCCTCGACGCAGTGGTGCACGAGCCGGGTTCGCCGCGACTCGTCGAGTCCGCCCAGCTCGCCGGCGATCGCGAGTGACGCGACCAGACGCTTGAGGTCCCACTCGAAGGGACCGGGCGCCGTCTCGTCGAAGTCGGTCACGTCAAAGACGAGTCGCCGCTCGGGCGACGCGAAGAGTCCGAAGTTCTTCAAGTGGGCGTCACCGCAGAGCTGCACGACGAGATCCGTGCTCGGTGACGCCCCGAGATCCTCGGCCATCAGCAGGTCGGCGCCGCGCAGAAACGCGAAGGGGTTCACCACCATGCGCGCGAAGCGCAGGGGCGTCAGGTCGGCCAGTCGGTGGCTGGACTGTTCGAGCAGCCGACCCACCGGGTCGTCGTCGGCGCCGCGCGCCGCGAACGTCGCGTGCGCACGACGCGCCACCGAGGACCGAGCGGCGCGACCACGCGCGCGCTCGGCCTCCACGCCAGGGGCCACGTCGCTCACGTCGCGCCCATCACGGCACGCGCACCACGGACTCTCGGACCGATGTCAAAGGCCACCAACGCCCAGATTATGACGTCGGTGACGAAGATTGCCCCGGGAAAGAGCGCGCCCGCGGTGGTGAAGTGGCGCAGCGACATGATCGTGATGGCCGTGTTGATCACGCCGGTGAAAAAGGTCCACGCCGTCTCCGAGGAGGGGACGAGCCACGACTTTCGCAGTGTCGGCAGGCCAGCCAGCTGGTCGGCCACGACGAAGGAGACCAGCGCCACGGTCGGCTCGTTGACGAAGGCCCAGAACGCGATGCCGGCGATCGAGAGCGAACCGCAGAGCACGTCAAAGGGCCCGATCCGCCACACCCCGTGGTGGCCCCGGAAGGACACCCCGACGATCAGCAGCGGGATGAGACCGAACATGAGCGTCATCAACGCCGCGAGTCCGACGTGCTGCTGGATTTCGACGACGAAGGCGAGCACGCCCTCGATGCCCCACAGCCCCCACGTGACGCGATTCGGCGTCGTCGTGCCGCGCAGCGTGTCGCGCACGTAGCCCGCCGTCCCGATGAGTGAGATCACCGCAGCCAGATAGATGAAGCGCGGATCGATCACGCGACCAGTCTGCCCCACCCCGGTCGTCGCCGACACCGGCACTAACCTGAACCGGCGTGAACGCTGGCGAATTCCTCGGTCTCGAGCGCCGCGACGAGCGGACGTGGTCGCTGCGCGTGAACGAGCGGGTGATGACGCCGGGTCGATTCCTCTTCGGCGGCTGCGCGCTGGCCGCGGGTGCGCTCGCCCTCGAGCAGGCCAGCGGCCGACCCACGGTCTGGGCCAGTGCGCAGTACCTCTCCTACGCGCCCGAGGGAGCCGAGGTCCTCGTGTCGACCGAGCTCGCCGCCGTCGGTGGCCACGTCACCCAGGCCCGCGCTGTCGCGACCGTGGACGACGTGGCCGTGGTCACCATCAACGCGGCGCTCGGCACGGGTACGCTGACCGCTCCCGCGTGGACCACTCAAGCAACGGTCGCATCACCACTGGACTGCCCGCCACGCAACCTGCCGAGCTGGTACCAGAACTCCATCTTCGACCACGTCGAGACTCGCCTCGCGCTCGGACGACGCTTCGCCGAGATCGACGGTACGCCCGGCTCGCCGGTCACCGCACTGTGGGCGAGGATCCCCGGCCACCTCGAAACCTCGGCGGCGACGATTGCGATTCTGGGCGACCTCGTAGCGGGCGGCTCGATGGATCCGCTCGGCCGCCGCACGCGAAGTCGCAGCCTCGACAACACCATCCGCATCGCCACCCTCGAACCTACGGAATGGGTACTCTGCGAGATCCACATGCACGCCCTGGCCGGTGGTTTCGCCCAAGGAACGGCCTTTCTCTGGAGCGAATCGGGGGTGCTCCTCGCAACCGCGAGTCAGTCCCTGGCGACCAGGCTCTGGGAGGCGCCGTAGGGTCGCCAATGCCCGCTGGTGTAGATTGGAAGGCCTTGGGGCTATAGCTCAGTCGGTTAGAGCGCGTCACTGATAATGACGAGGTCGTAAGTTCGATTCTTACTAGCCCCACCACAACCGCGTCCCAGCAGTGGGCAGCCGTCACCAACCGTCGGAGCGACACGCCGTACGAGTTGTTGCCTTCGAAACTCGTCAAGCGGTCCTGAGGTTTTCGAATCGGTCACGGGTAGCGACCCGGCGCGCTGAGCGGTCTCGACGAGGCCGCTCAGCCCCCGATCCGCCAGCGCCTCGTCGCCGGTGATGGCCTCGCGTTACTCCCGACCCGGTCGAGTCAGTCAGTCCGTGTCAAGCTCGTAGCGCAGCAGCGGTAGGGGCCGGTCCGGGGCCAGGCTCGACGGCCGCGTCGCCGTGCGCGTTGCTCCCATCGCGAGGTAGAAGCCTTCGGCGTTCGGGTCCGATTCCAACTCGAGGACGCTGCGGCCCCATCCCCGCACGACGTCCAGACTCGCGACGAACAACGCACGCCCCACACCGCGGGTGAAGAGGGCGGGCTCCACCCACAGGTCTTCGAGCCAGGCCCGCGACCCTTCGTCATCCACCACGGCGAGTCCCACCTCGCGCTGGCCAGACAGGGCGACGAGGCTGACGCGCCGGGGCCCGACGAGCTCGCGCGTGACCGACGTCGCGGCGAAACGAGTCATGAAGTCCTCGTCGTAGCCCCACGACGCCTTCGAGCGCAGGACGAGGGCCACGAGCGCGTCAAGACGGCGCGCCGCCTCCTCGGGTTCCAGGCGACGCACGACCAGATCGTCGATCGACTTGCTCGCCGACCGGTTCGGCTCACCACGTCGCGTCATCGCACCATTGTGACAGTCGCCGTCTTCGACACACGACGGAACGACGCCTCGAGGCGCTGGCCGCACCGTCGATACGGTCGACGTGGGCTTCGCCACGCCGGCGAACCGAGCGGGCCTAACCCTCGGCGGGCGCCCACCCGTTGGTCGCGGCCCACTCCTCGACTCGAGGGTGTAGTCGCCCGATGAACTCGCCCTTGCTGCGCGAATAGGACACACGCCCCTCCGTCTCGGCCATGGCACGGCGCTTGAACTGCACGTAGTCATCGCGTGTCATCGCGTGCGCGCGAAGGAAGTCACGCCACAGCAGATCCCAGCGCTCAAAGCGGTCACCACGGCGGCGTACGTGCACGTTGACCACGCGCGGGCCATCGTCGCGATAGATGGCGAAGAGAACGGACTCCGGGTTCACGGACCGAAAGACGAGCCCGAGGCGGCTAACTGCATCGGTGTGCAGTACTTGATCCGTTGCGAGGCCCACGCTGAGATCGAGCAGCGGCTTGGCCACGCAGCCGGGTACGGCGGTCGAGCCGACGTGGGCCACACGTGCACCGGGCAGCTCGTCGCGCAGGTACTGGGCCACGGTGCCGGCGATGGTCATCCATGTTGGGTCGACGGGCGCGAGTTCGACCTCGTCGTCGGCCAAACCCACGCCCGCTTGCCGACACCGTTGGCCAAGCGAGCGATCCGCGAACGTCATAGACCCCCCATCACGCTGGTCCTCGGGACAATCGACAAACGAAGCGTGATCCGCAATGTGGCCAGCGTAGGGCCGGGTGGCTAGGTAGCGACCTGTCACGCGTCGCCGCTACCCACCGTGGTCGACTCCGCCCCACCCGCGACGAGGCATTGCCTTGTTTCAAGGAATCAAGCACGCTGGTGCGATGGCTCTTCACGGCGCAGCGCTCACTGACGGTGACCTGGCGCTGCTCGAAGCGGCCCGCGACGTCATCTCGGCCAATTACGAATTCGAGCGTCATCACGTTGGCGCAGCGGTGCGGATGGGCGACGGGAGTGTCTACACGGGCGTGCATCTGGAAACAAACGTCGGCCGTATCGCCGTTTGCGCGGAAGCCATCGCGATTGGCACGGCCGAGTCGTCCGGTGCCCGTGATGTCAGAACGGTGGTCGCGGTGGTCCATCCACGCGACGGAGTCGGCGAACCGCGGATCATCGCGCCGTGTGGCATGTGCCGCGAGATGATCTCCGACTACGGACCCCACGCCGAAGTCATCGTGCTCGACGAGACGGGCTCGCTCGTGAAGGTGCCGGTGCTAGACCTGTTACCCGCAAAGTACACGCGCGACGTTTCGTAGCGACGACCTCGCGACGGTGCCAGTTGGACGTTGTCGCGAGATACCGAAGTCGGCCCACCGCGGTTCGCGAGCCACTGGCCATGATCCAGCGCCCGCGAGCAGCGGCGACAGGATTTCGACGTGTCAATTGACTTCAAGTACTTTAAGTTTTTACAATGGATGGCGTGATAGCGACAACCGGTCAGCACGCCTACACGATCAAGGAAGCGGCCGCCCTGACTGGCCTTCCCGCCAGCACGCTGCGGTACTACGAATCGATCGGGGTCATTGCGCCGGTTGGTCGCGGCGAGAGCAGCGGGCACCGCGTCTACACCGATGACGACATGAATCTCCTGGTCGGGGTGGCATGCCTGGCAGCGACCGGCATGTCGGTCGCCGACATGCGCCGCTACGTCGCCAACGGCGCGCTGGGGGCCGCCGCGGCGAGTGAACAGATCACACTGCTCGAGGAGCGACTCGAGCGCCTGGCCGACGAGGCGAGACTGATCAAGATCCGTGAGCAGTACGTCGCGATCAAGATCGCGTTCTGGCGCGCCACGGCAGCCGGCGACGACGCCAACGCCCAGCGCCTAGCGGCCGAAGCGCGAACGCTGGCACAACAGATCAAGCCCGCCAAGTAGCGGCACCACCGCCGGTGCGGGTCCGAACCTGAACCGTGGTGTGGGTCCGCGACGCAACGAAGCTAACGAAAGAGGAATCCATGCGCCAAGTAGTCATGACCAAACCAGGAGCGATCGTGGTGGAGGACCGCGACGAGCCAACGATCATCGAGCCGACGGACGCCGTCATCCGCTTGACGGCGACGTGCATCTGCGGATCCGACCTCTGGCCGTATCGCGGTGCCTACGACGTCGACCGCCAAGTCATGGGCCACGAGTACGTCGGGGTGGTCGAGGCGATCGGCTCCGAGGTCGCGACCGTGAAGGTGGGCGACTTCGTGGTCGGCTCGTTCTTTGCGTCGGACAACACCTGTGAGATCTGCCGGGCCGGCTACCAGTCCCACTGCGTGCACCGCGTGCTCATGGGCCTCATCGGTACCCAGTCCGATAGGGCCCGCATCCCCCTCGCCGACGGCACGCTCGTCGCGACGCCCGCCCAGCCCGACGCGGACCTCATCCCGTCCCTGCTCGCCGCCTCCGACGTGCTCGGCACGGGTTGGTTCGCCGCCGTCGCGGCCGAAGCCGGACCCGGCAAGACCGTCGCGGTCGTCGGTGACGGCGCCGTCGGCCTGCTCGCCGTGCTCGCCGCCAAGCAGCTCGGCGCACAGCGCATCATCGCCTTCAGCCGGCACGCTGACCGACAGAAGTTGGCCCGAGAGTTCGGCGCGACCGACATCATCGAAGAGCGCGGCGACGACGGCGTCGCCAAACTCAAGGACCTCACAAACGGGCTCGGTGCACACAGCGTCGTCGAGGCGGTCGGCACGCAAGAGGCGATGATGCAGGCCATTCGCGCCACGCGGCCCGGTGGCCACGTCGGATTCGTGGGCGTCTCGCACGACGTCTCGATTCCCGGCGACCTGCTGTTCGGTTCCGGCGTCCATCTCCACGGCGGCCCCGCTCCCGTCCGCCGGTTCCTGCCCGAACTCATTGAGCTCATCTGGGACCGCACCATCGAGCCCGGCAAGGTCTTTGACCTCACGCTGCCGATCGAACGAGCGGCCGAAGGGTATCGGGCCATGGACGAACGCCGCGCCATCAAGGTCCTGCTGACGCCCACCGACAACAACGACTGACGAAGGAGCATCTCATGAAATTCACGACGAGTGCCGGACAGACGGCAATCGGTCCATCGAGCAGTTTCACCGGCACGGTCTACGTCGACGGCGTCCGGACCCCGGACGAGCAGTCGGCCATCGGTTGCGCGCACGTTCGGTTCTCGCCCGGCGCGCGAACCGCGTGGCACCACCACCCCAAGGGTCAGACCCTGTACGTCACCGACGGCATCGGGCTCGTCGCCACTCGCCGCGGCGGCGTCCAAGAGATCCGTCCGGGCGACGTGGTCTACATCGAGCCCGGCGAGGAGCACTGGCACGGCGCGACCCCGGACCGCTTCATGGCGCACGTCGCCATGCAGGAGGCCGACAAGAACGGCCAGGTCGTCACCTGGCTCGACCACGTAACCGACGACGAATACAACGCGGAGCGAGTAGCGCGATCGTGAACATCCCCACCATCACCCTGAACAACGGCGTCGAGATGCCAGCACTCGGCTTTGGCGTCTTCCAGACCCCGCCCGACGAGACCGCGACGGCCGTCGACACGGCTCTGAGGATTGGCTACCGGCACGTGGACACGGCCGCCGCCTACGGGAACGAGCGTGGTGTCGCCGACGGTTTGCGTCGATCGGGTCTGAGCCGCAGCGAGGTCTTCATCGAGACCAAGGTATGGGTCTCTGACTACGGCTACGACGAGACGTTGCACGCCTTCGACAAGAGCGCCGCCAAGCTCGGCCTCGACCAGATTGACCTGTTGATCTTGCACCAGCCGATGCCCCAGCACTTCGAACGAACCCTCGGCGCCTACCGCGCGCTCGAGCAGTTGCTGAGCGATGGCCGAGTCCGAGCCATCGGCGTCAGCAACTTCATGGCGCACCACCTGGACGCGCTGATGGCGCACGCGACCGTCGTGCCGGCCGTGAACCAGATCGAGTTCCACCCGTACTTCACGCAACCCGACGTGCAGGCGGCGAACGCCGCGCGCGGCATCCTCACCCAGGCCTGGTCGCCAATCGGCGGCATCACGTTCTACCCGGGCTACGGCGAGCACCGCAGGAGCGTGTTGGACGACGAGGCGATTTCGTCGATCGCCGAATCCCACGGCAAGTCGGCGGCACAGGTCATGTTGCGCTGGCACATCCAGGAAGGTCGCTCGGCGATCCCCAAGTCGACCAACGCCACCCGCATCGCCGAGAACTTCGACGTCGTCGACTTCAAGTTGAGCGCTGAGGACGTGGCACGCATCGACGCGCTGGACACCGGACACCGCGGCGGGCCCGATCCGGACGAGCGAGACCCTTTGGAGTGGAACATCGACATAGCCGAGGCGTGAGGCCCGACTCGGCACCGCGCCCGTGCGGCCTCGAACGGCCTGGTCGTCGGCGGCGCGGCACGTGACCGCACGGTGCTGGCTGCGACGGTGCCACTACCACGAGTCATCGAGCTAGCAGGGTTCGCTCGCGGCCACGTCACGGCGTTATGTCCTTGCCAGTCACCGGCACACCCGCCGGGCGACGGCTATACGATGCGGTTCTTGGAACCATCCGTGACCGACTGGTTGCTTGACTCCGACCCAGCGCTTCGCTGGCAGGTGGAGCGGGACATCCTGAACGCGGCTCCCGACGTGTGGCGCGCGACTCGTTCGACCGTCGCCACCACTGGCTTCGGCGCACGACTCTTGGCACTGCAAGACGCGGACGGCCAGTGGGCCGGCGGGGCCTACTTCCCGGCGCACGGCGACGCCGACGGCGCGGACGGAGCCAGCGAGCCCGGCCAGCCGTGGGTTGCCACGACGTGGTCGCTCAAATTCTTGCGCGAGTGGGGCGTTGACGCCTCGGTGCTGACCGATACCGCCGAGCGGCTCGCGACCAACTGTCGATGGGAGTACAACGACCTGCCGTACTGGGGCGGCGAGGTGGACTGCTGCATCAACGGTTTCACCTTGGCCAATGGCGCCTGGCTGGGCGCGGACGTCTCGGGCATCGCGACGTGGTTCGTTGAACACCAGATGCCCGAGGGGGGCTGGAACTGCGACTGGGTCGAGGGATCGACACGCAGCTCGTTCCACTCAACGCTGAATGCGCTCACGGGCATCCTCGCCTACCGTCTCACCGGACTCGACGCGACCGGTCTTGATGACGCGCAGCGGCGCGCCGAGGAGTACCTGCTCGCGCGTCAGCTCATGTATCGCGCCTCGGATGGCGCGCTCGCCGGCCCCTGGGTCACCGAGTTGGCCTTCCCCTCGTTCTGGGTCTACAACGCGCTCGGTGCACTCGACTACTTCCGTGGATCGTCGCTGCTCAGTGGGACCGCCGCGGATCCGCGCCTCGCGCACGCGATCGAGGCGGTTCGCGCACAGCGCCAACCCGATGGTACGTGGCATCAGGCGGGCCGTCCGGAAGGGCGACTCTGGTTCGAGATTGACGCGGGGGCGGGGCATCCATCGAAGTGGCTCACCCTCCAGGCGCTGCGGGTCCTCACGTGGTGGGACGGGGCGAGCGCGCCATCGGCGTTGGGCATCGACACCGACCGTTCGCCGGGCGACCCGACCACCTAACGAGCGGCGTCGAGGCTCACCGTCGCTCGGCCGAGGACTTGACGAGCTTCATGGTCATGTGCGAGTCGAGTTTGTCGACGCCCGGCACGTCGCCCAGACGCGAGGAGATGAACGCCTCGTAGCTCTCGATGCTGTCGGTCGCGACGCGCAAGATGTAGTCAGGCAGTCCGAACATCCGGCGCACGTCGATCACCTCGTCGAACTTCGCGACGCCCGTCTCGAAGGCTTCGAAGGTGGCACGATCCTTGTGCGTGAGGTCGACGAACACGAGCACCTCGAACCCGAGTCCGACGGCCATCGCGCTGATGCGCGCGCTGTAGCCGAGGATTACGCCCTCGCTCTCCAGCCGCTTCACGCGGCGCAGGCATGGTGCGGGCGTGAGGCCGATGCGCTCGGCTAGCTCCACGTTGGACAGGCGCCCATCGCTCTGTAATTCCGCAATGATCTTCCTGTCGATTTCGTCCATGCGCCATGATATTGCACTCCAACGTGTTTATACGTCGGTATTCGCTATATAAATGCGCTATTATCGGCGTAATATTGTGCGAATGAGTGAGACCACGCACTTCTCGCCCCGTGACCGTGCCAAGCGGGCCACCGACCGCGACTTCCCTGAGCGCGCCGCCATCACCCGCGCCGCCGCCGGCATCGCCCTCTACGCGGGTGCCTTCGGCGTCACGTTCGGCGCGATCGCCATCGCGTCAGGCCTCACGGTCCTCCAGGCCCTCTTCATGAGCGTGGTCGCGTACACCGGCGCCTCGCAGTTCGCCTTCGTCGGCGTCCTCGGCGCGGGCGGGTCGCCACTCGCCGGCCTCTCGGCCGCCCTGCTCCTGGGCACCCGGAACATGTTCTACGGCGTTCCGGTGACCCAGGTCGTCCAACCGCGGGGCCTACAGCGACTCTGGACCGCGCACTTCGTCATCGACGAGACCACCGCCATGGCCGTCGCGCAGCGCGACTCGCGAGCGGGCCGCTACGCCTTCTTTGCCACCGGCATCAGCCTCTTTTCGCTCTGGACCGTCGGGACCCTGGCCGGCGCGCTGATCGGCAGCGGCATCAACACCGCCGCGTTCGGGCTCTCGGCTGCGGCCCCCGCAATCTTCCTCGCCCTGCTCTGGCCCCAGCTCTCGCGCCACGGCGCCACGACCGTCGCGATTGCGTCGGCGCTGGTCACGCTCGCGCTCATTCCGATCGCTCCCGCGGGGGTGCCCATCCTCGCGGCGGCCGTCGTCGCGGTCGTCGTGGGCGCGTCGCCCACGAAGTCCACGGGCGACGAGGAGGCCGTCTGATGTCACTCTGGATCATGCTCGCCATCACGTCGGTCGCCAGCTACGGCCTGAAACTCGCCGGCGTCTCGCTACCCCGGACGGTCTTGAACCATCCTCGTGTTCAGCGAACCGCGGGTCTGCTCCCGCCAGCAATGCTCACCGCGTTGATCGTGACCGACCTCTTTGACACCGGCGGCCACTACAGCGTCTCCTGGCCGTTGCTCGCCGGCGTCGGCGCGGGCGCCGTCGCGATGCGGCTACGCGCGTCGCTCGTGACGGTCTTCGTCGTCGCGATCGTCACCTGCGCGCTACTGCAGCTCGCCGCCTGATCGACACCGTGGCGCGACAGCGTCACGTGCATCGCCCTCACATCGGGAAGCGACTCACTACAGACACATCACGCGTCGGCTGTCGCGGGCCCCTCGCCCTCGGTGGCGGACACGATGCCAATGGTGGCCGCCGTCGACGGACTCGACGGATCCGGCACGACGACTACCGCATCGCCGACCGAGATGCTCGCGATGCTGCGTCGGATGTGGCCGCTCAACACCGTCGTCGATGCCGTCAGCGCGTACGTCGCGACAGCGCCCGACGGGCGACGAACGGTGACCGACGACGCTGACACCGCGACCACCGTGCTGCGCGCGACGGCCGTCGCAGCGGTGGTGGACGTGACCAATGACGCGACCCTCGCCGTCGCGGCGTTTGCGGTGGTCGAGGCGGTCGCCGAATTCGTCGACGGCGATGACGTGAGTGCGGCGGCCGCGACGCCACCACCGACGGCGACGAAGGCGGTCGCGGTCCAGATGCCTGCTCGCTTCAGTCGCGTGACGGTCGAACGGTACACGGTGACTCCTTTGTCATGGCTCCACGAATCGAGCCGTACCCAGCGTGGCGACTCACCATGAGCGGCTCGTGAGCGACCGGTAAAAGCCCGTTAAGAGTTCGCGGTGCCATCGTCGAATGCCCGATCCGTCCACACCAGTCGGTGCAATGACGCGGCCACCTCGCGCGACGACTCGCCAGTGCGTTAGCGTCGATGGCAGCGACGACGGGGACGATAATCATGGCCGAGGACCGATCCACAATGAGCAGTGTTGAGCGCGAGCGGGCGTCGGTCTTCCACTCGTGGTCGGCCCAGGCGACGATCAATCCGATGATGGTGCGCGACGCGTCGGGAGTGACCGTCACCACCGAAGACGGCACCACGTACCTCGACTTCTCGTCCCAGCTCGTGAACACGAACCTGGGTCACCAGCACCCCGACGTCGTCGCGGCGATCCAAGCCCAGGCCGCTCGGTTGTGCACGATTGCGCCCCAGCACGGCTACGAGTCGCGCTACCGGGCCGCCGAGATGATCCTGGAGCATTCCTTTGATGGCGCGGCCAAAGTCTTCTTCACCAACGGCGGCACCGAGTCGGTCGAGCACGCCGTGCGACTCGCGCGTCTGCACACCGGTCGGTTCAAGGTCGTCGCGGCGTACCGCAGCTATCACGGCGCGACGTCCACGTCGATCTCCCTGACCGGTGACCCGCGACGGTGGCCCAACGAGCAAGGCGCCTCGGGCGTCGTGCACTTCTTCGGGCCCTACCTCTACCGGTCTTCGTACCACTCGACGACCCCCGAGCAGGAGGCCGAGCGCGCGCTCGCCAGTCTCGACGAGACGATCCGCTTCGAGGGTCCCTCCACCATCGCCGCCGTGATCCTCGAGACGGTTCCCGGCACGGCCGGCGTCCTGGTGCCCCCGCCGGGCTACCTCCAGGGCGTGCGCGAGATCTGCGACCGCTACGGCATCGTGTTCATCGCCGACGAGGTGATGGCCGGCTTCGGCCGGACCGGCGCCTGGTTCGCCTACCAGAACTTCGACGTGCGACCGGACCTCGTCACCTTCGCCAAGGGCGTGAACTCGGGCTACGTCCCCCTCGGCGGGGTCGTCATCAACGAGGCCATCAGCCACTCCTTCGACGATCGGGTCTACCCGGGCGGTCTCACCTACTCGGGCCACCCCCTGGCCTGTGCCGCCGCCGTGGCGACGATGGAGGTCATGGAGCGCGACGGCGTGATCGAGCACGCGGCGCACGTGGGCGAGACGATCATCGCCCCGGCGCTCGCCGCGATCGCCGAGCGCCACCCGAGCGTCGGCGAGGTGCGCGGCCTCGGGGTCATGCACGCCGTCGAGCTCGTGAGCGACCGCGCGACGCGCGAGCCCCTCGCGCCCTACGGGTCGAACTCGCCCGCGATGAACGACGTCATCGCCGCCTGCCGCAACGAGGGTCTGCTCATCTTCGCGAACTTCAACCGTCTCCACGTCGTGCCGCCGTGCATCATCGGCGAGTCGGACCTGCGCGATGGTCTCGCCCGTCTGGACCGAGCGCTCGAGACGGCCGACCGGCACTACGTCGGGTCGTGACCAACGACGAACGGCGCATCGCGGTCGCCACGCGGCTGCGCGAGCTCGGCCACGCCTTCGTCGACCGTGACCTGAGCGACGACGAACTCGACCGCCTCGCCCACGACGTCGACGGCCTGCTCACCCGGGTGCTCGCCGGCGGTCCGCGGACCGTCTCCATCGACCCCGAACTCGTCGAGGCCTTCACCGCCCAGCGCCTCGACACGGTCTCGTATCTGCACGAGTACCTCGTAAGCGACTCGGTCGTCGCCGGCGGCGCGAACCCGATGGGCCTCGGGGCGCGCCACTGGCGCGACGGCGACGTCGCGGTGATGGAGGCCGTCATCGGCAAGGCCTTCGAGGGAGCCCCGGGGCGCAGCCACGGCGGCATCATCGCCACGCTGATCGACGAGACGATGGGCTTCGTGCTCGGGCTGCACGGCCTGTTCGCCCTGACCGCACGACTCGTGGTGACCTACCGCGCCGCCGCGCCCGTCGGCCAGAGCGTCGTCGCCCGCGCGTGGCTCGAGCACCGAGACGGGCGCAAGCTGACCATCGGCGCGACCGTGTCCGCGGGCGACGTGCGTGTCGCCGACGCCGAGGCCCTCTTCATCACGGTGGACGTGGCGAACCTGCTCGACCAGTCCGAGTCGAACTGAGTGGGTCTGCGTCTTCGTCGCCACTTCCGCACCGTCAAGGTGCCCGAGGTCGACCTGCGCTTCTGGTACGTGAAGCTGCTGACGACGGCGATGGGCGAGTCGGCGTCGGACTTCCTCGTCCACCGCTTCAACCCCGAGCTCGCGGTGCTCGCGGGTGCCGCGGTCTTCGCCGGCGTGCTCTGGCTCCAGCTGCGCAGCCCGCGCTACTTCGTCGTGACCTACTGGAGCGCCGTAGTGATGGTGAGCGTCTTTGGCACGATGTGCGCCGACGTCGTGCACGTCGCGTTCGGGGTGCCCTACCTCGTGTCCACCGTCACCTTCGCGCTCACCCTCGCCGCCGTCTTTAGCGTGTGGTACCGGGTCGAGCAGACGCTCTCGATCCACACGATCGACACCACCCGACGCGAGCTCTTCTATTGGGCGGCGATCACGACGACCTTCGCCCTCGGCACCGCCGCGGGCGACTACGCCGCCTACGTCGTCGGGCTCGGGTACCGCGACTCCGCGGTGCTCTTCCTCGTGCTGTTCATCGCCCCGGGTCTCTACTTCGGACTCGCACGACGCCACGAGGTCGCCACGTTCTGGGCCGCCTACGTGCTCACGCGGCCCCTCGGTGCCTCGGTCGCCGACTGGGTCGGGGTGAGCCACGCCCGCGGTGGCCTCAACGCCGGACCGGGGACCCTGGCGCTTTCACTGACCGGATTGATCGCCATCGGCGTCGCCGGGGCGTGGCGCGCTCAGCGAAACAGGGGCCACCCGTAGAATCCGGCTATGCCCGCCGTTACCGTCGCCAACCCCCTCGAACTCCCGCGACTCGTCGCACCGCTGGTGACCGACCGGCCGCGGCGCGTGACGTCGATCACCACCGCCCCGCGCGGACTCGAGGGCGAGGGGTTCCCCGTTCGACGGGCCTTCGCCGGCGTGGACCTCGCCGACCTCGATCCCTTCGTGCACATGGACCAGATGGGCGAGGTCGACTACGGCCCGGGCGAGCCCAAGGGCACGCCGTGGCACCCCCACCGGGGCTTTGAAACCGTGACCTACATGATCGACGGCACGTTCGTGCACCAGGACTCGATCGGCGGCGGCGGCGTGATCCAGAACGGCGCGACCCAGTGGATGACCGCCGGTGGTGGCATCTTGCACATCGAGCGGCCGCCGGACGAGTTGATCGACACGGGCGGCCTGTTCCACGGCATCCAACTCTGGGTGAACCTGCCGGCGGCCCTCAAGATGACCAGGCCCCGCTACCAGGACATCGAAGCGCTCGCCATCTCACTGCTCTCCAACGAGACCGGCGACGCGATCATTCGGGTCATCGCGGGCCAGCTCGGCACCTACGCCGGGCCCGGCGACACCCACACGCCGATCAGCCTGGTCCACGTCACCCTGCTGCCGGGCGCGCGGCTCGCGCTGCCCTGGAACCCGGCCTACAACGCGCTGACCTACATCCTCGCCGGCACGGGCACCGTCGGACTCGACCGGCGCCCGATCCACGACGGGCAGCTGGCCGTGCACCGCGACGGTGACTTCCTGTTGCTCGAGGCCGACGAGCACCAGGACTCGCGCACGACCGCCCTCGAGGTGCTCGTCCTCGGCGGCCAGCCGATCCGCGAGCCGGTCGCTGCCTACGGACCCTTCGTGATGAACACGCGCGCCGAGCTGCAGCAGGCCTTCGACGACTACCAGGCCGGGCGCCTCGGCCAGATTCCCGCCGAACACATCTGATCAGGCGCGGTGGCGCGCGAGCGTCGCCTACGCGCGCGCGACGAGCGCACCAGTGGCGTCGGTCACGGTCGCCTGGGCCGACCCCCCGACACGGGTGAGCCCCTCGACCTCGCCGCGCAGCTCGAGAACCTCGCCGCACCGCGCGTCGCGTTCGATGGCGATGGTGAGTGCGGTGATCGATGACGAGGGCCCCGGCGCCATGTCGACGACGTCGACGGCGAGCGCCATGGCCGCGCCGAGCACGACCGCGAGGACGCCACCGCTGACGACACCGTCGGGTCCGCCGGCCGCGAGGTCGGGCGCGAAGCCTCCCTCGACCCAGCCGAGGTCCTCCCCGTCGACGCCGCCGCGCGCGAACGTGACCCCGAGCGCGGCGACGACCGGTGGCGTGCGCTCGGCGAGCCAACGATCGACGCCGACGGGTATCACGGGCCGACCCTACCGCGACGCCAGGGTGGTCCTCGTGGGCCGACGTCTAGGATTCGCAACGAGGGGCTCGCCCAGTAGTGAGAGGATCGCCCATGACGACAGCCGTGATTGTTGACGTACTGCGCACCGCGGGGGGTCGGCGCAACGGGAAGTTGCGCAACTGGCACGCGGTGGACCTCGCCTCGGAGGCCCTGCGCGCGATCGCGAGTCGCAACGACCTCGACCCGTCACTGATCGACGACGTCATCATGGGCTGTGTCTCGCAGACCGGCGAGCAGGCATTTAACGTCGGGCGCAACGCCGTGCTCGCGGCCGGGTGGCCGGAGTCCGTGCCGGCGACCACGGTCGACCGCCAGTGCGGCTCGAGCCAGCAGGCGATGCACTTCGCCGCCCAGGGCGTGATGGCCGGCGCCTACGACATCGTCGTCGCGGCCGGCGTCGAGGTCATGACCCGCGTCCCGATGGGCTCGTCGATCGGCAAGGACTCGGGCTTTCCCTTCGGGCCCCGGGTGACCGAGCGCTACGAGCCGGTCGGCGGCCTGCGCAATCAGGGCATCGGCGCCCAGATGATCGCCGACCAGTGGGACATCAGCCGCGAGGAGCTCGACGCCTTCAGCATGGAGAGCCACCGCCGCGCCGCGCGCGCGACCGCCGAGGGCCGCTTCGAGCGCGAGATCATCCCGATCGCGGTGCGCGACGACGAAGGCCGCGACACCGACGAGTTGCTCCTGGCCGACGAGGGCATTCGCCCGGACACCTCGCTCGAGGTCCTCGCCAACCTCCGGCCCGCGTTCCAAGAGGGCGGGTCGATCACGGCGGGCAACTCCTCGCAGATCACCGACGGGGCCTCGGCCGTGCTCATCATGTCCGAGGAGCGCGCCCGCGCGCTCGGCTACACGCCCCGCGCGCGCTTCCACGCCTTCGCGCTCGCCGGCGTGGACCCGGTGACGATGCTGACGGGACCGATCCCGGCCACCGCCAAAGTGCTCGCCAAGGCCCGGCTCAGCCTCGACGACATCGACCTGGTGGAGATCAACGAGGCCTTCGCCTCGGTGGTGCTCGCCTGGCAGCGCGAGCACCACGCCGATCTCGACAAGGTGAACGTGAACGGCGGGGCGATCGCCCTCGGCCACCCGCTCGGCGCCTCGGGCGCGAAGTTGACGGCGACCTTACTCAACGAGCTCGAGCGCACCAACGGGCGCTACGGACTCCTGACGATGTGCGAGGGCGGCGGCATGGCCAACGCCACCGTGATCGAGCGGCTCGGTTAGCGGTACCGCGTGGCCATGTAGAAGGCCGAGAACATCGCGAGCAGCCCGATGCCCAGGTACCACGCCGAGGTCGAGCCCGGCAGGACCTGGAGGTAGTTGAGCACGATGACGATCAGGCCGAAGAGCAGCAGGTCGAGCAGCATCCACCCGTACCAGTGGGGACTGTGGTCCGCGCCCGGCGGCCGGGGCGGGGTGTAGCGGCCGCGCTGCTCAGCGGTGACGTAGCGCCCCATCTCTTTGCTGGTTCGCCGCTTGGGCCCACTCGATGCCATAGGGGACCATGGTACCTAATCGCCCGCCGGCCGCGAGGCTACGGGCAGACGGTGACGTCCACGCTCGAGTCGTAGGGCACCGAGATCCCCGGACCGGGGTTCTGGCTGATGATCTGGCCCGAGGTCCCCGGCGTCAGGCAGTCCGTCGGCAGGGCGTCGGTCACCTGTCCCAGGTTGAGTCCCTGGGCCGAGAGGGTCGACGACGCCTCGGCGGGCGTCTGGCCGATCACGTTGGCGACGTAGACCTGGCAGACCCCCGAGGACGTGACCAGCTCGACTGACGTGCCCGACGTCACCATCGAACCGGCGGCCGGGACCGTGCGAAGCACCAAGCCCTGCGCCACCGTGTTCGAACAGCCCGTCGTCGTCGAGCTGACCGACAGTCCGTTCTGGCCGAGGGTGGCCGCCGCCTGGAGCGGCGAGTCGCTACGGACGTCGGGCAGCGGGAAGGTCGCGCCCTGGGAGAGCACGGTCAGGACGACCTTCGCCCCCGCGTGGGACTGCGTGCCGCCAAGGGGCGTCTGGGAGAGCACCGTGTTGGGTGCGCCGCCGGCCGGCGCGGTGGAGGTCTGGTTGACCGTGACCACGAAGCCGAGCTGCTGGAGCGCACTCAGGGCGGTCGAGAGGGCCTTGCCGGTCTCGTCGGGGACGGTCACCTTCGTCGGCGCGGGACCCTGGCTGACTTCCAGGGCGACGGTGTCACCCTTCTTCACCGACGCACCCGAGGACGGGTCGGTCTTGACGACGGTGCCCGAGGCCTTCGGGGAGTACACGAGCTTCGTGGTGCCGATCACGAGGTTGTCCGCGAGCAGGGTCGAGGACGCGGACGCGACGGTCTGACCGACGACGTCGGGCATGGTCGACACCGAGTTCGCCGTCGCGAGGCGGGCGTAGGCGTAGCCCCCGGCGGCGAGCAGCAGGATGATCACGATCGCGATCACGAACCCGCGCGCGCCACCGCGACGACGGCGCACGTCGGTGCGTGGGCCGGACATGACCGGCACGGCCTGGGTCCGTTCGCCGGGCGTGACGGTCGCGACGGCCCGAGTCACGTCGGCGCCGTAGTAGGCGCCGTCGCGCGTCGCGGCGTGCACCGGTTGGCCGTCGGTGAAGCGAACGAGGTCGGCTCGCAACTCGTCGGCGGTCTGATAGCGCTGGTCCGGGGACTTGGCGAGGGCGAGCATGACGATCGCCTCGAGATCGGTGGGAACCGAGTCCGAGAAGTCCGACGGCGACGGGATGGTGCCGTGGACGTGCTGACTCGACACCGCGACCGGCGAGTCGCCGATGTAGGGCGGGCGACCGACGAGCAACTCGTAAAGGACGACGCCCAGTGAGTAGACGTCGCTGCGGCCGTCGACCGCGGCTCCCTCGGCCTGCTCGGGCGAGAAGTACGTCGCGGTGCCCATGACCGAGCCGGCCTCGGCCAGGTGGTCCTCGCTCGCGACCGCCTGGGCGATGCCGAAGTCGGTCACCTTCACCTGTCCGTCGGTGGTGATGAGGATGTTGCCGGGCTTGATGTCGCGGTGCACGACGCCGGCGCGGTGCGCGTAGCCCAGGGCGGCGGCCACCTGCGCGGTGATCTGTGCGGCCCGCGACGGCGTGAGCGTGCGCGAGCCCCGCACGATCTCGGCGAGGGAGGTCCCGTCGACCAGTTCCATGACGATGAAGTAGGTACCAGCGTCCTGGCCCCAGTCGAAGACCGGGACGATGTTGGGGTGCGAGAGGTTCGCCGCGGCCTGCGCCTCGCGCCGGAACCGCTCGACGAAGGTGGGGTCGGCCGAGAGCTCGGGGTAGAGAATCTTCAGGGCGACGGCGCGATTGAGCAGCAAGTCCTGGGCCCGGTAGACCATGGCCATGCCGCCGCGGGCTATCAGGTGGGTCACCTGGTAGCGCTGCGAGTAGATACGTGGATCGCTAACGGGCTCCATACCCGCCCCAGCCTACGTCCTGGCCCACCTGGATTACCCGCGTGGTCACGGACATGTCGTCGACGTCCCCGACGCCGGTCGCCCGGCCTGCAGCGCGAGGGCACCTTCGATGAGACAGCGGATGACCGGCCCGGCCACCGACGCACCCGTCGCGGAGGTGACTTGGTAGGGCAGCACGACCGCCACCGCGACGGTCGGGTGCGTCGCCGGGGCGAAGGCGATCATCCAGTCGTCGGTGTTCTGGACCGAGTTGCCGACCTGGGCGGTGCCGGTCTTGGCCGCCACGTCGGCCCACGCCGGGAAGATGCCGTAGGCCGTGCCGTCCGACGCCTGGACGACTTCTTGCATCAGCGGCACGATCCGGGCCGCCTGGGCGGCGGTGAGCGGCGTCTTCCAGGCGGTGTCCTGGTACCGCTTCACGACCGACCCGTCGGGACCCGAGATGTAGTTGAGCAGGTGCGGGGCCATGACGGTGCCACCGTTCGCGACCCCGGCCGCCACGAGCGCCATCTGCAACGCCGAGGCACGGACGTTCTGCTGGCCGATGGCCGAGTACGCGATGCCCGGCTTGTTGTAGAGGAAGGACGCCGCCGAGGGGAAGAAGCTCGACTGCGCGCCGGGCAGGTCGATCGGGGGCACGGCGTTGAACCCGTAGGAGTTGGCCGTCTCGGCGAGGATGTTCCCGCCGAGGTCGAGGCCGATGAGCGCGTAGCCCTGGTCGCACGAGGGCGGCAGCATCTGGGGGATGTCGCCACCGCAGGGCACGAAGGCGTAGTTCGAGAGGGTCTTGTTCGAGTCGGGCAGGTGGATCGTCGCGAGGACCGGGAAGCTCTTGGTGAACAGGCTCGGCTTCTTCGCGACCACCGCGCTCGTCGTCACGATCTTGAAGGTTGAGCCGGGCGGGAAGGTCTGCTGGATCGCGAGGTTGCCGAGCGGGGGGAACCCGTAGGCGTTGTTGGCGACGTCGGTCTTCCAGGCCTTGGCCGCCACGGCGAAGCTCGACGACTCGAACGGTTTGGGGTTGTACGTCGGGTTGGAGTACATCGCGAGGACCGCGCCGGTGCGCGGGTCGAGCACAACCGCACCGCCGTTGCGCCCGGCGAGGGCCGTCGCGGCGACGCGCTCCAGGGACGGCTGGAGCGTGATCGAGACCGTGTCCGCGGCCGACGTCGGCGCGAGGACCTGGGCCAGGCTCTGGGGCGGCTGGGCGTGCGAGATCAGGTACTGGTTGTACTCGGCCTCCAGGGCCCAGGTCCCGTAGAACGGGGAGGCGAAGCCCACGAGGCCCGAGGTCAGCGAGCCCAGCGGGTAGACGCGCGTGTAGGGGTAGTAGCCCTTCGTCGCCGGGACCGACTCCGCCAGGACCGTCCCGTCGGCGGCGACGATCTCACCGCGCGGGTACTGGTTGTTGGACTGCGAGTTGCGCGGGTTCTGGATCGACGCGTCGAGGGCCGGCGCCTTGAAGAACTGGATGTTGACCGCCTGGGCGGCGATCGCCGCGAAGAGCAGCATGATGGCGATCGCGAAGACGCTCAACCGGCGCGACACGGCCTACCCCTTCGCCTTAGTCGTGGTGGTCGCCGGAACCGTCGTGGTCGTCGTCGAGGTGGATGTCGAAGTGGTTGTCGTCGGGGTCGAGATGCTGCGCGAGAGGTGCCAGGCCCGGTTGAGGTACGCCGCGTAGCTCAGCGCCGAGGTGAGCGACGGTTCGCTGATGGTCGCGGCCAACTGCCGCTGGGCCGCGGGCAGGAGGTGAGCGGAAGGATACGACGTATCCAGGACCTTACGCGACGAGAACCACAGGACCCCGTTCGGCTGTCCCTGGTAGATCGCGATGTAGCCCGAGTCGTCGGCGAGGTAGTACGTCGAATACGCGTACCAGTGCATGATGGCGACGAAACCGGCCGCCACACCGACCAACACCAGTGACGCGAGGGCGACGCGCCACGTGAGCCACGACGAGCGCCGACGCGTGGACCGCGGCGGCGCAACGGCCGCCGGGGCGGTCGAGATCGTCTTCTTCACCGGGGTCATCGTCGCCACGACCTCGTCGAACTCGACCAGGACGACCGTGATGTTGTCGCGTCCGCCGGCGTCCTTGGCCGCGGCGACCAGTTTCTCCACCGAGTCCTCAAGGGGCATCGGCGGGCTCGCCAGCTGCACGAGCTGCTCCGGGGTGAGCTCGTTGGACAGGCCGTCACTGCACAGCAGGAGCCGGTCGCCCGGCTGGGCCACCACCGAGACCATGTCGATCTCGACCGACTCGTCCATGCCGAGCACCCGGGTCAGCTGGTGGCGCCGCGGGTGGACCGCCGCCTCTTCGGGGGTGAGCCGACCCATCCGGACCCACTCTTCGGCCACGCTGTGGTCGTCGCTCAGCTGGCGCAGCGCCCCGTCACGGAGTTGGTAGACCCGCGAGTCGCCCACGTTGACGAGGGTCGGCGAGACGACGCCCGTCGCGTCCTCGGTCAGCGCGATGGCGATGACCGTGGTGCCCATGCCGAAGCGCTCGGGGTTGGCGACGGCGTCGGCGAGCACCGACTGGTTCGCCGCCTCGACCGCGGCGTAGAGGCCGTCCACCGTCTCATTCTCGTGGAACTCGCGGGTGATCACCTCGACGGCGAGTGACGACGCCACCTCCCCCGCGGCGTGGCCGCCCATGCCGTCGGCGACGATGGCCAGGGTGCGGTCGACCGACCAGGCGTCCTCATTCGCGTCGCGCACGAGACCGGTATCCGTCGCGGCCGCGAAGCGCCACCGCGTCAACGAACCACCTCCAAGAGGACGCCTCCGACCTGGATCACGTCGCCCCGCTTGAGCAGTACCCGCCCGCGAATGAGCTCTTGGTTCACGTAGGTCCCGTTCGTCGAGCCCAGGTCCTCGATCGACAGGTCACCCGCATCGTTCGCCACACGGGCGTGGCGCGTCGAGAGGAAGGTGTCCGACAGTGAGACGTCGCAGTCGGCGCCGCGACCGATCACGACCGCCAGGTCCACGTCGATCCGTCCGCCCGCCATGTCGTCGGGCTCAAGGAACTCCAACGCCAGTGGGACCGACCGCTTGCGCCGGGACCGGCCCGACTCCTGGTCGGCTGGCCGGGACTCGACCATCGCCACGCGCAGGACGCGCGCGAAGAAGAGCAGGGCCACGACCATGACCAGGACTTGCAGCGGCCGGATCACCGCGGCGTAGTTCGACGACGCGGCGAGAAGACTCAAGCCAACTCAATCCGTAGGTGCAGCGCCCCGACGGTCACGTCGTCACGGGGCGAGAGCGAGACCGCGGTGACACGATGTCCGTTCACGTAGGTCCCGTTCGTTGACTGCAAATCCCTGATGGCGACCCCTTCAGCCGTTCGCCAGACCTCCGCGTGGCGACGCGAGACGTTCGAGTCATTGATGACGACGTCCACGTCGGGGCTACGCCCAATCACGACTGGTCGGTCGCCGATCGTGAAGGTGCGTCCGTCGTCAGCGATGAGCCGCGGGTGCGCATCGCCGCCGAGGAAATCGGTCTTGACCGCGAGGTCGCCGGTTCGAAGATCGTCGTCGACGAATATCTCGACCGCGACCGGTCCGACGAAGTTGTACCCCTCGTTGATCGCGTGCTGGCGGACCGTCTCCTCGAGCTCACTGATCAACGCCTTTTGGAATCCGTCGAACCGATTCGCGTCGGCGGGGCTCAACCAGACGTGAATCTCGTTCGGCGAGATCGGTCCCTGGTTCGTCAGTTGGCGCGTCAGGTCCACCTCGCGGATGATCCGCGCACCGATCTCGATTGGCTGCAGCCCACTCTTGAACGGACGCGCGAAAGTCCGCTCGAAGAGCCGCTCCAGACGGTTTTCCACAGACTTGAGCACCATAACCACCTAATGGTACTGGCCAGCGCCCCAAAACCGACGTCGTAGACGCCGGGGTAGCCAACTTGGACTAATGTAACCAAGTCCCAGGGCGAGTGGCGAAATAGGCAGACGCGCAGGCTTCAGGTGCCTGTATTCGAAAGGATGTGGGGGTTCAAGTCCCCCCTCGCCCACCACCGACCGGACTTTCGTCCGGTTCCGCAACGAAGTTCCATGCCCTCGCGACCCCGGCCATCGCGACGCTGGGCGCAGGGGAGTACCAGGGAACTGGTCGCGCCGATCAAACTCGGTCTCGATCGCGGCCGTCGCGACAGCAGGTGAGGGTCGATCGGTCTCTACGCCATCGAGCAGTTCGTGGTGATCGCGCTTCGTCGAGCCGCGCGACTCTCGAGTCTTCGCGTGCCCACCCGTCAGACGGGACGAGGGCTATACGCACGAGCTGCGCCGGTGCACAGTCGAATCGGCCCGAAGACCACTCCGCGGCCACCCGGCGCCACTGAATGCCGCTCGCAATCAAATCGCATTTCTACGTCTCCCTAGTCAGAAGAGGAGACGGGGCCCGGAGGGAGTGGTGGAACGAAACCCGCGATTGACATTCCGGGGTGCGACGTTAGGATCGGTGCACCACAGGGCAATTGCGGCTCATCGCAATGGAGGTTGCTTCGTATGTCGAGCGACGACGAGCGTTCTAGACGGGCCCCCCTCCCTTATGAGTTGCTCGCTTCCGATGAGTTGCTTCGAGTAACGACCGAGATGAGCGGTGTGGCCGTTTGGGAGTACAACGTCCGCGAAAACCTGATGCAGCGATCCGCGAATCACGACGCGCTCTACGGACTGGACTGGCAGAACCCTTGGCACGCTGAAACCTTCCTAGACGCAACCATTGACGAGGACCGCCCTCTCGCCAACCGGGTCATTGATGAGTCACTCGCGCCCGGGGGGCCTGACTCATACGAGTTCGACTTCCGTGTTCTCTGGCCGGACCAGAGCATTCACTGGCTCTGCGTCCGCGGTCGCGTCGTAGCCCGCGACGAGACGGGCTCTGGCCTCACGATTCGGGGCGTCATCTTCGATGTCGGCGATCGCAAGGCGATCGAGGTGTCCAACGAGGAGCTCGTCAAGCTGTACAAGACGCTCAGCGCTTGCAATCACGCGACGGTGAACAGCCACGACGAATCGGAGCTCTTCCACCGCGTGTGCCAGGCGATGGTGGACTCCGGTCACGCCGACGCCGCGTGGATCGGCCAGTTCGACAACGGACGCGAGCTCGTACCCGTGGCCTGGGCCGGGGTGGGGGTCGAGGAGTTCCTCGCCGCGCGCCAGGAGATCCTCGAGCGGAACCCAGCGGCCTCCTACGACTTGGCGTTGATCTCGTTGAACGAGGGCCGCATTGTCTGGCGCCGCGCGTCCACGACACTGGCGGACGACGCCATCGGCCAGCTGGTGATCAAGCACCACTGGGCGTCCAGCGAATCACTCCCCCTCAAACGCGACGGGTCGACCGTGGCCGTCCTGACCGCGTACTCGCGCAGCGAGTTGCATTTCAGCGAGGAGATCGACCGACTGCTCAGCGAGGTCTCCTCGGACATCTCTTACGCGCTCGAGAACTTCTCCTCGCGCCGACAGGAGTTGCGCTCAAGGGAAGTCGCCACCCGGTTCGAGCGAAACCTCAATCACGCCCTGGACCAGCTCCACCTCGGCATCTACGTGATCCAGGACAGCCGGTTCAGTTTCCTGAACGACCGCTCGGCCAAACTGCTGGGCTTCTCCTCGGCGAAGGAGCTGATCGGCCGCGAGTCGCGGCTCAGTGTGCCAACAGAGTTCCGCGATCGCCTCGACGCACTGATCGAAAAGACGCGCACCAACGACGAGGGGAACATCGACTTCACCTTCGAGACACTGGACGACACGGGGCGACGGATCGGAGTGCGCGCGAGGTCGATCGTCACGGAGTTTGACGGGCGGCCCGCGCGAATTGGCGTGCTCACCGAATCCGCATCGACAGCGCCCGAGGACTAGGTTCGCCCTAGCGGAACGTCGACACGGGAGCCGGGCGGGACCACCAGTAGCCCTGTCCCCACACGATCGCCTCGGGCCATTCCCGGGCGAGGTCGCTCAGTGTCTCGAACTCCTCGGCCCGCTCGACGCCCTCAAAGACCAGGATCGTCCCGGTCAGGGATCCGAAGTGGACCAGGGACGCGACGAGCGCCTGTTTGTCGGGCCGCGCGTCGATGTTGCTGATGAGTGAGATGTCGATCTTGACGATGTCGGGATTGAGTTCCATCACGTGGCGTAGGCTCGAATGCCCGGCGCCAGCATCGTCGACCGCCAGCCTCGCGTTGGGCAGGGTCGCGATGGCGTCGAGCAATTGGGAGTAGTCGTCGACGGCCGCGTACTCGGTGACCTCGACGATGACCGGACGAGCGGACTCGTTGATGAGGTGCCGCGTGGCCGTTTCGCTGAGCACACTGGGAAGGAAGTTGAGCGTCACGAACGCATCGGGCGGCAGGAGCGTCGCCTGGTCGAGCGCGGACTGGGCGCACGCACGCTCGAGTTCGCCGCGATAGCCCAACCGGCCGGACTCGTCGAAGACCTGATCCGGCGTCCGACCGTCTTGGAACCTGGTCAGTGCCTCGAATCCCAGCGTCGTGCCGGAGCGAAAGTCCACGATCGGCTGGAACCGCGTGTCGAAGGACTTGTCCGCGATGAGCTCGGCCATCTGTTGGCGGCCGGCGTAGGAGTCCGCGTAGCGCAAAGCCAGCTCGGCGAGCGACTGCGTCGCGATCAAGCCGATCTCGCGGAACATGATGTCGTCCATTTGGACCAGATCGGCGTCATTGCTGACGCCCATCACGACAAGCGCACGGGGAACTGCGCCCCACGAGAGACCTACAAGCGCGGCGCGCTTGTAGGTCTCCTCCCCGAGTGCCGTCAGCAGCGAAGGGGCCAGCACTCGCTCGCCGATGTGTTCCTCAGTCGCCGATACCAGCAGCAGCGGTCCCGACTCCAATCGTGCGACCACGTCTGGATCGAGTTCGATGGGCTCGCCACCGAGGTGCAGCACCCCGTGGAAGTCGACCACCTCGGGAAGCAGCGAATGGCTCGTTCCCAATACCGCGATACGCGCGGACTTGACCGCCGGCAGCGAGAGCAAGCGCACGCAGAAGTCCCTCGCCGCCTCCGCAAAATCCGTGGCCGCCAGCGGTTCGGAGAACGCGAGGGTCAGCGCCTGGCGCTCGTTGACGACGTCACCCAAGCGCTCCTCGAGGGCAAACAGTCCGGTCATGTCCTTGCGCACGCCGACGTAGCCGACGATGCGATCCCCTTCGACGAGTGGAGAGATAGTGGTCTGCTCGAAGATCAGCCGTCCGTCCTTGCGGCGATTGACGACCTGGCCGCGCCACGTTTCGCGGCGCAACAGTCGATCCCACATCTGCGTGTACACGTCGGGCGGTGTCAAACCGCTCTGGAAGATGCGAGGGTTGTGTCCGATCACCTCATCGCGCTCGAATCCCGAGTTCTCCAGCAGCGCGTCGTTGACGAAGATGATCTGACCATGAACATCGGTGATGAGCACCGAGTCGCTGGTCTGATCGATGGCGCGCGAGAGAATGGCCTCTTGGGACGAACTCTCGGCCATGCGCTGCCTCGTGCGGATGCGCTCCAGACTCGAACCGACCAGGATCGCGATCTGCGTCAGCGTCTCTTGAGCGACCCGAGGGAACGCTTCGCTCTCACCGGCGTAGATGGTGATGACACCGTCGAGCTGCGAGGATGCGAAGACCGGGATTGCGATCGACGATCGGAAGCCGTGCAGCAGCGCCGCCTGTTGCCACGGCAGGAACGACGCCTCGCTCTGAAGGTCGTCGATCGTCTGGATCACCTCCGTCGCGAGGGCGCGCCCCGTCGGACCTCTTCCGACGGCGCTGTCGTCGTAGCGCAGGGAGACCGAGTTGAGGTATTCGCGGTGCTCGCGACTCATCGCGACCTTTTCGACCGTGAAGTCCTCGCGCCGTCGTCCGTACCACGCGAAGACGTATTCGCCGTGGTTGACCAAGGCGTCGCAGAGTTGCTGCACGAGGGTCGACTCTGATTCAGCGGTCGCGAAGAGCTTGCCCGCCTCCAGGAGGGCGGCGAGAGCGTGACGTTGCACCGTCTCGGCGTGGAACTCGCGCAGGCTCATCACCGCACCGACTACCTCACCGGCGCTCACGCGCCGCGTCGCTCCGACGATGACCCAGCGGCTGCCCCTCGTTGCGTGCTGCACCCGCAATGGTCGCTCGCCCACGACCTCGCCGCGCAAGATGGCCTGTCGCCTGGAGCGGGCCACGGTTCGGTCACGCTCGTCGAACAGGTCCCAGGACATCGTGCCCTCAATCTCGTCGGGCGTCACGCCGAGGATCGTGTCCACCGACGTCGACGCACCCACAATGCGCCCACTCACGTCCGTGTCAATCCAGGCCATCGACCCCGTTCCGATGAGGTAGTGAACGTGCTCGAGCAGGGCGCCACTGCCGATCAACGGGGTGGGCGCAGGCGATGTCAACCCGTTTCGGGGTGCCCGTCGCACGTGCTCGTCGCGCGGAGCATTCCACCACTGTGACGCCGAGGCGCTCCACACCACCACTTGATCTCGCCCAGCCCGCTTCGCCGCGTAGAGCGCTTCGTCGGCGCGCAGCAGGGCGAACTCGACCCCACCCTCGTCGTCGACGCTCGCAACGCCTGCCGACGCGGTGACGGTGAGGGCCACGCTCGGGGTGTCGACGGGCTGGCTTCGCAGGTCGTGCAGGATTCGCTCGGCGATCGTTGGTGCGTCGTCCCCGCTTCGCGAGAGCACGACGAACTCCTCGCCCCCGTAGCGCGAGACCACGTCTTGGTCGCGCACGGCGCCGCGCAGTCGGTGCGCCACCTCAATCAGCACCTGATCACCCACGTCGTGCCCGTAGGTGTCGTTCACCTGCTTGAAGTGATCCAGATCCACCAAAATCACGGCGAGGGGCCGGCCCCCCTCGAGGCCATCCAGCGTCCCGGTACTAATACCGCGGCGATTGCGAAGTCCAGTGAGGCTGTCGTGATTCGCTTCCTCTGAGGCCGCTACGACCTGATTGCCAAGCCGCCGAGTCAGCGTCGCGATCCACACGGCGAAGGAGCACACGAGCACCACCACGACGAGCGACGTCCATTGACGCTCGGTGTTGACGGTGCGGTCGTGGATGCTGAGCACGAGGGCGGCGAGAAACGCGACGAACGAGCCCACGACCGTCGTGGCGCGCGACACATAGGGCGACAACGCGAGGACGGGAACCGTGAGCAAGATCAGTGTGACGTGATGGCTCTCCATCGCGAGGTCGGTTGCGATGACGGCGACTTCCCACGCGATACCAGCCGCGATCAACCAGCGGCGTGTCGCCTCGTGCCCGTCCACCGCCTTAGATTACGCCCCGGGTCTTTTGACATCGCGGTGCGACGTCGACTCGTCACGGCGTGGTTAGGAGCCACTGGTCGATCGCGCGAGCGACGTCGGCGTGCAGTTCGGCGCTGCGAACCGCGTCGGGGACGAACATGCCGTGGTCCGCGCCGTCGACCTGGAAAATGTCTCCTCCGATCGTCCGCGCGATTGCGCTGTCCCACGCGGGGTCCTCGGTGCCACCGACGAGCAGCTGTCGACCCGAGTTGCGGGCCATCGCCGCAACGACATCGGGCACGTGCAGCAGTGGGGTCAGCCAGATGGCGTCGAAGCCGAGCTGACTCGCGTAAACCGCGCTACACGTGCCGAGCGATTTTGCGATCACCAGCACGCGTCCGTTGAAGTCGCCGATCGCGTGCTGCAGTTCGGACCCGACCCAGGCAATGGCTTCCTGGATGTCCAGTTGTGGCGCCTGCCACGAGACGGCACGAACTCGCCAGCCACGCTGGGCTGCCACTCTGCCCGCGAAGGTGAGCAGTGGCATCGTCGCTGGATAGTGCTGGCCCGGCAACAGCACGGCGAGCCCGACCGGTTGGTCACTCGCAACCGGCCAATCGACGTACTCGCTCATGTGCGTCGCCCCCAATCTGCATCGTCAGCATAGGAACGAACGCCACTGCCCGCCCGGCGGGCGCAACGTGGCGTCGACGCTCGAATTCGCCGTGACCGCGCACGTCTCGAGAAGCGTTCGACACCGGAACGGCCGTCATCCCACCGGCACACGGTGACGGTCCCGTGAAAGAGCCCAGGTATACGGTTGGTGCCAGACCGGTCGAGGCGTTGGCGCGACGAGGCGCCAGACCCCGGGGCCCGTCAGGTGGACGAAGAGAGACGGGAGCTCGATGCGGGAGGACAAGCCCGGCCCAGATCCCTCGCTCACCTTCG
>JAKAPH010000072.1 GCA_021807265.1 Actinomycetes bacterium | reverse complement strand
GTGAGATCGGGCCACTCCTCGCGCTTGGTCATAACCAGTGATTATAACGAACGCTTGCCGCGGGCCTAGTCAGCGGGCCTGGCAACCCTAAGACTGGAAGACGAGGAGGTTCCCATGGCGATTGACCCAGCCGAGATTGACACCACCGAGTACGACGGTGCCGCGACGACGACCGTCGAGGCGCCTCGCGCCTCGCGCCTCGCTGCCGTCGCGCCCGGCCTCGCGCTTGCGACACTCATCGGCGTGGCGGCGACCTTCATCGCCCACGTCGCGCCCATCGTCGGCGCCCCGGTGATCGCCATCGTGATCGGCATCGTCGTCGCACTGGTGCGCCCGGCGAGCGACGGGCTCAAGCCCGGCCTGCACCTGGCGAGCAAGCGGGTCCTGCAAGCCTCCATCATCCTGCTCGGCACGGGGCTCTCCCTGCACCAGGTGGCCTCGACCGGCGTGTCCTCGCTGCCGGTCCTGCTCGGCACGCTCACCATCGCGCTCGGCGCCGCGTGGCTGATCGGGCGCTGGCTCGGGGTCGTCGGTGACGTGCGCACCCTCATCGGCGTGGGCACGGCGATCTGCGGAGCGTCGGCGATCGCCGCGACCGACGCGGTGATCGACGCGCCCGAGCGCGACGTCGCCTACGCGGTGGCGACGATCTTCACCTTTAACGTGATCGCGGTCCTGACGTTCCCGCTCATGGGTCACGCGCTGCATCTCTCGCAGCACTCCTTCGGGCTGCTCGCGGGCACCGCGATCAATGACGTCTCCTCGGTCGTCGCGGCCGCCACGGTCTACGGCCACGCCGCGTCCTCCTACGCGATCATCGTGAAGCTCTCACGCACGCTCATGATCATCCCGATCGCGCTCTTCCTCGCCTTCTGGCGCACGCGCGCCGAGGAGAAGCGCGAAGTGGCGGCGGGGGTAACCGTGAACCGCGCGCGGCTCGTCAAGATCTTCCCCTGGTTCATCGTCTGGTTCGTCGGTGCCGTGATCCTCAACAGCGTCGGCGCGATTCCCGCCCAGCTCAGCCACGACCTCGGCAACCTCGCCCAGGTCTTCATCGCCATCGCGCTCGCCGCCATCGGCCTCTCCACCCGGCTGCGCGACATCCGCCGGGCGGGCTTTCGCCCGCTGGCCCTCGGGGCGAGCCTGTGGGTCGTGGTGACCGTGGCGAGCCTGGCGCTGCAGGCCCTTACCGGCCAGGGCTGACGACTCGCCCGCGGGCGGACGCGCAGTAGGGTACGGGGCCATGGAGCGAGCCTTGCGCGTGGTGACCCTGTGCACGGGCAACGTGGCGCGCTCGGTGATGCTCGCATCGATGCTTGAAGCCCTCGGTCCCGAGTCGGGCCGCACGTTCGAGGTGCGAAGCGCCGGCACCCACGCCGTCGAGGGGGCCGCGGTGAGTGCACGCACGCGCGACGCGATGCTCGGCCTCGACGAGCTGCCCGCGGCCCCGATCACGGCGCACCGCAGTCACCAGCTCGAACTCGCCGACCTCGAGTGGGCCGACCTGGTGCTGTGCGCCGAGGCCGACCACGTGCGCTACGTGCACCGCGAGTTTCCGGCCTTCGCGCTCTCGTGCTGCACGCTCGGCCAGTTCGTGCGCGAAGCGCCGCTCGACGCGCCCTGGTCGACCCAGGTGGCGGTCGTCGCGGCGAGCGACCCCGACGCGACCTTTGACGTGGCGGACCCGGCCGGAGGCGACCAGGCGGTCTACGACGAGTGCGCGAGTCAGCTCTTCGAGCTCACCCAGGTGTTCCTCACCGTGCTAACGGCCTAGAGGTCAGTCCTCGCGCACGGCGCGAAGCCCGCCCCAGGCGAGGGTGGCGCTGCGCGCGGCGAGGCGCTCGGCCTCGGAACTCGACGGCTCGGGCCAGCCGTTGGCGGCCTGCTGAACGAGCCAGGTCGTCGCGGCGCCCTCGGCGATCCCGACGACGCCGGCCGCGAGCTGGCGGCGGTGCTCGTTGGAGATCGAGAGGTTGATGTAGGGCTCGAGGAACGAGACGAGGCCGACCTCGAGCCGGCCGAGCTCCTTGGCGGTCTCGCCCTCGTGGCGGTGGATGAAGAGGATGCGAAAGGCGTCGGTCTCGCGCACGACCATCTCGAAGTAGACCCGAAAGGCCACCTCGATCTTCTCGCGCGGTGACTCGACGGCCTCGACGGCGCTCGTGAGCTGGGCGAGCAGGCGCTCGGCGGTCTCGGCCACGATCTGGCGGTAGAGGTCGGACTTGGAGGAGAAGTACTGATAGAGGATCGGCTTGGTGAAGCCGGCGCCGCGGGCGATGTCGTCCATCGTCGTCGCCTGAAAGCCCCGCTCGGCGAAGACCTTGCGCGCGACGCCAAAGAGGTGTGCGCGACGCTCCGCGTAGCGGGGCCGGTCCTGGTCGATCAGCATTGGGCTCAGCCTAGTGGGCACCCGGGTCGTCGAGCAGGGTCGCGACGCGCCCGGGCAGGTCGGCCAGATTGAAGTGGTCGCGAGCGACCTCGAGGTTGGCCTCACGGCGTCTGACGTCGGGTTTCGCGAGCTCGGCGCGGATCCCGTCGAGGTCGTCAATGTCGAGGAACGAGAGGCCGAGAGCGCGCAGTTCGGCGAGCACCGGGTAGGGATAGACGGCGAGGGGCCGGCGGTGGGTGACCGACTCCAGGGTCGCGTTGCCGAACCCCTCCCAGGTCGAGGGCAGGACCACGAGGTCGGCCGCGGCGTAGGCGTCGTGGATCGAGCCGACCGGGCCGCGCCGCACCGCGACGTCACTGGCGCCGAGCAGTGCATCGAGCTCGTCGTCGTAGCCGTCCTCGGGCGGGCCGAGCAGCCAGAGCACGGCTCCGAGCGCCTCAGCGAGCGCGAGCGCGCCGGCCACGTTCTTGCGCGCGATCGCCCGGCTCGGGAAGAGCACGAGGCACTCGTCGTCGACGTTAAGGCTCGCGCGGGTTTGCTCGCGCTGCCCGGCCGGTGGCTCGAGGTCAAAGGCGTTGTAGATCGTGGTCGCCTCGATGCCGCGCTCCTCGAGCTCGCGCCGGCTGCGCTCGTTGATCGTGACGTGGCGCCACGCCGGGTCGTTCGGCGGGCCCCCCAGGTGGGCGAGGTGCTCGCGCTGCCAGGGCAGGTCGTGGTGGTGCAGGATCGCCCGCCGGCCCGCGAGTGCCGTCGCGCAGACCAGGCGCGCTTCGGGATTGAGCGGCAGGGAGAGCAGGTTCTCCACGACGACGAGGTCGACGTCCGCGAGCGCGCCGAACAGCGCAGCGAGCGCGGGCGGTTCGCTCGCGCCGATGGCGAGTCCCGGGAGCAGCCGGTCGACCGGACCCTCGCCGGCGATGGTCACGACGTCGTGGTCGAGCGACTCGAGCGCGGCCCGCCACTTGGCGGCCTCGATGGACACGCCGTCGACGCCGCCGAGGCGGAAACTGACCTGAGCGACGCGCACGGCGCCAGGCTAGGTCGCCGAAGCGCAATTGTGCGCCGGTAGTAGCATGGCGTGTCGGCAGTCGCCGTGGCCGAGTGGAGGACGTTCTGGCCCCCAAAGCGCTCATCACCGGGATTACTGGACAGGACGGCTCGTACCTGGCCGAGTTGCTGCTCGCCGAGGGCTACGACGTCGTCGGGCTCATGCGGCGCAGCTCGACGGTCAACATCGAGCGCATCAGCGCCATCCAGGACCGCCTCACCCTCGTCTCGGGCGACCTCATGGACGAGGTGTCGCTCATCAACGTGCTGCGCGAGCACCGTCCGCGCGAGGTCTACAACCTCGCCGCGCAAAGCTTCGTGCAGGCCTCGTGGTCCCAGCCGGTGCTGACCGGCGAGACCACCGCGCTCGGGGTGACGCGCCTGCTCGACGCGATCCGCATCGTCGATCCCGAGATCCGCTTCTACCAGGCGAGCTCGTCGGAGATGTTCGGCCGGGTCCGCTCGGTGCCCCAGGACGAGCTGACGCCCTTCTACCCGCGCAGCCCCTACGGCGTCGCCAAGGTCTACGGCCACTGGATCACGGTCAACTACCGCGAGAGCTACGGCCTGCACGCCTCGTCGGGGATCCTCTTCAACCACGAGTCACCCCGGCGCGGCCTCGAGTTCGTCACGCGCAAGGTGACCCACGCCGCCGCCGCGATCAAGGCGGGACTCGCGAGCGAGGTTCGCCTCGGCAACCTCGACGCCCAGCGCGACTGGGGCTACGCGGGCGACTACGTGCGCGCCATGTTCGCGATGCTCCAGCGCGACACGCCCGACGACTTCGTCGTGGCGACCGGCGAGACGCACTCGGTGCGCGAGCTCTGCGAGGTCGCCTTCGCCGCGGTCGGGCTTACCTGGAGCGACTACGTCGTCGTGGACCCGGCCTTCCTGCGCCCGGCCGAGGTCGACCTCTTGGTCGGTGACGCGAGCAAGGCCGCGCGCGAGCTCGACTGGAAGTGTGACGTCGACTTCTACGGCCTCATCGAGATGATGGTCGCCGCCGACGTGCGCGCCCTGGAGCGGTGAGCGCCGCGCCCGTCGCCGAGCTCGAGGAGGCGGTCGTGCTGACGGGGGGATTCCCCGTCCTCGCCGGCGTCACCCTCGTGCTCGAGCCCGCCACGCTGACCGTCGTCGTCGGGGCGAACGGTGCGGGAAAGACGAGCCTGCTGCGCCTGCTCGGCGGGCTCGACCCGCTCGCGCGCGGCCGGGGCGTCGTCGCGGGCGTGGACCTCGCCCGCGGTGACCGCCGGATACTTCGCCGCCGGGTCGGCTGGCTCGGTCACGAGGGCTCGTTCTACGACGACCTCAGCGTCGAGGAGAACCTTCGCTTCGCCGCCCGCGCGCTCGGCCGGCCGCTCGAGGAGGTCGCGCCCGCACTCGCGCGCGTCGGGCTCGCCGATCGCGCGGGCGCGGTCACCCGGCGCCTGTCGGCCGGCCAGCGCCGGCGCCTCGCGCTCGCGTGGCTGCTCGTTCGCCGTCCCGAGCTCTGGCTGCTCGACGAGCCCTACGCCTCCCTCGACGATGACGGGCGGGCCCTGCTCGACGAACTGCTCGTCGACGTGGTCGCCGCCGGTGCGACAGTCGTCGCGAGCGCGCACGACCCGCTTCGCACCACCCAGGCGCGCCGCACGCTCACCCTCGCCGGGGGCAGGGTCGTGGGTGAATCGTGATCGCGACCGCACGCCTGGTGGCCGCGAAGGACCTGCGCATCGAGTGGCGCAGCCGGGTCCTGCTCTGGCAGGTCGTGCCCTTCGGGGTGATGGCGCTCGTCCTCTCGGGCCTCGCCCTCGGGCCGACCCGGGCCGGCCACTCGAGCGCCGGGCCGGGCCTCTTCTATCTCGTGGTGCTGCTCGTGACGATGCTCGCGATCAACCGCAGCCAGGCCATCGAGCGCACCCCGGGGACCCGCGCGTCGGTCGCGACCCTGGGTCTGGACCCCGGCGGGGTCTTTCTCGGCAAGGCCTTCGCGCTCGCGGTCGAGCTCTGGGTGATCGGCGCGGTGCTGCTCGCGGGCACGGTGCTCTTCTTGCACACGGCCCTGGCGGGGTCGCTCGCGGCGGTGCCGAGCCTCGTCCTCACCCTGGCCGCACTCGCGGCCGCCGGGACGCTCTATGGGGCCCTGACCGGGGAGGGAGCCGCGCCGACGACCCTGCTGCCGGTGCTCGCGCTGCCGGGCTTCGCGCCGCTGCTGATCGCGGGGGAGCGGTCCTTCTCAGCCGCGCTCGCCGGGGGGTCGCCCTGGGAGTGGTGGGTCATTACGCTGGTCGCGCTGATCGCCTACCTGGCGGTCGGCGTGCTCCTTTACGGTGTTCTCGAGGAATCGTGATGAAACAGCTCGCTCAACGTCTACTCGGCCCGGTGACACTGCTCACCATGGCCCTCACGGTCTGGCTGGGACTCGTCGTGACGCCCCCCGACAAGGTCCAGGGCGACCTCGCGCGCCTCGTCTACGTGCACCCCGCCGTCGCCTGGGTGGCGCTCTACCTCTCCTTTGGAACCGCGACGATCGCGAGCGTGCTCTACCTCTGGCCGCGCACCCGCTCCGCGACCGCCGACCGCGTCGCCCACAGCGCGATGGAGGTCAGCCTGGTCTTCATCGCCCTGACGCTCATCACCGGCTCGATCTGGGGCCGGCCGACCTGGGGCGTCTGGTGGGCCTGGGACGCGCGGCTCACCTCGACCGCGATACTCGGGCTGCTCGCGGTGGGCTACCTGGCGCTTCGGCGCGCGAACGACGACCCCGTGCTTCGCGCCAAGCGCAGCGCGGTCTTCGCGGTGCTCTCGGCGGTGAACGTGCCGATCATCCACTTCTCGGTGCTGTGGTGGAAGACCCTCCACCAGGGCGCGACCGTCTTTACCGCGAACCGCACGCTGCTGATCCACGGGATCATGGCCTGGACGCTGCTCATCAGTTTCGTCGCCTTCTCGCTCGCCTACCTCTGGCTGCTGCGCGCGCGCTACCGCCTCGAGGTCGCGCGCGAGGTGCGCGGCGCCGAGGCGATCGAGGGAGCGCTCGCCGCGCGGGTGCTCGAGGGCCGGCCGTGAACTACGTCCTCGCCGGCTACGCCTTCGCCTTCGGCGGCCTCGCCCTCTACGCGTACTCGATCTGGTGGCGCGCCCGTGGCCGTCGCTGAGGCCCCCGAGCTCACCCCGGTCGCACCGCCCCCGTCGGCGAGCCGCAGCAGGCGCCGCTCGATCGGCGTGCTCGCCGTACTCGCGCTCGCGGTGGTCGCGCTGCTCAGCCAGGGCCTCTTGCACAACCTCAACTACTTCAAGACCGTCGACGAGGTCCTCGCGAGCCGCGAGTCCATCGGCACCTCGGTCATCCGCCTCGAGGGCGTGGTTCAGCCCCACTCGATTCGGCGCAGCAACGTCGGCACCGACTTCGTCGTGACCGGCTCGAAGGGGTCGATCCCGGTCGAGGCCGTCGGCACGCCGCCCCAGCTCTTCCAGGCGGACATCCCGGTCGTCGTGGTCGGGCACTTCGCCTCGTCGAGCTCGACGACGTTCCTGGGCAGCTCGATCATGGTGAAGCACACCGCGTCCTACATCGCCCAGCACCCCAACCGGGTGAAGGCGCCCAACGGGACGGTGCGATGATCGAGACGCTCGGACGCGTCGGTCTCTACCTCGCCCTGCTCGCCGCCATCCTCGGGGCGATCGACCAGTGGTGGGGCCTGCGCCGACGAGCCGCCCACGGCCGACTCTTCGCCTGGCTCGCGCTCGCCGGGGTCGGACTCTCGGTCGGGGTGATGCAGTACGCGCTGATCACCCACGACTTCGGCCTCGCTTACGTCGCCGAGAACAACGCGACCTTCACGCCGCTGCTCTACTCGATCACCGGCATGTGGTCGGCCCTCGAGGGCTCGTTGCTGCTCTGGGTGCTGCTGCTCAATGCGCTCGTCGTCGGGGTCGTGCAGTACTACCGACGCGAGGCCGCCGACGAGGTCGTGCGCGTGGCATCGGGCGTGCTCTTTGTCACGACCGCCTTCTTCACCTTCTTGATGGTCGGACCGGCCGACCCGTTCCTCGCCAACCCGTCGATCGTGCACCAGGGGGCGGGCCCGAACGCGCTCTTGCAGGACAACCCGCTCGTCGCGATGCACCCGCCCCTGCTCTACCTCGGCTTCGTGGGTTTCAGTGTGCCCTTCGCCTTCGCGATCGCGATGCTCGTGACCGGCCGGGTCCAGGACCGCTGGCCCCTCGAGCAGCGCCGCTGGACGGTGCTCGCCTGGGGGGCGCTGTCGGTGGGGATCGTGCTCGGGGCGTGGTGGAGCTACCAGGTCCTCGGCTGGGGCGGCTTCTGGGGCTGGGACCCCGTCGAGAACGCCGCGCTGCTGCCGTGGCTCACGGCGACGGCCTACATCCACTCGGTCATCGTCCAGGACCGCCGGGGGCTCTTTCGCATCTGGAACCTCTCGCTCGCGATCGCGACCTTCGCCCTGACGGTGCTCGGCACGTTCTTCACGCGCTCGGGCGTGTTGCAGAGTGTGCACGCCTTCTCGTCCTCGACCCTGGGGCCGCTCCTCATCGGGTTCTTCTTCGTCGTCACCATCGGTGGTGGGTCGCTGCTCGCCTGGCGCGGTGACCGCCTGCGCAGTCCCGTCGGGGTCGACCACCCGCTCTCGCGCGAGGGGCTCTTCGTCGCCAACAACGTGCTCTTCGTGGGCTTTGCGATCGTGGTGCTGCTCGGGACGGTCTTTCCCCTGCTCTACCAGGCCGTGAACGGCGCCCAGGTGACCGTCGGCGCGCCCTACTTCGCC
>JAKAPH010000071.1 GCA_021807265.1 Actinomycetes bacterium | reverse complement strand
GCGCGCCGGAACATCGACTTTCGCGGCGTGCTCTACGCCGGGGTGATGCTCACCGCGGCCGGCCCGAAGCTGCTCGAGTACAACGTGCGTTTCGGCGACCCCGAGACCGAGGCGATCATGGCGGTCGTCGACGGCGACCTCTTCGAGTGCCTGGACGCGATCGGCCGCGGCGCGGGCGCGCCGGAAATCGCGAGCGCCGGGTACGCCGTCACGGTCGTGCTCGCCTCACCCGGCTACCCCGAGCACCCCCGGACCGGCGGCGTGATCGAGGGACTCGGCGAGGACGGCCAGCTCGCGTCGCCGCTGGAGGGCGTCGTCGTCTTTCACGCCGGCACCGCGCGTGACGACGCGGGCCGCTTCGTCACGGCCGGCGGGCGGGTGCTCGCGGTGACCGCCGTGGCGCCATCGATCGACGCCGCGCGCGCCCTCGCCTACGAGGGTTGCGCGCGCATAACCTTTGAGGGGATGGTCATGCGCACCGACATCGCAGCCACCGTGGGGCACTCGTGATCCCGCGCTACTCGCCCAAGGACGTCGCGGCCCTCTTCAGTGACGAGAGCCGCTTTGACACGATGCTCGAGGTGGAGATCCTGGCCGCCGAGTCGCTCAGCCGGCGCGGGGTGGTGCCCAGTGCCGACGCGGCCGCGCTGCGCGCGCGCCGGCCCGTCGTCGACCGTGCGTTCGTCGAGGCGGTGAACGAGCGCGAGCTCGTCACGAACCACGACACCGCCGCCTTCGTCGACGTGGTCCAGGGCGCGATCGGCATGCCCGAGGGCGCGTGGGTCCACTACGGCCTCACCTCGTCAGACGTCGTGGACACGGCCTTCTGTCACGTGATGACCCGCGCGATGGACATCGTGATCACCGAGGCGACGGCGCTGCGCGACGCCCTGACGGCGCGGGCCCGCGAGACCATCGACTGGCCGATCACCGGCCGCACCCACGGGATGCACGCCGAGCCGACGACCTACGGCGCCAAGTTCTCGCTCTTCGCGCTGCAGGTCGACCGCGACCTCGCCCGGGCGCGCCGGGCCCGCGAGGCGATCGCCGTCGGCAAGCTCTCGGGCGCGGTCGGCACCTTCTCCAACATCGACCCCGAGGTCGAGGCCGAGGTGTGCGCGAACCTCGGGCTCACCCCGGTGCCCGCGACCCAGGTCATCGCCCGGGACCGCCACGCCGAGGTCCTCTACGCCTGCGCCGCGCTCGGTACGTCAATGGAGGCCTTCGCCCTCGAGGTGCGCCACCTCGCGCGTAGCGAGGTCGGTGAGGCCGAAGAGCCCTTCACGCCGGGCCAGAAGGGCTCGTCGGCGATGCCCCACAAGCGCAATCCCGTGCTCGCCGAGCGGCTGTGCGGCCTCGCGCGGGTGCTGCGCGGCTACCTCCAGGCCGGTCTCGAGGACGTCGCCCTGTGGCACGAGCGCGACATCTCGCACTCGAGCGTCGAGCGGGTCATCGTGCCCGACGCACTGGCGCTGACCGTCTACATGCTGCGCCGCGCCACCTACCTCGCCAACGGGCTCGTGCTGCACCCCGAGCGGGCCTACGCCAACCTCACCGTCGGCTCGCGGGGCCTCGTCTTCTCCCAGTCGGTCCTGCTCGCCCTGGTCGACGGCGGGCTCGCGCGCGACGACGCCTACCGCATCGTCCAGCGCGCCGCGCGCCGCGCGATCGACGAGGACCGGTCCTTCCGCGAGGTGGTCGAGTCCGACGACGAGATCACCCTCGATCGCGCCACGCTCGAAGCGGTCTTTGACCCGGCGCGACTCCTCGTGCATCGCCGGCGATTCCTGGAGGCACTGACGTGGTGACTGAGAACCCCTTAGCGCATCCGATCTATTCGGGCAAGGTCCGTGACCTCTACGAGATCGACGACCGGCACCTGCTCATGGTGGCCTCGGACCGCTTGAGCGCCTTTGACGTCGTGATGGCCGAGACCGTCCCCGAGAAGGGCCGCGTGCTCACCGGGATCACCGACTACTGGGTGCACCACTTCGCGCGCGACGTCCCGAGTGCGCTCGTGAGCTGCGACCCGGCCGTCATCGACGCGATGGCCCCGGGCTTCGCGGCGCGCCGCGACTGGCACGGCCGGACGATGCTGGTGCGCCGCGCGCAGATGCTGCCGCTCGAGTGCATCGTGCGCGGCCGCCTCGCCGGGCAGGCCTACGACGAGTACGTCGTGAGCGGCACGGTCCACGGCGAGCCGGCCCCGGCGGGCCTGGCGCTCTCAGACCCCTTCCCGGAGCCGCGCTTCACGCCGTCCACCAAGGAGGAGTCGGGCCACGACCGCAACATCGACCTCGCCGAGGCGGCCGAGCTCGTCGGCGCCGACGTGCTCGCGCGCACCCAGGCGATGTGCCTGCACCTGTTCACCCGGGCGGCCGCGGCCCTCGAGGAGGTCGGGCTCATCCTCGCCGACACGAAGTTCGAGGTCGGCGTGGTCGATGACCGGCTGGTCGTCTGTGACGAGGTGATCACGCCCGACTCGTCGCGAATCTGGCCCGCGGACCAGGTCCGATCGGGCGAGGTCCCGCCGTCCTTTGACAAGCAGCCCTTCCGCGACTGGCTGGTCGAAAACGCCTGGGACAAGACCCCGCCGCCGCCGAGGGTCCCCGACGCGATCATCGCCGAGACCTCGGCGCGCTACGTCGAGGCCTACGAGCGCGTGACCGGGCGACCCCTGAGTGACTGGTACGGTGCGTAGTCGTGATCTTCCCTCTCGTCGTCGACGTCACCCTTCGCTCGGGCATCGCTGATCCCGAAGGTGCCACCATCGAGCGGGCGCTGCCCGCGCTGGGCTTTGCCGGGGTGTCGCACGTGCGCGCCGGGCGCACCTTCCGCTTCGACGTCGAGGCGGCCGACGAAGCCGCCGCGATGGAGCTCGCCGGCGCGCTCGCGCACCGGCTGCTCTCCAATCCGGTCATCGAAGACGCCACCGTACGCCGAGGCGAGTCGTGACCCGCATCGGCGTCGTCATCTTCCCCGGCTCGAACTGCGAGTACGACGCGGCCTCGGCGATGACCGAGCTCGGCGCGACCGCGGACTTCGTGTGGCACACCGAGACCGACCTCTCGGGCTACGACGGCATCATCCTGCCCGGCGGCTTCGCCCACGGCGACTACCTGCGCCCCGGCGCGCTCGCCCGGTTCTCGCCGGTGATGGGCGCGCTCGCCGACTTCGCCGCCGCCGGCGGCCTGGTGCTCGGGATCTGCAACGGCTTCCAGGTGCTCACCGAGGCGGGCCTGCTGCCCGGCGCCCTGCAGAAGAACAAGGGCCTCACCTTCATCTCGGGCCCGACCCCGCTCGTGGTGACCTCGACCAAGTCGGTCCTCACCCGCAACGCCCGGCTCGGCCAGCGACTGGTCATCCCGATCAACCACTTCTCGGGCGCCTACACGTGCGACGACGCGACCTTCGAGTCGCTCGTCGCGGGCGATCAGATCATCTTGCGCTACGAGGCGAACCCCAACGGGTCGCGTGACGACATCGCCGGCATCACGAACGCGGCCGGCAACGTCGTCGGACTGATGCCCCACCCGGAGCGGGCGATGTCGACCCTGCTCGGCAGCGCCGACGGCCGGGTCCTGCTCGAGGGCTTCCTCGGTCTGTCCCTAGTGGGCGGTGCGGGAGATCCCGGCGCGCTTCAGTAGCTCGGCGCTGACGCCGAGCTCGCGGAAGGCGCTGTAGCCGATCGAGTTGCGCTGGGCGTAGGACTTGGCGACCTTGACGAACTCCTTCTCGAGTCCTTCGAGGTCGACGCGCGTGGCGAGGCGGTCGCGCTCGGCCGCGAGGTCGAAGCGACGCTGCACCAACTCGAGCCGGCGGATCGGCGTGGCGGTGGCGAGGTCCTTGTCGATGCGGGTGATCTGCATGTTGATCGACTCGGGCGTGCGCTTGCGACCGCGCTTGCCCTTGCCGGCGGCGAGCGCATCAAGATAGCGACTCACGACGCGAGATTCGTTGCGGCCCTGGGCCAATTTCGCCTTGTGATCAGCCGTCATCGTCCGTTGTGCGGGCTTCTTCGTCGCTGCTTTCTTGGTGACTGCTGCCATGAGTTACTCCTACCGTGATGTCTCGGTAACAGTGTAATGAGTCGATGGCGTTCTAATCCAATTATGTCTGGAAATTGAAGCAGAACTTTTATATTCACCACGTATACGTTGCTCGTCCTACCAGATGAAAGGGGCAAAGGACTACGAATAGAAGCCGTTCGCGTCACGGAAAACTCGCGAGATTGAAGGACGACGCACCGAGAGGACGGTGGATTGGGCGAGGTCGATGTCGCGCCGAGTCATAGAAGTCTTTTCGGCGATTTTGGGAACTTAAGTGGCATTTCAATCCTTGCGATGCCAGCCACTTGGTCAGGGGACAAGTCCGATGTCGTAGTTTAGAGGGGTGAACGTGCAATCAATTCATCGTGCCCTCGGCCTTACGGATGACGAATTCGACGATATTCGCGGAGTGCTCGGTCGCGATCCCAACCACCTCGAGCTCGCGCTCTACGGCGTGATGTGGAGCGAGCACTGCTCCTACAAGTCCTCGCGGATCCACCTCAAGCGCCTGCCGACGACGGCGCCGCACGTGCTCGTCGGGCCCGGCGAGAACGCCGGGGTCATCGACGCCGGCGACGGCATCGCGGTGGCGATCCGCATCGAGAGCCACAACCACCCTTCGGCGATCGAGCCCTACCAGGGCGCCGCGACCGGGGTCGGCGGGATCCTGCGCGACGTCTTCACCATGGGGGCCCGGCCGCTCGCGGTGATGGACCCGCTCTTCTTTGGCAACCTGGACGACGCGCGCCAGCGCTGGCTCGTCGAGGGCGTCGTCTCGGGCATCTCGGGCTACGGCAACTCGGTCGGCGTGCCGACCATCGGCGGCGAGCTGACCTTTGATGCGACCTACGCCGGCAACCCGCTCGTGAACGTGCTCTGTGCCGGGGCCCTGCCGGTCGAGCGCCTGGTGCTCGGCATCGCCTCGGGACCGGGCAACCTCGCGGTCCTGCTCGGCTCGACGACCGGTCGCGACGGGATCGGCGGGGTCTCGGTGCTCGCCTCCGCGGGCTTCTCCGAGTCAGCCGACGACGCGGCCAAGCGCCCGAGCGTCCAGGTCGGCGACCCCTACGAGGAGAAGCGGCTCATCGAGGCCTGCCTCGAGCTGCTCGACCGGGGACTCGCCGTCGGGATCCAGGACCTCGGAGGCGCGGGCCTGGTGTGCGCGACGAGCGAGACCGCGGCGCGCGGGGGCGTCGGCATGGACGTGGACGTGAACGCGGTCCCGCTGCGCGAGGCCGGCATGGAGCCCTACGAGGTCATGACCTCGGAGAGCCAGGAGCGCATGCTCGCCATCGTGACCCCCGAGAACTGGCCGGCCGTCGAGGCGCTGTGCGCGCGCTGGGAGGTGCGCGCGAGCGTCGTCGGACACGTGGTCGCCCCCGAAGTGACCCCCGACGGGCGAAGCGTCGGCATGCTGCGCGTGCGCGACGGCTTTGACGGTCCGGTCCTCGCCGAGGTGCCCGCGAAGTCCCTCGCCGACGAGGCGCCCCTCTACGACCGGCCGCGCCAGCGCCCGGCCGACCTCGACGCCATCTGGGCCGACGACCCGAGCGGCGACACCATCGCCGACCCGACGGCCGACCTGCTCGAGCTGCTGGTGGACCCCGCGTGGGTCTACCGCCAGTACGACTCGCAGCTCTTCTTGAATACGGTCGTCGGACCGGGCCGCGACGCGGCATTGCTTCGACTTGCCGGCCCGGGCCTGCCCGCGTCACGTCGCGGGCTCGCCCTCACGACCGACTCCAACCCGCGCTGGTGCGCGCTCGACCCGCGTCTCGGCGTGGCGCTCACCCTCGCCGAGGGGGTGGCGAACCTCGCCTGCGTCGGCGCGACCGCGAAGGCCGTCGTCAACTGCCTCAACTTCGGCAACCCCGAGCACCCCGAAGTGATGTGGCAACTCTCCGAGACCGTCGACGGGCTCGCCGAGGCCTGTCGCGCCTTCTCGCTCCCGGTGATCGGCGGCAACGTCTCGCTCTACAACGAGAGCGACGGCGCCGACATCGACCCGACCCCGGTGATCGGGTTGCTCGGTCTCGTCGAGACCCTCGTCGCGCCGCCGCCCGGCTGGTCCTGGCGCGCCGGTGACACCGTCCTGCTCGTCGGTCCGTCGCGCGCGGCGAGCGAGTCCGAGCCCCTCCCGCTCGCGGGTGGCCGTTGGGCGACCCAGCACGGGCGCCGCGGCGGGCGCCCGCCCCAGATCGACTACGCCGCGGCCGCCGCCGCGGCGGGCTTCGTCGCGAGCGAGGTGGCGGCGGTCTGCGCCGGCGCCGCGACCCACCTGTCCGCGGTGCACGACGTCGCCGGTGGCGGCCTGGCCGTCGCGCTGGCCGAGATCGCCTCGGCGACCGGGATCGGCGTGCGCGCCGAGGACCTCACGGCGCCCGAGCTGTTCAGCGAGTTCCCCGGTCGCTACGTCGTGGCGAGCGACGACCCCGAAGGCGTGCGCGTGCGCGCGTCCGAGGCCGGCGTCGAGGTGCGCGTGCTCGGGATCGCCGGTGGCGACCGGTTCCACGTCGGGCCGGTTGACGTCGCGGTGGAGCTCGTCGCGCGGCGCCGCAGCGACGCGCTGATCGACGCGCTCGACCGGCGGCCCTAGCCGCCGGCTTCGTACCGCTAGGCGGGCAGCGCGTCGGCGTGCGCGCCGCGCAACTCCTCGAGGACGTGGTCGGGCACGCACAGGTCGCCGGTGCGCCCGCGCCCGAGGGCGATGTCCTGCTTGTAGGAGCCGTGGTAGTCCGAGCCGCCCGTGGGGATGAGCCCCGCGTTGCGGGTCAGGCGCGCCATGAGCGCGCGCGTCGACTCGTCGTGGCTGCCGTAGTAGGCCTCGATGCCCACGACGCCGCGCTCGCGCAGTGAGTCGAGCACGCGGGGCATGATGCGCTCGGCGCTCGAGAGGGGCGCGTCGTCGAGGTAGTTGACGAGCGGGTGGGCGATGGAGACGACGACCCCCGAGTCACGCGTGGCGTCGATGAAGGACTCGATCGACATGCTCGCCTTGGGGATGTAGGCCTGGCCCCCGTCGCCGAGCCAGTCGGTGAAGAGCTGGTTCCACGACGACGCGGTGCGCGGCCCGACGATCTCGGGGTGCAGCTCGAACATCGCGCGCGCGAAGTGGGGCCGGCCGATGGAGTGCAGGTTGCCGGCCATCTCGGTCAGGTACTCGAGGTCGAGCCGGGTGAAGCCTCGCGCCACCAGGGCGTCGACCAGCTCGACGTTGCGCAGGTCGCGGTCGTGTCGCAGCTCGGCGAGACAGGCCTGGACCGGGTGGGCCGGGTTGGTCGGGACGAAGTAGGCGAGCACGTGCACGTTGCGCGGACCCGGGTCCGAGCCGGCGCGGACCTTGGGGAACTCGTTGTCACGCAGGGACACCTCGACCCCGACGACGTAGTCGACCCCCTCGGCGGCACAGGCGAGCGCCATCTCCTCGTGGCCGAAGGTGCCGTCGTGGTCGGTCAGGGCGATCGCCGACAGGCCCACCTCGCGGGCGCGACGAGCCAATTCCGCTGGTCGGTCCGATCCGTCTGAGTAGGTCGAGTGCGTATGCAAATCGATCATCCATGCAGCGTAGCGACAACGATCGAGGGCCCCGGGAGACTGTGCGAGACTAGGACGTGCTTTTCACCCCGCCCCGTAGGATGGGCCGATCGTGAAAGAAGCGTGCGGAGTCGTCGGAGTCGTCGCGCCGGGTCGCGATGTCGCCTACGCCTGTTACGACGCCCTCTATGCCCTGCAGCACCGCGGCCAGGAGTCGGCGGGGATGGCGACCTTCCAGAACCACCAGATCACCGTCGTGAAGGACAACGGCCTCGTGAGCCACGTGTTCGCCGACACCACGCTGCGCGCGCTCACCGGCTCCATGGTGATCGGCCACACGCGCTACTCGACCTCGGGCTCGGCGAACTGGACCGCGGCCCAGCCGGTCTACCGGTCGGCCGGCGAGTCGGGCTTCGCGCTCGCGCACAACGGCAACCTCACCAACACCGCGGCCCTTGCCGAATCGGCGGGCCTGCACCTGACGACGATGCTCTCGGACTCGGACCTCGTCGCCGAACTCCTCGGCCACGCCGTGCTCGACGGGGCCTCGCTGCCCGAAGCGCTGCACGACGTCCTGCGCCACGCCGAAGGCGCCTTCTCGATGGTCGTGCTCGAGGCCGGCGCG
>JAKAPH010000070.1 GCA_021807265.1 Actinomycetes bacterium | reverse complement strand
TGTCGAGCGACACGTGATCCTGCGGGCCCGACGTTGGTGCGGCGGCTCCCCGTGGTTGCATAGGCCACCCCCTCTCCATGGGAGACTACCCCGGTGCCCGCGACCACAGACCGAGCGGCGCCGCCGGGTTGGTACGCCGATCCGGGCGGTGCGCGAGCGTGGCGGGTCTGGAACGGCCGCGACTGGACGGCGGTGACGCGGCCCTTCGGCGATCGGGCGACGCCGGTCGCCGACCTCGCGGCCGCGATGGCGCTGCACCGACTCGCGCGCCTCGGCGTCGTCGCGTTCTTCGCCGGGCTGGGACTGCTCGCGAGCACACTCGCGCACTGGCCCGGCACCGCCGCACCGGCACCGGCGTGGTTCGCCACCACCGCCTCGGACGTCGCGGTGGCGCTGCTGGTGCTCGCGAGCGTGCTGTACGCCCTCGCGGCCCGGGCCCTCGGTGGAGCGCTGCTGCCCGCCGTCATCCCTGGTCTCAACGTCCTCTACGCGAGCGCCCTCGTCGTGACGCGCCTCGCCGGGCCGCGCGTCGCCGCGCGCCGGGTGCTCGCCCACGCCGTCGCGCTCGGGCTCTTCGTCGCGGCCGGTCACGCGGCGCCGTGGCTGGCCGTGGCGCCGGCGCTCGTCGCCCTCGAACAGGCTTCGAACCTGGGGGAACTCCAAGAACTCCTGATTGGACGCGCGGGCGACGACACCTAGTATGACGACTGAGGAACCGGAGGAACTATGTCGTACGAAGAGTGGGGCCCGCTCGGCGGGCTCGTGGGCACGTGGGAGTCGGGTTGGGACGGACTGGACGTCTCGTACCACAACGAGGACGGCAAGATCGAAGAGACGCCCTTCCGTGAGACGGTGATCTTCAAGCCTTTCGGACCGGTCGACAACGGCGAGCAGCACCTCTACGGGCTCGACTACCGCATGTCGGCCTACCGCGCCGGCCAGGACAACCCCTTCCACACCGAGATCGGCTACTGGATGTGGGACGCCGCCGCCAAGCAGGTCATGCGCTGCTTCATGATCCCGCGCGCCTCGACACTGATCGCCGGCGGCACGGCCGAGCCGGACGCGACGACCTTCCAGCTCGAGGCGGTGCTCGGGTCCAACACCTACGGCATCCTCTCGAACAAGTACCTCGACGACGTCGCCAAGACGACGCGGTTCGACGTGACGGTCACCGTCACCGAGGACACCTACTCCTACGACGAGACCTCGGTGATCGAGCACAAGAAGTGGCCGACCATCATCATGCACACCGACCGCAACACCCTCAAGCTGGTCAGCCGGGACTTCTAGACGCGCCGCGGCGCGCTCACGGGCGGCGCCGCAGCCAGAGGTAGATCGACAGCAGCACCAGGGGCACGAGCACCACGACGACCCTCGCGGCCGGCAGCGCGTCGCCCAGGTGCGGGTTGGCGATGGTGGTCGTGGTGAGCGAGGTCACGGGTGGGGGCTGGCGTCGTCAGCGACCCCGAGGTGTTGGTGGAGCCGCTCGAGGCGCGCGACGATCTCCGAGATCGCCTGGTCCTGGGCGAGGAGGTGCTTCTGGATCTCCTCGGACTCCTTCAGCACCGCCTCGGCGTCCTTGTAGGTCTCCTCGGAGCGCTTGTCGGCCGCCGCGGCCTGGATGTTCTGGCCGACGATGATGATCGGCAGCAGGACGAGCTGCAAGAAGCTGCTCGACAGCCACACCACCACGAAGTACGTGCCTTGCTTGATGGCCGACGGCAGGGCGAGCAGGGCGAGGAACGAGAAGATGTACGCCGCCCACATGGTGCCCACGACCAGGGTGATGCGCAGCCCGAACCGGGCGTTGAAGCGCACGATGGGGTTGGCGTGCTGGGTGCGGCGCAGGTCGGCCGATCGCACCGGCTGGCCCGCGTGCAACTCCTCGGCCCGAGGATGGCGCACGTACTCGTAGATTTTGCTCATGGACGGAGTCTCACACGTCCGACGCGGACGCGTGGGCTATGACTGCACCAGGTCCGGCGAGGTCTCCATGCCCTTGCGCCACGTCGAGCGCGCGATGATCTTGGTCGTGTCGGCCCGGTCGCGGTACTTCTCGGCGATGTTGCGGATCTCCTCGAGGAGCCCCTCGGAGAGGATCGTCGGGTTGAGCCCGAGCGCCAGGAACTGCTCGCGACTGACGTTGAGCTCGTTCTCCACCGCCTCGCGCCGCGGGTTGGGCAGGTTCGCCACCGACACCCCGGTCATCGAGGAGATCAGCGCCGCGAGGTCGCGCACGCGGTAGGTCTCGGTCACCTGATTGAAGACCTTGGGCTTCTCGCCGCGCGTCGGCGGGTTCTCCAGGGCGATCTGGATGCAGCGCACCGTGTCGCGGATGTGGATGAAGGCGCGGGTCTGGCCGCCGGTGCCGTGGACCGTGAGCGGGTGGCCGATCGCCGCCTGCATGAGGAACCGGTTGAGCACCGTGCCGTAGTCGCCGTCGTAGTCGAAGCGGTTGATCAGTCGCTCGTCGCGCACGGTCTGGGGCGTCTGGGTGCCCCAGACGATCCCCTGGTGCAGGTCGGTGATGCGGATCTGGTCGTTGGAGGTGTAGAAGGCGAAGAGGAGCTGGTCGAGGGTCTTGGTGAGGTGGTAGACCGAGCCGGGGTTCGCCGGGTGCAGGATCTCGCGGTCGATCTCGCCATCGGGCGTGGGGACCTTCACGGTCAGGTAGCCCTCGGGGATCGGGGCCGAGCCCGACCAGCCGTAGCCGTAGACGCCCATCGTGCCCAGGTGCACGAGCGCGATGTCCTGGCCCGTCTCGGCGATGGCGGCGAGCACGTTGTGGGTGCCGCGGACGTTGTTGTCGACCGTGTAGCGCTTGGCCGCGATGTTGCGCATCGAGTACGGCGCCGCGCGCTGCTCGCCGAAGTGCACGATGGCGTCGGGCTGCAGGTCGCGCAGCAGCGCCTCGAAGCGGTCGTACTCCTCGGCGAGGTCGAGGCGAACGAAGCCGATCTCCTTGCCGGTGAGCTCACGCCAGACGGCCAGGCGCTCGCCGATGGGCCGGATCGGGGTGAGCGACTCGACTTCGAGCTCGATGTCAATGGCCCGCCGGCTCAGGTTGTCGACAATCGTCACGTCGTGGCCGATGTCTGACAGGTGCAGCGAGGTCGGCCATCCACAGAAGCCGTCACCACCAAGTACGAGGACCTTCACGTCCTGCTCCTTTTGTTCCGGTCGCGGCGTGCGTAGTCCCGCGAACCGAGCTCGGGGTCACCAACGCGACCCAGACACACTACCAAAGCCCCGTCAGCGCTCTTCCGCCTCGCCCAGCCCGGGGCACCGCGGCGCCGGACCGGCGCCGATGGTGCCGTAGCGGTGATTCGTGATCGCGACGCTCTGCTCGAGCAGCCAGCGCGGTCCCTCGACGGCGCCGTCCTGGGCGAGGGGCCGGCGGTCCAGGGTGACCCCGCGGGCCACCAGCTCGGCGCTCGGCGCCGGCTCCGCACTGAGCCAGCGCACCCGCGCGAGCGCGCCCGCGCGCGCCACGAGCTGCTCGGCGCTCTCCACGGTCGCCCCGGGCACGAGGTCGAGCGGCGCGCCCACGCTGAAGCGCACGGTCGCACCCAGGACCTCGACGACCCGCCAGACGTAGGCGATCGTCGTGGGGTCGACGTCGGCGTCCACGCGCACGACGATGGGACGCGACGCTCGGCGGTAGCGGTGCAGGTTGCGCTCGGCCGCGAGGCCGCTCTCGTCGATGGCCCGCGCGCCCGCGCGCTCGAACCACGCCAGCAGCGAGGTGTTCGCCGCGTCGAGGTCCGTGAGCTCGGGCCAGTGCCGCAGGCAGGACACGTAGTTGGGTCCGCCGGCCTTCGCGGTCGGTCCGACGCTGCTGCGCCGCCATCCGCCGAAGGGCTGGCGGCCGACTACCGCGCCGGTGATGCCGCGGTTCACGTAGGCGTTGCCGACCTCGACGCCGTCGAGCCACTGCTCGCACTCCTCGCGATCGAGCGAGTGCAGGCCGCCGGTCAGTCCGTAGGGGATGTCGTTCTGCCACTGGATGGCCGTCGCGAGGTCGGGCGCGATCATGATCCCGAGCACCGGGCCGAACCACTCGTTCCGGTGCGACCAGGACTCGGGCGACACGCCCACCTTCACCCCCGGGCGCCACAGGTGCCCGGCCTCGTCGACACGGTGCGGCTCGACGAGCCACTGCTCGGTGCCCTCGAGCGAGAGGGCGCGCTCGAGCGCGCCGACCGGCGGGTGGATCACCGGGCCGACGGCGGTCGCCAGGTCGTCGGCCGGACCGACGACGAGCGTGGTCACCGCGTCGCTCAGCTGCGACCAGAACCGCGAGTTCTCGGCGGTGGCGCGGTCGATGATCGCGAGGCTCGCGGCGCTGCACTTCTGGCCGGCGTGACCGAAGGCCGACTGCACGAGGTCCTTCACGGCGACGTCCACGTCCGCGGCGCTCGTGATCACCAGCGCGTTCTTGCCGCTCGTCTCGGCGAGCAGGTTGATCGAGGGCTTCCAGGACGTGAAGAGCACGGCCGTGTCGAAAGAGCCCGTGAGGATCACCGCGTCGACCCCGTCGTGGGTGACGAGCCGGCGGCCGACCTCGTCGTCGCGGGTCGGCACGAACTGCACGACCTCGCGGGGCACGCCCGCGTCCCACAGCGCGCTGACGATCGACCACCCCGTCGCCACGGCCTCGGGGGCGGGCTTGAGGAGCACGGCGCTGCCCGCGGCGAGCGCGGCCGCCACCCCACCGAGGGGGATGGCGAAGGGGAAGTTCCACGGCGGCACGACCAGCACGACCCCGAGGGCCGCGGAGGACTCGTCGGCCGGGTGGCCCGCGTAGTAGCGCAAGTAGTCGACGCCCTCGCTCACCTCGGGGTCGGCCTCGGCGACGGTCTTGCCGCCGTCGCGCCCCATCAGGGCGATGAGGCCCGCCCGCCGCTCGACGAGCAGCGACGCCGCGGCCTCGAGCAGGCGGCGCCGGTCGGCGGCACCACGGTCGTTCCAGGCAGCCTGGGCCTCGCGGGCCCGCGCGACGGCCCGGTCGACGCCCGCGGCGCTCGCCACGCGGTAGCGGTACCACGGCTCGCCGGTGTTGGGGTCCTCGCCCAGCTCGAAGTCATCGGCCTCGCCCGGGGCGAGGTTGGCGTCGTCGCCGACGATCGTGTCGCGCGCGTCGCCGATCTCGCTCGCCGCGTGGCGCACCGCGGCGACGAACAGGCGGTCGGTCGGGTCGCCGTCGGCGACGTTGTCGAAGCGGTCCGTCTGCTCGGGCGCCGGGCCCCGGCGGCGATCGGTGTCCAGGTGGTGGCGGTCCGCGATCGAGGCGAGGAAGCGATTGCGCTGGTCGGCGTAGACCGCGGGGTCGTTGGCGATCGTGAAGGCCGCGCGCAGGTAGTTCTCGGGCGAGGTGTTCTCGTCGAGGCGCCGCACGAGGTAGGCGACCGCGGCGGCGAAGTCGTCCTCGTTGGTCACCGGCGCGTAGAGCAGCACCCGGTGGCCCTCGGCCGCGAGCACCTCGGCCTCGGCGGGGGCCATACCCTCGAGCATCTCGACGTCGAGCTGGTCCTCGACCCCGCGCGCCCGCGCGACCGCGAGCGCCCAGGCGATGTGGAACAGGTTGTGGCTGGCGATGCCGATGCGTACCGCGGCCGCGTTCGCCGGACGCAGCGCGACGTCGATCAGACGCGTGTAGCTCGCGTCGACGTCGGCCTTGGTGTTATAAGGCGCCGCCCGCCAGCCGTGCAGCTCAGCTTCGACCTGCTCGACGGCGAGGTTGGCGCCCTTCACGAGTCGGACCTTGATGGCCGTGCCGGTGCGCGCGTAGCGCTCCACCGCCCAGTCGACGAGTTCGCTGAAGGCGCCGTGCGAGTCGGGCAGGTAGGCCTGGAGCACGACGCCCGCGCTCAGGTGGTCGAACTCGGGCTCGCCGAGCACGGCACGGAAGGCGTCGATGGTGAGGCGCAGATCGCGGTACTCCTCCATGTCCAGGTTCACGAAGACCCCGTGGTCGCGCGCGGCGCGCAGCAGCACCGTCAGGCGCTCGCTCACGCGCTCGAGCGAGCCGTCGTGGTCGATCGTGGTCAGCTGGCTCACGATCGACGAGACCTTCACCGAGACGTAGGTCACGTCGGGCCGCGCGATGACGTCGAGCACGCGCGCGAGCCGCTCGCTCGCCTCGGACTCGCCGAGGACCGCCTCGCCCACGACGTTGACGTTGACCCCGAGCCCCTCGCGGCGCCGCGCCGTCACGTGGCGCCCGAGCGCCGCGGGCGCGGCGTCGAGGATGAGGTCGGCGCTGAGCCGGCGCACGCGCCAGCGCACCAGACGCACCACCATCGCGGGGGCGACCGGCCCCAGGGCCGCGAGCGCCCGCAGCCCGATGACGTTGAACAGACCGAGGCCGCGCGGCGTCGCCCGTCGGGCCGAGGCGCGCAGGACCCGCACCGCGGGCTCGCGCGAGGTGAATCGCATCACCTCGTCGGTCAGGGCGATGGTGACGTCCAGGGCCGCGGGGTCGCGAAAGAGACCGACGAACCGGCGCCGCGCGGCGCGGTCGCGCCGGCGGCGGCGCCGTTCGGCCTCGGCGAGCATCGTCGTGACGACGTCGCATGCGCCCTCGGTCAAGTCGTCCAGTGCAACGTCGGTTCCCGCAGTCATCGCCACCTCCAGGCGGCGCCGTTGCCGCCTGTACAGTTCTAGTTCACCCGACCAAAACGGCTGGGTCCGCGGACTGCTCGACGCGCCGCGATGGCCACCAGAACCGTTCACCGAGCGCCGCCGCGATGGCCGGGACGAGCACCGTGCGCACGAGCAGCGTGTCGAGCAGGACGCCGAGCCCGACGATCACGCCCACCTGGGTGAGCTCGATGAGCGGGAGCACGCTCAGCACCGCGAACACCGCGGCCAGCAGCACGCCCGCTGACGTGATGACCCCGCCGGTCGAGGCGAGTGCGGCCAGCATGCCCCGGGTGGCGTCGAGGAGCCGGCGCTCCTGCTTGGCGCGGGCCGCGAGGAAGATGTTGTAGTCGACCCCGAGGGCGACGAGGAAGAGGAACGCGTAGAAGGGCACGCCCGTGGCGAGCGCCGGGTAGTGGTTCACGTGGGTGAACACGAACCACCCCAGGCCGAGCGCCGCGGCGTAGGACGCCATCACCGTGGCGAGCAGGAGCAGCGGCGCGACGAGCGAGCCCAGCAATGCGACGAGCACGAGCAGCACGACGAGCAGCACGATCGGCACGAGGAGTGCGGTGTCACGGTTGGTCGCCGTGTTGGCGTCGAGGGTGGTCGCGGACTGGCCGCCGACGACGGCGTGCGCGCGGGCCACGGCGGCGAGCGACGAGCGCAGCGCCTCGACGACCCGGAACGCCGCCGCCGAGCCCGGCGGCGCGGCGCTGGTCGCGTCGAACTCGGTCCAGGACGCGTTGGCGGCCACGGCTCGCACCGAGGTCACCCCCGGCGTCGCACGGGCCGCCGCCTCGGCCGCGCCGGCCGCCGGCGTCGCGGCGACGATCACGACGGGCACGCCGTCGCCCGCGGGGAAGGCCGAGGCGAGGATCCGCTGGCCGACGACCGACTCGGGGGTCGCGGTGAACTGCTGGGTCGTCGAGAGTCCCTGGTGCAGGCCGAAGTTCGCGATCGACGCGAGGGCGAGCAGGGCGAGCGATCCCGTAATGACCCGCCCGGGCCGGCGCGCGACGAACTCGCCGATCCGCGCGAACACGCGTCCGGCCCGCCTTGCGACGCCGGTCCTGGGCACGAGCGGCCAGAACACGCCACGGCCGGCGAGTGCGAGCGCCGCCGGCAGCACGAAGTAGACCATCGCCATCGCCGAGAGGATCCCGATCGCGCCGGCGAAACCGAGAGCGCGCGTACCGGCCATCGAGGCGAGGAAGAGCGTCGCGAGGCTGATCGTCACCGTCGTGCCCGACGCGATGATCGACTCGCTCGTCATCGCGAGCGCCACGCGCATCGCCGCGAATCGGTCCTCGAGGCGGCCCAGCTGCTCGCGGTAGCGCGCGATCAGCAGCAGTGCGTAGTCGGTGCCGGCGCCGAAGACGAGCACGTCGGCGATGCCCGTGGCCGCACCGTCGAGGCGCACGCCCACGTGCGGCGCGAGCAGCGCCGCCAGGTGGGACGAGACCTGGTCGGCCGCGCCGACCGCGGCCAGCGGCACGAGCCACAGCAGTGGCGACCGGTAGGTCGCGATGAGCAGCAGCGCGACGACGAGCGCGGTCGTGACGAGGAGCTTGTGGTTGGCGCCGTGAAAGACCTGCCCGAGGTCGGCCGTGAAGGCCGGCGCGCCGGTGACCGCACTCTGGATCCCGGGCGCCAGGTCCGCGGCCAGGGCCGCGCGGATGGCCACGATCCGGTTCGTGACCACGTTGAGGTTGGAGATCGGA
>JAKAPH010000069.1 GCA_021807265.1 Actinomycetes bacterium | reverse complement strand
CCTATCCCCTACTACTACCAGAATCAGGCGGCCCGTGGTCACGGGACAATCTAAGCACACCGGCGACAGGGGCACAAGACAGGGGCCGGGCCGGACCGCGACGACGCGTCGCGACCCGGCTCGAAGCCGGTCACCTAGCGTGTCGTGACGGCGCCGGTCTCGGCGCCCTGGACGAGGCGCGCGAACTTCTCGAGGACCCCGGTCGTGTAGCGCGGCACGAAGGGCGTTCGCCGTGCGGCGCGCTCGGCGAGCACCGCGTCGTCGACAAGGAGATCGATTGAGTTGGTCGTGACGTCGATCGCGATCACGTCGCCGTCCTCGACGAGTCCGATCGGCCCGCCGTCGAGGGCCTCGGGCGCCACGTGGCCCACGCAGAAGCCGTGCGTGCCGCCGCTGAAGCGCCCGTCGGTGACGAGCGCGGAGTCGCTGCCGCGGCCCACGCCCTTCATGGCGCCGGTGACGGCGAGCATCTCGCGCATGCCGGGACCGGACTTGGGTCCCTCGTAGCGGATCACGACCACGGTCTCGGGCTGGATCTCACCCGCGAGGATCGCGGTCATCGCGGCGTCCTCGCCGTCAAAGACCCGCGCGGTGCCGCGGAAGTGCAGGTTGTCGATGCCGGCGACCTTCACCACGGCGCCCTTGGGCGCGAGCGAGCCGCGCAGCACCGCGATGCCGCCGCGGTCGTGGATCGGGTCGTCGATGCCGTGGACCACGTCGCCGTCGGGCTTGCGGGCCGCGAAGGCCGCCAGACTCTCGGCCATGGTCTGGCCCGACACCGTCATCACGTCACCGTGCAGCAGGCCGCGCTCGAGCAGGTGCGCCAGCACCACGGGCACCCCGCCGATCTGGTCGATGTCACTCATGTGGTACTTGCCGTGGGGCTTGGTGTCCGCGATGTGGGGCACGCGCGCCGCGATCGTGTTGAAGTCGTCGAGCTCGAGGGGCACGCGCGCCTCGTGGGCGATGGCCAGCAGGTGCAGCACCGCGTTCGTCGAGCCGCCGAGGGCCATGACCACGGCGATGGCGTTCTCGAAGGCCCCGCGGGTCATGATCTGGCGGGCCGTGATCCCCCGGTCGAGCAGGTTGACGACGGCCAGGCCCGAGTCGTAGGCGTACTGGTCGCGCCGGGGGTCGATCGAGGGGACGCTGGCACTGCCGAGCAGCGACATGCCGATCGCCTCGCCGACACTCGCCATGGTGTTGGCCGTGAACATCCCCGCGCAGCTGCCCTCGCCGGGACAGGCCGCGAGCTCCACGTCGCGCAGCTCGTCGTCGCTCATCGAACCGACGGCGTTGGCGCCGACCGCCTCGAAGACCGAGGTGATGTCGAGGGACTGGCCGTGCAGGTGGCCGGGCATGATCGTGCCGCCGTAGAGGAAGACCGCGGGCACGTCCAAGCGCGCCGCCGCCATCAGCATCCCGGGCAGCGACTTGTCACAGCCCGCGAAGGTCACGAGCGCGTCGAAGCGCTCGGCGTGCATCACGGTCTCGACCGAGTCGGCGATGACCTCGCGCGAGACCAGCGAGGCGCGCATCCCCTCGTGGCCCATCGAAATGCCGTCCGAGACCGCGATCGTGACGAACTCGAAGGGCACGGCCCCCGCGTCGCGCACGGCGACCTTGGCGCGCTTGGCCAGCCGGTCGAGCGGCAGGTTGCAGGGCGTCACCTCGTTCCAGCTCGAGGCCACCCCGATCTGGGCCTTGGCCATGTCGTCGTCGCCCATCCCCATGGCGCGCAGCATCGCGCGCGCGGGCGCGCGGCCCTTGCCGAGGGTGACGTCGGTGCTTCGAGGAGTGGGGTGGGTCGTCATGGTGGCAGTCTACGAAATGCGCTGACCGCTCACCCAGCCGGTGCGTAGAGGTTCACCGTCTCGCCGGGGCCGAGCAGTTCGACCCAGGTCTGTCCTGGCCGCAGCGCGATGACCTTGCCCGTCGACGTGCGGTACGCCGTCGCCCGGGCGACGCCCGAACGGAACCACGAGCCGCGGATCAGTCGCCCGTCGGTGAGCACCATGGCCGGGCCGTGGCCCATGAGGTCCGCCTCGGCGCCCATCGCACCGACGCCGCCGATGTAGTTGACCTGCATCACGATCACGTTGACCGGCGAGACGCGCGCGCCGCTCGCGGTGACGTCCGGCGCACCGAAGATCCACCGGTCCCACGAGCCGGTCCGGGCGTTCCAGTCGTAGTGCACGGCGTAGCCCGCGGGGAAGTTCACGGTGAAGGACCCGACGGGGGCCCCGCGCGGCGGGGCGTCCGTGGCGACGTAGGTGAAGATCGGGTGCGGGGGCGTCGGCCGCCCGGCCATCGCCATCAGTTTGATCGGGTCGAGCAGGAGGTTGTGGGGCGCGTAGCGCGCGGGGTCGCGGTACATCGCCGAACCGGCCGTCGCCTCGTCGTAGCGCTTCACCGGGGCGGTCGCGATGCTCGCGAGCGCGTAGGCCGCGCCGCCCGAGAAGGCGAAGAGCCCCTTCAGCGGGAAGACGATCTCGCGGTCCGTGCGCCGCACCGACCGCACCGGGCCCACGACCGGCGGCAGGTGCGAGTTGAACACGGCCGCCAGGCGCGTGATGCCGCCCTCGACGATCTCTTCGTAGACGACGTCCGCCTCGTTGATGCCGAACTGCGGATGGGCGAGCGGGGTGTTGTCGATCTTGACCGTCAGCGCCGAGCGTCGCATCGACGCCGCCGTCGGGTCGGGCAGTCCCGTCAGGGGCGCGAGTCGACGGTGCCGCGCGAGGGCCGTCGGGTGCAGCCGCGCGTGGCCCGGCCGCGTCAGCGCCGCGCCGAGGGGCGGTGCGAACGACAGGGTGGCCGCGAGCACCAGGGCCAGCGGCCGGTACCGGGACGACCGCGCCCGCATGGCCTAGCGCCGAGCGTGCAGCTCGGCGATGACCGCCTTGCCGTTGGCTCGGCCCTTCGTCTCACGCATCACCAGCCCGATGAAGAACTGAGCCAGCTTGTCGTCGCCATCGCGAAAGCGCGACCACTCGTCGGGGTTGGCGTCGATCAGCGCCGAGACGATGCCGCCGAGCGAGTCGGCCGAGAGCTGTTCGAAGCCGCGGGCCGCGGCGACGGCGCGCGGCTCGCCGCCCGAGGCCAGGAGGTCGGCGAGGATCGTCTTGGCCTGGGTCGCGGAGAGCTGGCCACCGGCCTCCATGGCGACGGTCGCCACGAAGGCGTCCTCGGTCAACTTCGAGACGTCGCCCGCGGCCGCGAGTTCGTTGGCCACGCGCGCGAGCGCCACGGCCACGTCGCCCCCGGCCGCGTGGGTCGCGTGGACGAAGCGCTCGAGTCCGAGGTCGATGACGACGTCGATCGCGTCGCGCTGGGCGTCGCTCACCTCGCCGAGCAGCGCGACCACCGCGGCGCGGCGCTCGGCCGGCATCGGCCCGAGCGCGTCGGCCACGCGCTGCTGCCACGCTGCGCTCGGCGCCAGATCCACGAGGTCAGGCTCGCGGAAGTAGCGGTAGTCCTCGGCTTCTTCCTTCACGCGCATCGTCGACGTCGCCCCGACGGTCTCGTCCCAGTGGCGGGTCTCCTGGCGAACGACCCCGCCGCTTTCGATGAGCTTGACCTGGCGCTGCGCCTCGAACTCGATCGCGCGGTGCAGGCTACGCAGCGAGTTCAGGTTCTTGATCTCACAGCGCGTGCCGAACGGCTCGCCGCTGCGACGCACCGAGACGTTGGCGTCGATGCGCATCGACCCCTCCTCCATCCGGCCGTCGGAGGCGCCCGTCGCGATCAGCACCGCGCGCAGTTCGCTGGCGTAGAGCCGGGCCTGGGCGGCCGAGCGGATGTCGGGGCCCGAGACGATCTCGACCAGCGGCACGCCGGACCGGTTGTAGTCCACCAGCGAGCGGTCGGCGCCGTGGATCCGTCCGCTCACGCCCAGGTGCGTCGACTTGCCCGTGTCCTCTTCGAGGTGTGCGCGCTCGATGCGCACCCGCGACCCGTCGGGCAGGTCAAGGTAGCCCCCCGAGTTGATCGGCAGGTCGTACTGAGAGATCTGGAAGTCCTTGGGCATGTCGGGATAGAAGTAGTTCTTGCGGTGAAAGGTCGACGGCGCGATCGTGGCGTGCAGCGCCATGCCGATCGCCATCGCCATCGATACGGCACGCTCGTTCAGCACGGGCAGCGACCCCGGCAGGCCGAGGCAGACCGGACAGACGTTCGTGTTCGCCTCGGCGCCAAAGACGTTCGCGCACCCGCAGAACATCTTGGTGGCCGTTCGCAGTTCGGTGTGGACCTCGAGGCCCACCACCATCTCCCAGCCCTCAGGCAACGCCATCATCCACGCTCCGCGTCTTCGAGCACTTTCGCCGCGGCGAGGAGTCTGGCCTCGCTGCGGCCCGGTCCGAGCAGTTGCACCCCGGTCGGCAGGTCGGCCTCGCCCCGACCGAAGGGGACCGAGAGGGCCGCCTCGCCCGCGAGGTTGGTCGGGATCGTGAACACGTCCGAGAGGTACATGGCCATCGGGTCGTTGGTCTTGGAGCCGAAGGTGAAGGCGACCGACGGCGTCGTCGCCCCGAGGAGCATGTCGACGTCCCGGTAGGCGCGCCTAAAGGCGTCGCGCATCTGCGTGCGCACCTTGAGCGCCTGACCGTAGTAGGCGTCGTAGTACCCCGCCGAGAGCGCGTAGGTCCCGAGCATGATCCGCCGCTTCACCTCGGCGCCGAATCCCGCGGTGCGCGTGGCCTCGTTCATGGCCGTGACGTCCTCGTCGTTGATGCGCAACCCGTAGCGCACGCCGTCGTAGCGGGCGAGGTTGCTCGACGCCTCCGCCGGCGCGATCAGGTAGTAGGCGCTCAGTCCCAGGTGCAGTTCGGGGATGGACAGCTCGACGACGGTGGCGCCGGCGGCCTCGAGCACCGAGGCGGCACGGCGCACCGAGGCGACGATCGCCTCGTCGGCGCCATCGAGCAGCTCGCGCACGAGGCCGATTCGCCGACCGGCGACGCCGTCGCCGAGGTGCGCGACCAGGCTCGGGGCCGGCTCGGGCAGTGAGGTCGAGTCCATCGGGTCGTGCCCCGCGATCACCTCGAGCAACAGGGCCGCGTCGGCGACGTCGGTCGCGAAGGGCCCGATCTGATCGAGGGAGCTCGCGAAGGCGATGAGCCCGTAGCGCGAGACCAGCCCGTAGGTGGGCTTCACCCCGACGATCCCGCACAGCGCGGCGGGCTGGCGGATCGACCCGCCGGTGTCGCTGCCGAGCGCGAGCGGTGTCATCGCCGCGGCGACCGCCGCCGCCGAGCCGCCCGACGAACCGCCCGGCACCCGACTCGGGTCGAGCGGGTTGCGGGTCGGGCCGAAGGCCGACGTCTCAGTGGACGAGCCCATCGCGAACTCGTCGAGGTTGGTCTTGCCCATCGGAACGGCGCCCGCGTCAAGGAGCCGCTCCACCACCGTGGCGCTGTAGGGCGGGCGCCAGCCCTCGAGGATCCGCGAGGAGCAGGTGGTCGGGATCCCGACCTGGCACAGGTTGTCCTTCAGGGCGATCGGCACGCCGGCCAGTCGCCCCGGGTCCTCGCCGCGCGCGACTGCGTCGTCCACGCGCGCCGCCGTCGCCAGCGCCCCGTCCTCGTCGACGTGCAAGAACACGTTCAGTTCCTCGTTGCGGGCGCGAATGGCGCGCAGCGACTCTTCGGCGAGCGCCGTCGCGGCGATCTCGCCGCGTCGCACGCGCTCGGCCATGGTGGTCGCGTTCACGACTCCTCCCCCATGATCCGCGGCACGGCGAAGCAGCCGTCCTCGGCGTCGGGGGCCGCGGCGAGCACGGCGTCCCGGTCGAGGCTGGGGCGCACGACGTCCTCGCGCACCACGTTGATCAGGTCGTAGGGGTGGGCCGTCGCGACGACGCCCGTGAGGTCGAGGCTCTGCATGTCGGCCGCGTGGTCGAGGATCCGTGCGAGCTGCACGGTGAACAGGTCGAGCTCCTCGTCGCTCAGCCGCAGTCGGGCCAGTTTGGCCACGTGGGCGACCTCGGCCCGGGTGAGCCCGCTCACGAGGCCACGACCGAGCGGATGAAGTCGCGCGCGAGCGACTCCACGAGGGTCTGGTCGTTGTCGATCGTCGCGACGTGGTACGAATTCTCCAGCCAGACCCGTTCGATGGGCCCGCGCACGCGCGCCATGAGGTCATCGCCGTTGTCGGGGGTGACGATGTGGTCTTCGCGACTCGAGAGCAGCAGGCTCGGCGCCTCGATCGCGTCGAGGGTTTCGTAGACCTCAGCGATCCCGTCGAAGAGACTCTTCGCGCACGCCAGGGGCGTCGCGTCATAGCTGAGCTCGGTGACCCCTTCGCGCTTCACGTCCGATCCGATGGCGTCGATGGTCTCCAGGCCGGCGTCGAGGAGCTGGTTGAGTCCGTCGATCATCTCGGATGCGGGTGGCTTGACCAGCGGGTTGATGAGCACGAGTGCGCCCACGTCGCGCCGCTGCGCGACAAAGGCGCTCAGTCCGCCACCCATCGACAGGCCCACGACCGCGACGCGCGTGGTGCGCCGGGCCAGGTCGTCGAAGGCGGCCAGGGCCGCGCCCGTCCAGTCCGGCCAGCCCGTGGTCATCATGTCGGCGACCGACGTGCCGTGACCGGGCAGGCGCGGGAGCGAGACCGTGAAGCCGTCGCTGGCCAGGAACTCGGCGAGCGGGCGCATCGACGTGGGATTGCCGGTGAAGCCGTGCAACACGAGGACGCCCGTGTCGCCACCGGCGGCCTCGAAGGGCTCGCAGCCCGGGAGTATGGCAGTCGTCATGGCTCACAGACTACCGGCCGGGCCGCGACCGGCCCGAGGCGCGGCCGGTCGCGGCCCGTGCCGATCAGGCGTACAGCGTCGGCAGCTGCTCGGCCAAGTCGGCGACGGACCAGCGGTCGTTGCGCTCGAGGGTCTCGGTCATCGTCCAGTTCTGGAAGAGTCGCACGGTGCCGCCCTGGACGAAGAAGACGCGCCCGGTTGCCTGGCAGTCCGCCATCGCCAGGGTCGCGACGAGGGGCGAGATGTTCGCGGGGTCCCAGGTGTCAAAGGTCGCCTCGTCACTGGGCTTGACGACGTAGTCCGCGAGGCCCGGGGTGGACTCGGTCATGCGCGTGCGCGCGGCGGGGGCGATGGCGTTGGCCCGCACACCGTAGCGGCCCAGCTCCTCGGCGATGATGACCGTGAACGCCGCGATGCCGGCCTTGGCGGCGCCGTAGTTGGACTGGCCGATGTTGCCGAGCAGGCCCGAGGTCGAGGAGGTGTTGATGATCGACGCGTTCACCGGGTGACCGGCCTTGGCCCGCTCGCGCCAGTACGTCGCGGCGTGGCGCGTGGGCACGAAGTGGCCCTTCAGGTGGACGTTGATCACGGCGTCCCAGTCGTCCTCCGAGAGGTTCACGAGCACGCGGTCGCGCAGGATCCCAGCATTGTTGACCAGGACGTCCAACTCACCGTAGGTGTCCAGTGCGGTCTGGATGAGCCGAGCGCCACCCTCCCACTCGGCGATGTTGTCGTGGTTCGCGACGGCCTCGCCGCCAAAGGCCTTGATCTCGGCGACGACCTCTTCGGCCGGTGTCGCCGCGCTCGCCGATCCGTCGAGCGCGCCGCCCAGGTCATTGACGACGACCTTCGCGCCCTCGGCGGCGAACAGCAGCGCGTGCTCCCGGCCGATCCCGCGCCCCGCACCGGTGATGATTGCTACGCGACCGTCTAACGCTCCCATTCGGGACTCCCTTACTCGTTGGTAATCCGATTGTACTGAGTCACCGCCGGCCCTATCGGCGCCAGAACGCGGGCGGCCGCGCGTGGGCGTGGTAGTGGTCGGGGATGTTGCGCATGTGGTCGTCGATCGTCCACCCGCCCACCCCGAGTTCGCGGTCGGCCACAGCGGCGAGGCGCTCGTGTAGCTGGCGCTTCAAGTCCTCGGGCGGGCTCGCGTCGTGACTGCGCCACACCACCATCGGCACGAGACAGATCTCGCAGTCCGCGATCCAGCAGAGCTCGTCCTCGGCGTAGCGCGTCGTGATGATCGCCGCCTCGCAGAGCTCGCAGCCGCCGCTCATTTCACGTTGACGATGATCGTCGAGCGGTAGGGCACCATCGTGCCCGGCGCCGGGATCGTCGAGACGACCGTGGTCCACGTGCCCTTCGCCGAGCCCGGACCCTTGGTCGTGAAGAAGAGCACCGCCTTCTTGAAGGCGGCGAAGGTCTGGGACTGGTCCATGCCGATCACGTTGGGCACGGGGCGCGGACCGGCCGCGGCAACCGTGGTGGAGGTCGCGCCCGTGGTGGTGGTCGTGAGTGCCGTCGTCGTCGGTGCGGGCGCCGCCGTCGTGGTCGTGGTGGGCGTGGGGCCCTTGCTCAGGGCGAGCACGACCGTCGCCCCGGCGGGCACGGTCGCGGGGTTGGTGAAGCCGTGGTAGATCA
>JAKAPH010000068.1 GCA_021807265.1 Actinomycetes bacterium | reverse complement strand
GGTCGGTCGCGAATTATTGGCGCGGCCGCGACGCTCGTCGGGTTCGCGGGAGCGCTGCTCAGTGCGTTCGGAGTGTCGAGCGTCGCGCACGGCGCCATCACCCGAGGGGTGGTCCTCGTCGTCGTCGCGCTGCTCGCGCGCTGGCTCGTCGCCTCGAGTACCGATGCGTGGGCGACGTTCACCGCGCGGGTCATCCGCGACCGCTGGCGGCGCACCGTCATCGACCAACTCGTAGTACCGCGAGCCGAGGGCGAGCGGGGCCGTCGCGACCTCGGCCTCGCCATCGACAACGCCGCGGCGGGCCCGGCCCTCGTCGTGGTGGGGGCGAGCGCTCGCACCGCGGCCGTTGGCATCCTCATCATCTGGCTCGCCGCTGGCTGGCTCAGTGCGGGTCTCGTCGTCGTCCTGCTCGCCGTTGCCGTGCCCCTCTACCAACGCGCCGGACGGCGCAGCGCCGCGCTGACGAGCGACTACAACCAGCGCCGCGACGTGCTCGAACGCCGCCAGCTGGAGATGCTCCAGCACTCCCCCGAACTTCGGGCCCTGGGCGCGGTGCGCTACGGCGCGGACGAAATCGCGGCGATGAGCGACACCGAGCACCTCGCGGCGATTCGCACGATTCGCGTGGCGCTCGAGTCCTCGCTGGTGACGGAGTTCTTGAGCGGCGTCTCCATCGGACTCGTGGCGATGGTCGTTGGCTTCAGTCTCTTGCGGGGCTCGATCTCCCTTGACCGGGCCCTGATCGCCGTCCTCATCGCGAGTGAACTCTTCGGTTACGTCCGGCGCTTCGGCGTCGAGTTTCACCGTCGCGACGACACGGCCGCGTCGCTCGCCGTCCTTCGCCGCATCGCGAAGGCACCGCTCGCCGCGACTGGACCGCTCCTCGCGGCCCGGTCCCTCGTTACCGAGGCGACTCCCTCGCCGATCACCCTCACGCTCGAACCGGGCCAGCGGCTCCTCGTGACCGGACCGTCCGGGGTGGGCAAGACCACGCTCGCGCACACCCTCGTCGGTTGGCGCCGCGTGGTGTCGGGATCCATCACCCGGCGCGAGGGTGCCCTCGCCGTCGTGAGTCCGGCCTCGGCGCTGTTCGACGGTTCGCTCTGGGACAACCTCACACTGGGCCGAGTCGTCGACGAAATTGTCGTTCGCTCGAGGCTGAACGAGCTGGGGCTCATCGGGCCGCGCTTCGAGGACCTCTCAGTCTTGCTCCTCGCCGACGGCGAGGGCCTCAGCGCCGGTGAGCGGGTTCGACTCGTCCTGGCGCGCGCCACGCTCGCCGAGCCCGTCCTCCTCGTCGTCGACGACATCGCCGGCGTCTTGGACGAGTCCAATCGCGCCCGAGTCGCCGCGCTGCTAGAACGTCTCACGACTCTCGGCGTCATCGAATTGAGCGTCGACAATCCCCTGCTCAACACCTTTGACCAGCGAATCGAGCTGCGCCCGTGAGGGCCGATCGCGACCGATTGCGCCGCTGGATTCGGCGGGCGCAGCCCCCGCGCGCCGCGCTGATCAAGGCGCTCGTAGCGGGCACGCTCAGTTCGATTACCGCCCTGGGCCTATTCGTCGGCGCCGTCGCGCTGCTCGTCGTCAGCGCGGCGCGCCCGGGGCTGCGGTCGGTCGCCGGCATCCTCATCGTCATCGAGCTCTTCGCGTTCCTGCGCTCGCCCATCCGCTTCAACGAACGAATGAGCGCGCACCGGCTCGGCTTCGCCGCCGTCTCACGATGGCGGCGATGGCTCCTCGTCACCGTCGGGGGGTGGTCGGTGCGTCGCTGGCGCACCTACGCCCGGGGCGACCTGCTCGAGCGCGCGCTCCAGGACACCGACGAATTGCAGGACCTGTGGCTGCGATTCGTGCTGCCCGCGGCGAGCTCGCTGGCCGCGCTCGCGGTCGGCGACGTCGTCATCGCCTGCCTCGCGCCACAGGGTCGGTGGATCGCCGCGGCGCTGCTCGTAGCAGTCGTCCAAGTCGTCGCCGTGCTCGCCCTGGGCCTCTCGGCGGACGCCCTGATCGCCGTGGACCGCTGGCTTCGCCGCGCGCGCGGGGAGTTCCGCGCCGCCCTCGTTGCGTTGAGTACGGTAAGCCCCGAACTCGATCTCCTCGGCGCCCGGTCGTTCCTCGAGCACCGACTGAAGGGCCCGCGCGACGCCCTCGCGAGTGCCGAAGCTCGGGCCTCGAATCAGCGCCGCCGATCCGCCCTCGTCGCCCCCGTCGCCACCGTGGTCGCCATGATCGCCCTGCGACTCGCCGCCCCCACCAGCGCACCGGTGTGGACCGTCGTATCGCTCCTACTCGCACTGGCCACCTTCGACGGGCTGACGGCACTGCGGGTAGCGCTCGACACGGCCGTCGCGGTCAGTGCGGCCGCCGAACGACTGGAGGAGCTCGACGTGGCCCCGGCGGCGGCTAACGCCCTCTGGCCAACTGACACCACCGTGCGCGTCGAGCACGTGACCATCCGCGAGGGCGAGCGCACCATCGTCGAAGACGGCTCCTTCGAGGTCGCGCCGGGCCGCCACGTCGCGGTAACCGGCCCCTCAGGCAGTGGCAAGTCCACACTGCTGCGGATCCTCGCGGGACTGGACGCCGCCGACGGCGGCCTCGTCGCCATCGGCGACACGCCGGTGAGCGAGATCGCCGAGGACGTCCTGCGCGCGCACGTGGCCTTCGTGCCCGGTGAGACGGGACTCTTGCGCGGCTACGCGCGCGATGTCCTCGCGCTCGGTCGCACCGTGGTGCGCCCCATCGACGAGGACCTGGTCGCCCTGGGCATCGACGCGGGACCAACGACGAAGTGGGACGAGGTATCGCGCGGCCAGGCCCAGCGCATCGCGATCGTGCGCGCCCTCGCCACCGGACCGGCCATCGTGCTCCTCGATGAGCCCACCAGCGGCCTCGGCCACGAGGAGACCGCGGCGGTGATCGGCTTCCTCGCCGCGAGCGGCGCCTCCGTGATCATCGCGACCCACGACGAGCAGGTCATCGCGTGGTGCGACCTCGTCGTCGACCTCAGCGGCGGCGTGGTGACTACGGCGCAGTGATGCGTCGGGCCGTCTCAGCCGTTGATGGTCTTCATCCCACTCTCGTGGTATCGATCGCCCGCCACGGCGCCGCGCGGCACGGCCGCCTCGATCGCCGCGATGGTCTCGGCGCTCAGTCGCAGGTCGCTCGCGGCGATGTTCTCGTAGAGCCACTTGCGTCGCTTGGTGCCCGGAATGGGCACCACGTCCTCGCCGCGACTCAGCACCCAAGCGAGCGCGAGCTGAGCGACACGCACGTCGAGCCCCGCGGCGATTGTCTCGAGGGCGGCCACGAGCTTCATGTTCTGTTCGTAGGCCTCGCCCACGAATCGCGGGTGGTGCGCGCGAAAATCACCCTCCGCCGTTGCACTTCGGTTGGCCGCCTCCTCCGTGAGGAACCCCCGGCCCAGCGGGCTGTAGGCGACGAAGCCGATGCCGAGGCGCCGACACGTGTCGAGCACGCCGTCCTCGGGGTCTCGGGTCCACAGGGAGTACTCCGACTGCACTGCGGTCACGTGGTGCACGGCGTTGGCCCGTTCGATCGTGGCCGGCGAGGCCTCCGAGATGCCGAGGTAGCGAACTTTGCCAGCCTCGACCAACGACTTCATCGCGCCCCAGGTCTCCTCGACAGGCACCGACCGGTCGACGCGGTGCTGGTAGTACAGGTCGATGACGTCGACGCCCAGGCGAGCGAGTGAGTCGTTGCACGCCGCCACGACGTACTCGGGGCGCCCGTTGACCCCGAGCGACCGGCCGTCCTCGGTGCGCTGGTTGCCGAACTTCGTCGCGAGTACTACCTCGTCGCGCCGCGACGCGATCGCCCGACCGACCAGCCGCTCGTTCGCAAAGGGCCCATACATGTCAGCCGTATCGAGGAAGTTGACGCCCGCGTCCAGGGCCGCGTTGATGACGGCCATCGATTCCTCATCGTTTCCGGCGCCGTAGAACTCGCTCATCCCCATGCAGCCGAGGCCTTGTTGCGAGACGCTGAGTCCGTGGCCGAGAATCCGCTGTTCCATCGTCATTCCCCCTTGTGAATTTGCTCACGATACGGTCATTCCAGTGCTTTCGCGTTCACCCTACCGGTCATCCACCAACTATCTTCGTCGTATTGGCTGGGGGGGCCAACCTACGCGGGCCCGCTCGTTTCGTTAGACGAAACGAGCGGGCTTCGTCGTTACGGCGCCCACCCACTACGAATCTCGCGGCATCGTCGTTACCGACAGCGGCGCGAGCCCCGAACCCGACGCGAGGTGTTTGCGCCGTAACGTGACGGTGTGACCCCCAGCGCAACCGAGAACGCCGTCGAGCCAGCATTCGTCAAACCGCTGCTTCGCGGCTGGCTGCACGCCGTCGGTGTGGTGGCGCTTCTGCTCGCCTCGCCGGTCCTCTACCTGCGAGCCCAGACCTGGGCCCAGGTCGCCTGGGTCACGTGCTTCGTGGTCGGGGTGTCGATCATGATGCTCACGAGCGCACTGTTTCACCGGGTCAACTGGAGCACCGCCCACCGGCGAGCGTGGCGTCGGGCCGATCACTCGGCGATCTTCGCGGCGATCGCCGGGACCTACCTCGCCGTCGCGGGGCTGACGATGCACGGCATGATCCGCACCGTGCTGCTGCTCGTGATCGCCGGTGGTGCCGCGGTGGGCATCCTGATCCGACAGCTGGCCCTCGACACGCCCAAATGGGTCAACACGCTCCCCTACCTCGTCGTCGGGTGGGCGGCCATTGGCGTGCTGCCCCAGATCTATCGCGGCGGCGGCGCCGTCACCTTCTCGCTCATCGTCGCGGGCGGCGTGGCGTACTCACTCGGCGCCGTGTTCTACGGGGCCAAGCGGCCCCGACTCAACCCGCGGGTCTTCGGCTACCACGAGCTCTTCCACGCGTGCACCCTGCTCGGCGTCGCGCTGACCTTCGCCGCGATCGCGGTCGCCCTGCCCTGATCAGTCGAGCGGCGGCACCAGGTTGAAGTGGACCAGGGTGGGCGACGACTGGCGCATCCCGATCGTCGTGATCGAACCGTTGTCGAGGCGAGTCCGCCAGGCCACCGATCCCGGCACGCCGAGCGCCCACACCGTGGCCGACTTGATCGGGCTGACGTGGCTCACGATCGCGAGGTGACGGTGGTGCTCGTGCAGCAGGCTCGAGGGGTCCGCGAGCAACTCGTCGAGCACCGCGTGCACCCGTCTGTCGACCGATTCGAGCGACTCGCCGTCACCGAGGGCGAGGTCGTGATCGGACTCGAAGGCGCGCCACTGCTCGGCGCTGACCACGCTCAGGGGCTGCCCATCGAGGTAGCCGTAATCGACCTCGATGAACTCGTGGCGCACCAGCGGGTCCAGGTGCGGCAGCGCCAGCCGGGCCGTGTCGCGGGCCCGCTGCAGAGGCGACGTCCACACTTGCTCCACGCCCTCCACCAGACGCCGCAGCGCCATCGCCTGGCGCTCGCCCAACGCGGTGAGCTCGGGGTCGCTTCGCCCGACGAGCAGCGACTGGGCGTTGGTGGTGGTCTGGCCGTGTCGGATCAGGAGTATCACGGCAGGAGAATCCGACCGCACGACGGACAGTCCATGAAGGCACCCTCAGCCTGCCCCTTCGCCCGGTCCAGGTCGAGCGGCGCCAGGGCGATCCGACAGCCGTCGCAACGGCCCGAAACGATCTGGCTCGCCCCGGAGGTGCCAGCACGGGTCAGCGCGCGCTGGTAGCGCGCGAGCAGGGTGTCGGACACCGCTCGGGCCCGCTCCTCACGCGCCGCGCGCAGTGAGGCGACCTCCTCGTCCAGTGACGCCCGCAGCTGCTCGACCGTGCCTCGCAGCTCCTCGCGGCGCGCCAGTTTGGGCCTGATCTCGTGTCGCAGCCGTTTGACCACCGCGTCGTGCTCCTCGAGCGTTTCGAGCAACCCGAGGGCCTCCTCGTCGGCCACATCACCCTGGGCCGACACCGACTCGAGCTCGTGATGCATCGCCGAGAGGTCGCGAGCGCCGCCGGTCGAGGACGCGAGCGCCGTTTCGAGCTCGCGCCGGCGCTGTTGGACGCGGTCAGCGCGCGTGGCGACCTCGTCGTAGGCGGCGCGCAGTGGCGCCAGCGCGCCCTCGGCGTCGCGTATGGCCCCGACCTCGCCGCGAAGTTCCGCCTCGAGGGCCGCGAGCTCCTCGGCTTCGGGCAGATGGTCCCGCTGGGCAGACACCCGGTCGATCCAACGGTCTGCTTCCATCAAGGCGCGCAGCGCGTCGGCGTCAGTCATCGCCGTAGTCTGTCACGTTCCACCGCGACGTCTCCGTCGCCAACGCCGCCAGCGCCGGTCGGAGGGCTGGTTCCGCCCGCTCCTGCGCGGCGGCGAAGTCGAACCAGAAGACGTCGGGACTTTCGCCCGCCGGCGGCGTCGGATCGACGGGCGGGGCGATCAGCACGTAGCGCACGTCGTAATGGGTGTGGCCCCGCGGTCCGGCGTGGACGTCGACGTGAAAGAGCAGCGGCGGCCGTCGATGCCGCGCGACGAGACCCGTCTCCTCACGGGTCTCGCGCAGCGCCGCGGCCTCGAGGTCCTCGCCGGCGTCGACGTGGCCCCCGGGTTGCACCCAGATGCCCAACCGCCGGTGCCGGTGCAGGATCACGCCACGCGTCGACACGACGAACGCCGAGGCGGTCACGTGGTGGTCGTGGGCGAATTCATCGAACGGATCGATGGGCCAGCGCAATCGGTCGATCGTCGCCGCGATGGAGGCCGCCTCGCGCTCGTCGACCGGCGTCAGGGCTCGGATCGAGGCGACGAGTGCGTCGAGGTTCACGGGGCTCCGCCCACGAGGCGCCGCACCGACTCAGGCAGCTCGATGGTCCCGTCCTTCATCGCCCCGTCGCTCGAGGGTACCGGCGCGCCAAAGACGAGGGAGGCGGGCACCACACCCGACCAGACGGGTAATGCCTGGTCTTCGACAGGATCGTCGGTGGGGCCAGCCGAAACCTTGACCGATGCCTCGTCGATCGAGACGCGCACCACCATCGTTCGGCGAAGTTCGGCGTCAGTCGCGGGCCGTATCTCGCCGCTTCGGCCGGGCAGGACCGCGTCGACGAACCCGTCGAGGATTCGTCGCTTCGCCTCGAGGTCGTCCACCAACGCGGCGGCGCCGAAGACGACCACCGAGCGATAGGCGATGGATGATTCGAACCCGCTCCTCGCGACGCGGATGCCGTCGTACAACGTCGCGCTCACGCACGCCTCACCCCGTGCGACCACCGCCTTCATCACCGCGTTGGAGCGGCTGCCGTGTAGGTACAAGACGTCGCCGGTACGCGCGTGCAGGGTGGGAAGGGCGACGGCGAGGCCGTCGACCGTCGCCGCCACCGTACAGTACGGTGCGGCGTCGAGGATGGCGTTCACGAGCTCGCGCTCGTAGCGCGCCTTCTCAGGCAGTCGCCGGACGCGGGATCGTTCGCTAGGTGCGTCAGAGGCGCTCATGCCCGCAGGTCACCCCCGAAGAAGGTCCGTGCGTAGCCCGCAACCTCGACGTTCTTCTCGAACAGCCGGGCGAACATCACCCCGCCGCGCGTCGAGGCCTGGCGCACGATCACGGTCGGCGACCCGGTCTGGGCGACCCACCACGGCGCCACCGCGCACAGCGCGCTGCCCGTTACCGGGTCTTCAGCGAGACCCAGCCGGGGCGCGAAGACGCGGATCGACACGTCGGCGTCCGGCCCGCCGACGCAGGCGGCGATGACGAGGGCGCCGGGGACGAGAAAGAGGCTCATGGGGTCGATCGCGAGTCCGCACAGCGCGTCGTAGTTCTCCACGATCGCGAGCACGCTCTGGGGACCCGCCTGGTAGACCTCGCGCACCGCGCCGAGGGTGCCATTGAGCACCGAGGGCTCGAGCGGCTCGAGGTAGGCCCGCGGCAGGTCAATGCCGAGCATCCCGTCGCGCAGGCGTCGCCCCGAGAGCACGCCGGCGCGGGTCTGGAAGAACAGCTCGCCGGCGGGGACGCCGAGTTCACTGAGCAGCACGTGCAGCGTCGCGAGCGTGGCGTGACCGCACAGGTCGACTTCCACGGTCGGCGTGAACCACCGCAGCGACCAACCGTCGCCCACGCGGCGGATGAACGCCGTCTCCGAGACCCCCAACTCGAAGGCGATCTGCTGCAAGTCGTCGTCGGCGACCGATCGCTCCAGGAGCACGACGACCGCCGGATTCCCGCGCGCGCCTTCGCCAATGAAAGCGTCCACCCACCAAAGGCGATGGCCGAAGGTGACGTTCACGGAGTCCACGGACATAGAGCCTGCCACACCACTGGCTCGGGCGTAAACTCGTCCGGTGCGCGTCGCAACGTTCAACCTGCACGCCGGGGTGGACGGTTGGGGGCGCCCCACCGGTGCCCTGGAGCACGCGGCGTCGCTGAACGCCGACGTGCTGATCTGCCCTGAGACCTGGCGAGGTGACGACGGACCCGACTTCTTCGCCGAACTGCAGGACCGG
>JAKAPH010000067.1 GCA_021807265.1 Actinomycetes bacterium | reverse complement strand
GCTCGCCGAGGACGGGGCGCCAGGGGGACGCTTCTGCGTCGGCGAGCCCGTGCTCGTCACGCGCAACCAGCGCACGATCGGGCTCTACAACGGCGACGTCGGCGTCGTCGTCGAGGCCGGTGGCGAGCTCGTGGTGTCCTTTGACGACGGCCGCGAGCGGCCGCTCGCCGCGATCGCCCACGTCGAGCCGGCGTGGGCGATGACGATCCACAAGTCCCAGGGCAGCGAGTACGACCACGTCGTGGTGGTGCTGCCGCGCGCCGGCTCGCCGTTGCTCTCGCGCGAGCTGCTCTACACCGGGATCACCCGGGCGAAGCAGTCCGTCTCACTGGTCGGCGACCTCGCGGCGGTGGCGGCCGCCACCGAGCGCCGGGTCGACCGGGTCTCGGGACTGACCGAGCGACTGCGCTAACCCTCAGTGCCCGACGGCCGAGGCCTCGCCGGTCATGTCGGGCGCGCCCGAGCGCAACAGCAGCCCGGTCAGCAGCGCTCCGCCGACGAAGATCCACGCCGAGTAGCCGAAGGCCGCGGTGTAGCTGTGCACGCTGGCGAGCGCGGCGTTGAGTTTCGTCGGCGCCCGGCCGACGAGGTAACTCGCCGCGGCGCTCGCCGCCAGCGTGTTGAGCAGGGCCGTGCCGATCGAGCCGCCGATCTGCTGGGAGGTGTTCACCAATGCCGAGGCGACGCCGGCGTCGTGGGCCGCGACGCCGAGGGTGGCGGTGTTGAACGACGGCGCGAAGATGAGCCCGACGCCCAGCCCCATCGTGATCAGTGGCACGAGGATGTCCGTGAGGTAGGAGCTGTGGATGCCCAGGCGCGTCAGCCACCAGAGCGACGCGGCGGCGATCAGCATCCCGAGCGGGATGAGCGGCCGGGGCCCGAACTTGGGCAGCAGCGAGACGTTGGAGAGCTGCGCGGTCACCGTGATGCCGGCCACCATGGGCAAGAAGGCGAGTCCGGTCATGACGGCGCTGAAGCCGAGGGTGACCTGGAGGTAGTAGGTGAGAAAGAGGAAGACGCCGAACATCCCCGAGCCCGCGACGAGCATCGCCGCGAGCGCCCCGCCGCGGTTGCGGTCCATCAGCACCCGTAGCGGCAGCAGGGGGAATCGCGTGCGGCGCTGGACCGCCATGAACGTGCCCAGCAGCGCCGCCGCGACGACGAAGCTGCCCAGCGTGTAGACGTCGGTCCAGGACGTGGTCTCGGCGTGCGAGAAGCCGTAGACGAGGGCGAAGAGCCCCGCCGTGCCGGTGAAGACGCCCGGCCAGTCGAGCGGGTCGTGGTCGACGCCCCGGTCGTGCACCATCAGGGCGACGGCGCCGGCGACGGTGACCGCGGCGAAGACCAGGTTGACGAGCAGCGTCCAGCGCCACGAGGCGTAGGAGGTGAGCACGCCGCCGAGCAGCAGCCCGAGCGCGCCGCCGGCACCGGCGACCGCGCCGTAGATCGCGAAGGCCCGGCCCCGCTCGTCGGGGTCGGTGAAGGTCGTCGTGAGCAGCGCCAGCACGGCCGGCGCGAGCAGCGCGCCAAAGGCACCCTGAATCGTCCGGGCGGTCACGAGCATCGTGAAGTTCATCGCGGCCGCGCCGAAGGCCGACGCGCCCGCGAAGCCGACGAGCCCGATGATCAACGCGTTCTTGCGGCCGATGTAGTCCGAGACCCGCCCACCGAGGAGCAGCAGGCTGCCGAAGGCGAGCGAGTAGGCCGTGACGATCCACTGGCGATCGGAGTTGGAGAAGGCGAGCGCGCGCTGGGCCGTGGGCAGCGCGATGTTGACGATGGTGCCGTCGAGGATGACCATCAGCTGGGAGATCGCGAGGACCGCCAGGATCCACCACCGGCGTTCGTGGGCCTTGGCGGCGTGCGCGGACATCGGCGGCGGGGCGGTGGTCGTGGCGTCAGTCACGGAAACTCCTTCGAGAACTAACTGGAATGGATGACTCCAGTTACACCACTCTACAGATATCTGGAGCAAATGGTTCCACTTATCTGAGAAACTGCTAAATTTGTTGCAGGGAGTGTCTGTGACCACGAAATCCACTGCGAGCGACCGGCCCTTGCGGGCCGACGCGGCGAGGAACCGAGAGAAGATCCTCGCGGCGGCGGCCGCGGTCTTCGCCGCGCGCGGGCTCGACGTGGTCTTTGACGACATCGCCGAGGCCGCCGACGTGGGCGTCGCCACCGTCTATCGGCGCTTCCCCGACAAGGACTCGCTCGTCTGGGCGCTCTTCGAGCACGAGATCGACGAGATCACCGACCTCGTGCGCGCCGCCAACGAGATGACCGACGCGTGGGACGGCTTCGTGTGGTTCCTCGAGCAGGCGCTCGAGCGGCTCTGTGCGAACCGGGGACTGCGCGAGGTGATCATGGGCGCGCCCTACGCCGAGGAGCGGATGCTGGCCGCCAAGACGCGCATCGTGCCGGCACTGATGGAACTCGTCACTCGGGCCCAGCGCGACGGGCGGCTGCGCCCCGACGTCGTCGAGGCCGATATCCCCGTGCTCGAGATGATGATCAGTTCGCTGTCGGGCGGCGCGAACGACGCCGCCCCGGACCTGTGGCGCCGCTACCTGCGCATCATGCTCGACGGCTTGACGACTGAGCGCCACGCGCCGAGCCCGCTACCCGCGCCGCCCACCGAGGCCGTCATCGCCGAGGCCATCCGCGCGTCGCGCTGCCGACCCAACAGCCGAAGCAGCGAGCCGCTCGCGTAGTTCAGCGCGCAAGGGACCCTCAGTCCGGCGGTGGCACCGAGGCGTCACCAGCGACACTCACGGCGTGAGTCGACCCCGAGCCGCGCCGCTTCGTTGTCGCGACCGGTTGGCGAAGCGGGCGGTCAGTCGACCAGGCCCTTGTGGAGCCGGACCTTCTCCTTCTTCATCTGCCGCTTCTCCTTGAGGCTCTTGCCAGCCTTCTTGGAGGTGATCTTTCGGGGAGACTTGTCAGCCATGTCAACCCCCTTCCTGATTGCAGGGTAGTCCCCCAATCCCGCGCCCGGCCGTCGCCACCGATGACCCGTCGTGGCACTGGCGAATGGGGCCGTAGGCTCAGCGGCACGGCGCCGGTGGCGCCGACCCACTGAGAGGCGTGGCGATGAGTACACCAACGGTTGGCCTGCAGCTTCGATCGACGGTGACGGGTGACGGCCGGCTCGAGCTCACCCTCGTCGACGAGCCGATCGCCGAGCCCGGCGAGCACGACGTGGTCATTCGCGTCGAGGCCGCGCCGATCAATCCCTCGGACCTCGGGCTGCTGCTCGCCGGGGCGGACCTGTCGAGCGCGACGCGCGCCGACGTCGCCGGGCGCCCGACGGTCACCGCCACCATCGACCCGCAGCACGTCGCACCGCTCGCCGGCCGCCTCAACACTTCGATGCGCGTGGGCAATGAGGGCGCCGGCACGGTCGTCGCGACGGGACCCGGCGCGCGCGAGTTGCTCGGGCGCACCGTCTCGGTGGCCGGCGGCTCGATGTACGCCCAGTACCGCACGGTCGACGCCTCGCTGTGCCTCGTGCTGCCCGAGGGCACGCCGGCCCGGGCCGGCGCGTCGGCCTTCGTCAATCCGATGACCGCGCTCGGGATGGTCGAGACCATGCGTCTCGAGGGCCACGGGGCCATCGTGCACACCGCGGCGGCGTCGAACCTCGGCCAGATGCTGGTCCGGCTCTGTGCGGCCGAGCACGTGCCACTCGTGAACGTCGTACGCCGACCCGAGCAGGCGGCGCTGCTCACCTCGCTCGGGGCGCAGTACGTCTGTGACTCGAGCGCGCCGACCTTCGAGGTCGACCTCGCGGCCGCCGTCGCCGCCACGTCGGCGACGATCGCCTTTGACGCGACGGGTGGCGGCACCCTCGCCAGTCAGATCCTCACCGCGATGGAGGCGGCCGCGGTCGCCGGCGCCCCCTACAGCCGCTACGGCTCGTCGGTACACAAGCAGGTCTACGTCTACGGGGGACTCGACCGGGGTCCGACGGTGCTGACGCGCAACTTCGGCTTCGCCTGGAGCGTCGGGGGCTGGCTGCTGACGCCGTTCCTCCAGCGCATCGGCGCCGAGGCCGTGGCGCGGCTGCGCCAGCGCATCGCCGACGACCTGACGACGACCTTCGCGAGCACCTACTCCCACGCCATCTCGCTCTCCGAGGCCCTCGACCTCGCGGTGTTGGCCGAGTACGCGCGCCAGGCGACCGGCGAGAAGTACCTGATCGAGCCGCATCGAGGCTGACCCGCGGCCTGGTCGCCGGGGCGCTCGCGTGCCATGATGCGAGCGTGCCGATCGTCACCGTCTTTCGCAGTCGCCTGCGCCCGGGCGTGGAGGACGAGTACCAACGTCTCGCTGGGGCGATGAGCGAGCTCGCGCACGCGATGGACGGCTTCATCGAGGAGAAGCTGTTCGTCGCCGCCGACGGCGAGCGGGTGACGATCGTGCGCTTCGCGGACTGGCCGAGCCACCGGGCGTGGGCGGAGCACCCGGCGCACCGCGAGGCTCAGCGGCGTGGCCGTGACGAGTTCTACGAGTCCTACGACATCACCGTCGCCGAGGAGACGGATCATCGCACGATGGAGGGCTCGTCGGACCAGTCCCGCTGAGCCGGCGGTCGTTCGCGGCGGGCCCCAAGCCCGAAAGGGGCGAGGGTTATGCTACGAATCTCATCGTTCGAACGTGCGACGCGCGTACGGTCGGGTGAGACGGGAGGTGACGGTGGCGGACGAAACCTCGGGCGCAGCGCGCACGACGTCCGCCGCGACCTACGAGAGCCTGCTCGACGTGGCGCTCAACCTGCGCTGGACCTGGAAGGTCGACACCCGCGGCCTCTTCGCCAAACTCGACCCGACGGCGAGCCCGGGCGCGCTCGAGTGGCCCCACCAGCTGCTGCTCGGCCTGGGCCGCACCCGGGTGAACGCGCTGCTCGCGGCCGACCCCGCGCTCGCCGACCTGGCCGCGCGGGTGATCGAGGACTTCCGCTCCTACCAGCGCGCCTCGGCCCCCACGTGGTTCTCGACGACGCACCGCGAGCACCGTGACCTGGTCGTCGCCTACTTCGCCGCCGAGTTCTCGCTCACCGACTCGCTGCCGATCTTCGCCGGCGGGCTCGGGACCGTCGCCGCCGAGCACCTGAAGGCCGCGAGCGCGCTCGGCGTCCCGCTCGTCGGCGTCGGCCTGCTCTACCGGGGCACGTCGCACCAGTGGCTCGACCGCGACGGCCGCCAGCACGAGGCCTGGGACATGATGTCGCCCGAGAAGATGCCGATCGAGCTCGCGCGCGACGCCAAGGGCCGCGCCGTGCAGGTCGCGGTGAACCTGCCGGGGCGCGACGTGCAGGTCGCGGTCTACCGAGCCCGGGTCGGGCGCAACCAGCTCTTCCTGCTCGACAGCGCCGTCGCCACCAACGCCGAGGCCGACCGGTCCCTCACGACCCGGCTCTACGACAGCGACGTCGAGACCCGTCTCGCCCAGGAGCTCATCCTCGGCGTCGGCGGGGTGCGCGCGCTGGCCGCGCTCGCCATCGAGCCCGACGTCGTGCACCTCAACGAGGGTCACTGCGCCTTCGCGCTGATCGAGCGCGCCCGGCGCCTGATGGCGGCCGAGAGCCTGAGTCTGGACGAGGCCCTCGCCGCGGTGCGCCCGGGGGTCCTGTTCACCACCCACACGCCGGTCGCGGCCGGGCACGACTACTTCGCCCCCGACCTCGCCCGGCGCTACCTCGACCCCTACGCGACCCAGCTCGGGGTCGCGACGGACTCGCTCGTCGCGCTCGGCCAGGTCGACCCCGGCCGGCCCGGCGACTCGTTCTGCCCGACGGTCTTCGCGATGCGCCTCGCCGGGCACCGCAACGGGGTGAGCCGCCTGCACGGCCGGGTCACGCGCGACCAGTGGCGCGCGCTCTGGCCCCGGCTGCCGATCGACGAGGTGCCGATCGGCCACGTCACCAACGGGGTGCACCTCGAGTCCTGGACGACCGAGCTCTTCAGCGACCTGCTCACCACGAGCGTCGGTCCGCAGTGGCGCACGACCCCCGGTGACCCCGTGATGTGGTCGGCCCTGCGCGACGCCGACGACGCCGAGCTCTGGCGGGTGAAGAACGACGCGCGCGCCCACCTGGTGGAGTTCGCGCGGCGCCGTGCGCGTAAGGACCTCGCGCGGCGAAACGCGCCGAGCGAGCGCGTCGCCGCAGTGTCGGTGCTGCACCCCGATCGGCTCACCATCGGCTTCGTGGGCCGCTTCGTCACCTACAAGCGCCCGACGCTGCTGCTGCGCGACCCCGAGCGGCTCGCGCGACTGCTGCGCGACCCCGAGCGGCCGGTCCAGATCGTCTTTGCCGGCAAGGCCCACCCAAGCGACGAGTCGGGCAAGCAGCTCTTACAGGACATGATCGAGTTCGCCGCGCGCTACGACGTGGCCGACCGCGTCGTCTTCATCGTCGACTTCGACACGACCGTCGACCGGGCCCTGGCCCAGGGCGCTGACGTGTGGCTCAACACCCCGCGCCGGCCCCTCGAGGCGTGCGGGGTGGGCGGCATGAAGGCGGGCATGAACGGCTCGCTCAACTTCTCGACGGTGGACGGGTGGTGGGACGAGGCGACCCGCGACGCCGACCCCGACGCGCCACCGATCGGCTTTACCATCGGCACCGACGTCGACTACGCCGACGAGGCCGCCCAGGACGACGCCGACGCGGCGTCCCTGCTCGACGTGCTCGAGCACGAGATCATCGCGCGCTTCTACGACCGCGACGAACGCGGCGTGCCCCGCGCGTGGCTCGCGTCGGTGAAGCAGGCCATGTCGACGCTCGCCCCGACGTGGGACTCGCTGCGCATGACGCGCGACTACACCGAGACCTACTACCTGCCCGGCCAGGGACGCGCACAGCAGCTGCGCGCGGGCGGCGCGCGCGCCGCTCGCAACCGGGCGGCAGGTCTCGCGCGCATGCGCGAGACCTGGCCGACGCTCGGCGTCGAGGTCGCGAGCCGGTCTTTCGGTTCCGACGAGGAGCTCGTCGAGATCGACGTGGCCCTCGACGGGCTCGCCCCGTCGGACCTGCGGGTCCAGGCCTGGGTGGACGACGGCCTCGGTGCCCCGTTCGCCGTCGAGGCGACCCTGGTGGACCGCGACGGCCCGAACGCCCGCTACCGGGTCCGCCTGCGCCCGGCGCCCTCGGGTGACGCCATCGTCGTCGCCCGGGTCCTGCCCGCGTCGATGCACACTGACGGCGAGGCGCTGCCCGGCCTGATCGCGTGGTCCTCGTGAGCGGCCCCGACGTCGTCGTCGGCGACCTCGCGACGCTGGCGCGGCTGCGCGGCGTGCAGCTTAGTCACGTCGACGGCCGCGGGGTCACCCGGCACGTCGCGGCGACGACACTCATTCGTGCGCTCAACGGCTTCGGCGACGTAGAGCCAATGGCCGAGCCGCGCGACGCGACGCGCGCGCTCGAGCAGCTGCGCCGCGAGCGCCTCGAGCGCATGCTCGAGCCCGTGTACCTCGTCGACGAGGGCCTCGGGGCGCGCGTGCCCGTGCGCCTCGCGCGACGCGCGGCGCTGGAGTGCCGGGTCGAGTTCGAGCACGGCGGCGAGACCACGTGGGTGGTGCGCGCCGACGAGCTCGGCCATCGCGAGCCCGGCCCGGACGAGGAGCGGACGTGGGCGCTCGCGCTGCCCGCGCTGCCGGTCGGCTACCACCGGCTCTGCGTGCTCGTCGGCAAGCGCACGGCCTGGAGCACCGTCATGGTGCGGCCCCTGCGCGCGCGTGCGAACCGCTTCGCGCGCGACTGGCGCGCCTACGCGGTGCAGGCGCCGATCTTCTCGCTGCACTCGGCGCGCAGCTGGGGCGCCGGGGACCTCGGCGACCTCGACGAGTTCGCGCGGCTCGTCGCCAACCAGGGGGCGGCCGTCGTCGCGACGCTGCCGCTGCTCAGCTCCTTCGGGCCTGACGACTTCGAGACGAGCCCGTACCGCCCGGTGAGCCGGCGCTTCTGGAACGACCGCTGGATCGCGCTCGACCAGGTGGAGGGCCTCGTCACCTCGCCGGCCGCCCAGTTCCTGATGCACGAGACCTACGAGCCGAGCCGGCGCGCGGCGTGGCGCCACGACGGCCTCGTCGACGGCGCGGCGGCCTTCGCCGCCAAGCGCACGGTGATCCAGGCGTGGGCCGCGACCGAGAGCGAGTTCATGGCGGCCCACGAGACCGGGCTGCGCGGCTTCGTGACCAACCACCCCGAGGTGAACGACTACGCGCGCTTCCGCGCGGCCGGCGAGCGCTTCGGGCGCGACTTTCACCAGTGGCCCTCGACCGCGCGCAGCGGCCTGCTGCGCTGGAACGACGTCGACCCGACCCTCGTGCGCTACCACCTCTTCGCCCAGTGGCTCATCGACGCCCAGATGGACGCGCTCGCCACCCGGCTGGCCCAGCGCGGCCAGACCCTGCAGCTCGACATCCCCATCGGGGTGCACCCGCACGGTTATGACGTGTGGAAGAACCCCGAGGAGTTCGTCGGCGCGAT
>JAKAPH010000066.1 GCA_021807265.1 Actinomycetes bacterium | reverse complement strand
ACGGGCACGAGCACGAGCAGCAGGGTCAGCACGACGGCCCGCACCACCAACTCGCACCAGAGCAACCAGCCGCCCACCGCGACGGCGAGGGCCACCAGCAAGAGGCCGAAGCCCGGGGTCGTACCGCTCAGCACGCTGACCTGGGCGGCGAGCACCGGCACGTGCTGCGCGACCGAGGCCGACGCGCCGGTCGTCAGCTCATCGGTCGCGCCGAGCACGAGCGCGGCCAGGGGGCGGGCACTCACGATGGCGAGCACCGCCGCCGGGGCCACCCCCAGATAGACGCGCCACAGCGAGCCGGGGTCGTTGTGCACCACCCCGTGGACGGTGGCGATCACGAGGCCCACGAGCAACAGCTCGGGTGCCAGGTTGGACAGCGTCGCGTACTCGCTCGAGGCCGCGCGAACCACGGCGGCCGGTTGGCCGGTCGTCGTGAGGTCGTGGCCGGTGGTGTTGAGCACCCACGACACGCTCGCCAAAACCCACGAGGTCATCGCGTTGAAGATGTCGCCGAGGGTGGCCTTGGCGACCGAGGTCGTGGCGCAGCCCAGCGGCGCGAGCAGGCAGCTGATCCCCATCAGTGCACCGACTGTCCGGCCTTGAAGAAGAAGTCCACGAGGTGTGGCGCGGCGCCGATCAAGAGCGCCGCGACGAGCGACGTCATCACCGCGCGCCGGCCGGTCATCGACTGGTGCATGTTCTGGGTGTGGCTGCCGATCGCCCACAGCGCCGCGCCGAGGAGCAGGGCGACCAGGGCGCCGATGAGGCTCCAGGCCGCGAGGCCGTTGGCGATCTGCATGAGTACGGCGCTGCCGGGCAGCGCGGTGAGTGACGGACTGAGTGATACGGCGAGGATTCGCATCGGAGGCCTTTCTCCCGGGGATTCGCAACGGTCGCTGTCCCCTCGTCCGCGGCGGGGTCTGCGAGAATGAACCCGTGAACGTTCTCGCCACCGTCAATTTCGCCGCCCGCTGGGCCCCCGTCGCCGTGTACGCCCTCGGCGTCGGGGTGCTCGCCGTGGGCGCGTTGCTCGGCTACCTCATCAACCGCTACCGGGACCACCGGTCCCTCGCCCAGCGGCTGAACGCGCTCGGGGCGCGACTGGGCGTCGAGCCCCACAGCGACACCGGGCGCGTGGAGTCGGCCCTCGCCTACCTCGAGGAGGTCACCGGGGCGGCCACGACCGCCGTGAGCGAGTCGAGCGCCGAGTCCAGCCGGCTGCGCCGGTCGCTCGACTCCCTGCCCCTCGGGCTCGTGCTCTGTGACGAGGGCGGCGCGGTCGTCTACCGCAACAGCCTGGCCGAATCCTTGATGACGAGCCGCTACGGCGAGGCGATCGCCGCCCAGGCGGTCACCGAGTGCCTCGCCGAGGGCTGGTCGAGCGGCGTGGCCGAGCGGACCATCGAGATCTACGGGCCGCCCCGGCGCACCCTGAGCGTGCGCTCGTCCGTCATCGACGACGGCCGCCGGCCCCTCGGCGTGCTCGCGGTCATCGAGGACACCAGCGAGCGTCGGCGCCTCGAGGACGTGCGCCGTGACTTCATCGCCAACGTGAGCCACGAGCTCAAGACCCCCATGGGTGCGCTGGGCCTGCTCGCCGAGACCCTGCAGTTCGAGCCCGACGCCGCGATCGCCCGGCGCCTCGCCGAGCGGATCAACGCCGAGGCCTTCCGCGTCAACCGGATCATCGAGGACCTGCTCGACCTCTCGCGCATCGAGGGCGAGGGCTCGCCCGTGCGCGAGCCGGTGCCCGTGGCGCTGTTCATCTCGGAGGCGATGGAGCGGATCCGCACGTCCGCCGAGCAGCACGAGGTGACCATCGACTTCGTCGAGCCCGCCACCTCGATCGTCATCGTCGGGGACCGCCGCCAGCTGGTGTCGGCAGTGCACGCGCTGCTCGAGAACGCCGTCGTCTACTCGGCCAGCGGCGGGCACATCACCATCACCGCCGAGCGCCACGAGGAGCGCCTCTCCGACGAGGGCGTCGTCGAGGCCCGCGTCGTGCGCATCGCCATCACCGACGAGGGCGTCGGCATCCCCGCCAAGGACCTGGAGCGGATCTTCGAGCGCTTCTACCGCGTCGATCCCGGCCGGGCCCGCGAGACTGGCGGCACGGGACTGGGCCTGAGTATTGTGCGCCACGTCGCGCAAAACCACGGCGGGACCGTCGTCGTGGAGTCGCGCGAGGGTGAGGGGTCGACGTTCACGCTTGAGCTCCCGGTGAATCAGTGACCGCGTCGCACCAGCCGACGGTTCGAGTCCTGCTCGTCGAAGACGAGGAGTCCTTCATCGACGCGCTCAGCGTGGGGCTCGCCCGCGAGGGGTTCGACGTCACCGTCGCGCGCGACGGGGCCGAGGGCGCGGCGCGATTCGCCGACGGCGAGTTCGACATCGTGCTGCTCGATCTCATGCTGCCCAAGATGAGCGGGCTCGACCTCTGCCGCGAGATCCGTCTCACGAGCGACGTCCCCATCATCATCGTGAGTGCCAAGGGTGAGGAGGTCGACATGGTCCTGCTCCTCGAGATCGGGGCCGACGACTACGTCACCAAGCCGTACCGGCTGCGCGAGCTCGTCGCGCGCATGCGCGCGGTCCTGCGCCGGCGCGAGCACACGAGCGACCTCGACGAGGAGGAGACCACGATCGTGCGCGGGCTGGTCCGCCTCGAGGTCGACGCGCGGCGCTGCTTCGTCGGGACCGACGAGATCAAGCTGCGCAAGAAGGAGTTCGCGCTCCTGCGCCTGCTGATGGAGAACCCCGGTCGGGTCCTCACCCGCGAGGTGCTGATCGACCGGGTGTGGGGCCACGACTACGTCGGGGACACCAAGACCCTCGACGTGCACATCAAGCGGCTCCGCGGACTGATAGAGGAAGAGCCGAAGAAGCCCCGCTACATCACGACCGTGCGCGGGGTCGGCTATCGCTTCGAGGTCAGCCGAGCGGACTAATCGTCGTCGAGCCGAGGTAGGGGCTGAGCACCGACGGCAGCTCGACCGACCCGTCGGGCTGGCGGTACGTCTCGACCAGCGCGGCCCAGATCCTCGCCCACGCCAGCGCCGAGCCGTTCACCGTGTGCACGAGGGCGATCGAGCCGTCCTCGCGGCGGTACCGGACGTTCGCGCGCCGGGCTTGGTAGTCGCGGAACCAGCTCACCGACGAGACCTCGAGCCACCGGTCCACCCCCGGGCTGTAGACCTCGAGGTCGAAGGTGCGCGCCGACGAGGTGCCGAGGTCCCCGGCGCACAGGTCGAGCACCCGGTAGGTCAGGCCGAGTTCGCGCAGGAGCGACTCGGCGCGCGCCAGGATGTCGGCGTGTGCGTCGGCCGCCTGGTCGGGCGTGCAGTAGGCGAAGAGCTCGACCTTGTCGAACTCGTGCACGCGCAAGACCCCGCGGGTGTCGCGCCCGGCCGCCCCGGCCTCGCGGCGGAAGCACGCGGTGAGCGCGGTCATGCGGATCGGGAGTCGGGACTCGTCGAGGATCTCGCCGCGCAACATCGAGGTGAGCGGCACCTCGGCCGTGGGGATCGCCCACAGCCCGTCGCGCTCGATGGCGTACATGTCGTCGGCCGACTTGGGCAGGTGGCCCGTGGAGGTCATGGTCTCGGTCAGCGCGAAGGTCGGCGGGCGGATCTCCTCGTAGTCGGGCGTGTGCCGGTCGAGCGCGAAGGCGCCGAGGGCTCGCAGCAAGCGCGACCCCGCGCCGCGGAAGAGCGGGAACATCGAGCCGGCGAGCTTGGCCCCCGACTCGAGGTCCAAGATGCCCAGCGCCGCGCCGGTCTCCCAGTGCGGGACCCGCTGGTGCTCGTCGAAGGTCGGGAAGTCCGCCCCGTCGTCCATGCCGACCCACCACTGGCGCACCACGACGTTGTCGTGCTCGTCGACACCGTCGGGCGCTTCGGGGGCCGGCAGGTTCGGCAGCTGCAGCAGCAGCTCGCGCAGGCGCTCGGCCACCAGTTCGACTGACGCCGACGCCTGGCGCTCCTCGTCGCCGAGGTCTCGGCTGATGGCGGCCAGCTCCTCGGCCTTGACGAGGTCCTTGTCGCGGCGCGCCTCGCCGACCTGGCGCGAAAGCGACTTGATGTCCGCACGCAGCCGCTCGGTCTCCTGGAGCAGCCGGCGGTGCTCGGTGTCCAGGGCCGCCGCGTCGTCGAGGGTCGACGGCGCCACCCCCCGACGGGCCAGGGCGTCCTTGACGACGTCAGGTTCACGGCGCAGTTGGGCGAGATCGATCACCTCTTGAGCCTACCGATGCCCGATCGGTCGACCACGCCGACCGCCGCGCCCCGGTAGTTTCGTTGGTTGTGAGTCACGCCGTCGAAGTCACCGAGCTGCGCGTCGCCTTCAACGGCAAGTACGCGGTGGACGGCGTCAGCCTTCGCGTCGAGTACGGCGAGGTCCTGGCCCTGCTCGGGCCCAACGGGGCGGGCAAGACCACGCTCGTCGAGACCCTGCTCGGGTTCCGCGACCCCGACGGCGGCACGGTCCGGATCCACGGACTGGACCCGCGCCGCGACCACGACGAGGTCGTGGTGCGCACCGGCGCCCTGCTCCAGCGAGGCGGCGTCTGGTTCCCCATGACCCCGGCCCAGGTGCTGAAACTGACCGCGACCTACTACGACGCGCCGCGCGACCCCGACGGCCTGCTCGACCTGCTCGACCTGCGCGGGTGCGCCTCGACGCCGTGGCGGCGCCTGTCGGGCGGCGAGCAGCAGCGCACGCTGCTCGCCCTGGCGCTGATCGCCCGGCCCCGGGTCCTGGTGCTCGACGAGCCGACGACCGCCGTCGACCCCGAGGGCCGACAGACCATCCGCTCGATCATCGCCGCCGAGGCCGATCGCGGCTGCGCGGTGCTGATCACCACCCACGAGCTCGCCGAGGCCGAGCGCATGGCCGACCGCCTCGTGCTGGTGCACCACGGCGCCGTCATCGCCGAGGGGACCCTGGACGACCTGATGGGCGAGCCCGAGCTCATCATCGAGACGAGCGCCCCGATCGACGCGGCGTCCCTCGCCCGCCGGCTCGACTGTCCGGTCACCAACGAGACGCCGACCCGGCTGCGCTGCGCCGTGGCGTCGAGCCCCGAGCGGGTGGCCCTGGTGGGCGCGCTGCTCACCGAGCGCGGCGTCGAGCTCGTGTCACTGCGCACGCGCGCCTCGCTCGAGGAGCGGTACCTGCAGCTCATCGCCGAGGAACGGAGCCTCCCGTGAAGGCGTGGCTAGCCCAGACCCGCGCCGAGGTGCGCATGACCATCCGCCGCGGCGAGACGCTGCTGCTCACCATCGCCATCCCGGTGCTGCTGCTCGTCTTCTTCTCGCTGGCGCGGGTGACCGCGAGCCCGACCGCGCACCGTGTCGACTTCATCGCGCCGGGGATCATCGCCCTCTCGGTGCTCTCGACCGCCATGGTGGCGCTCTCGATCGCGACCGGGTTCGAGCGTTCCTTCGGCGTGCTTCGGCGCCTCTACGTGACCCCGCTCGGGCGCCGCAGCCTGATTGGTGCGAAGATCGCCGGGGTCCTCGTCACCGAGGCCATCCAGGTCGTGGTGGTCGCCGCGGTCGCGGTCGCGCTCGGCTGGCGGCCCCACGGCGGGGCCCACGGGACCCTCCTCGTGATCCTCGTGATCCTGCTCGGCTCGATGGGCCTCGCGGGCATCGGGCTCGGCCTCGCCGGCTGGCTGCGGGCCGAGGTCAACCTCGCCGCGAGCAACGGGCTCTACCTCGTGCTGCTGCTGCTCTCGGGCATCGTCGTGCCGGTGACCTCGCTGCCGAGTGTCGTGGGCCGGATCGCGGTCGTGCTGCCCTCGGGGTCCCTCGCCGAGGCGCTGCACCGCATCCTCGGGCTCGGCCTCAATCCGACCGGCGGGGACTGGGTGTCACTGCTCGTCTGGGCGCTCGGCGCGCCGCTACTCGCAGCGCGAACGTTCCGTTTCGATTAGATGATTCGACCCGGGTCGATTCGGCCCGGTTCGGCCTCGCTAGGCGTTAATCGCCGCGAGGTCGCTCGCGAACTCGGCGGGGCTGATCTTGCCGATGACGACGTTGGCGACCCGGCCCTGGGCGTTCACGAAGACTGTGTCGGGGATCGCCTGAAACTGGAACGACGCGGCCACGGTGCTGTTCGGGTCAAAGACGACGGGGAAGGGGACCGCGTCGTGGTGGACGAAGGCGATCGCCGAGGCGTGCTGGTCGCTCGTGTCGATGCCGATCACGCGCACCTTGCCCGTCGAGTGGTCGTGCAGGTACGTGATGAGGTGGGGCAGCTCCTCGCGGCACGGCGCGCAGTAGCTCGCCATGAAGACGAGCACCGTGGGGTGGCCGGTGGCGTAGGGGGCCGTGACCGAGCCGCCCGCGAGGGTGGGCAGGGTGAACGTGTCCGCCTTCGTGCCGACGAGGGCGTTGGCCGACGAGCGGCCGCCGGTCAGCAGCGAGACCACGACGATGAGCGCGACGGCGACGGCCGTGCCAATGCCCAAGGAGACGAACATCATGGGCGAGGGGTGGCCCCGCCGCCATTTTTCAACGAGCTTTGACAAGAACATCCACCGCCATGAGTACGAAGAGGGCCGTTAGGTACGTGATCGAGAAATGGAACAGGCGCATGGCCTCGCCCGCGTCGGCGCGGTCGTGGACCGCGTGGCGATAGAGGCGCATGGCGTAGAAGGTGAAGAACGCACCGAGGACCATCGACGACACGGCGTAGATCCACCCCAGGTGGGCGACGGGCCCGATGAGCACGGTGAGCACCCACATGATGACGGTGTAGACGAGGATCTCGAAGGTCGTGCGGCGCAGCGACGCCACGACGGGCATCATCGGCACGTGGGCGGCGCTGTAGTCGTCCCGGTAGCGAACGGCGAGCGCCCAGAAATGCGGCGGGGTCCAGATGAAGACCACGAGGAACAACAGCACCGGCGTCACCGACAGGTTCCCGGTCACCGCGGCCCAGCCCACGAGCACCGGCACCGCGCCCGCGGCGCCCCCAATGACGATGTTCTGCTTGCTGCGCCGCTTCAGCCAGATCGTGTAGACGAACACGTAGAAGAGCATCGCGGCCACGGCCAGCCACGCCGCGAGCAGGTTGACCCAGACGGCGAGGATGGCGAAGGCGACCACCTCGAGGCCAAGGGCGAACACCGTCGCGGCGCGCGGGCTCATGACACCGCGCACGAGCGGGCGTCGCTTGGTGCGCTCCATGATGGCGTCGATGTCGCGGTCGATGACCATGTTGAAGGCGTTGGCGCCGGCCGCCGCGAGGGTGCCGCCGATCAGCGTGTCCAGGACCAGCCAGAGGCTCGGGATGGCGTTCGCGGCCACCACCATCGTCGGAATCGTGGTCACCAGCAGCAGTTCGATGATGCGGGGCTTGGTGAGCGCGAGGTAGCCCTTCAGCACGTCCGTCGTCGAAAAACCTTTCGACACCTCAATGGTCATAGGTGGCAGTCTAGAAGTGCAGCCTTACGTAGGCTGCAGGGGTGACTGCTGCGTCCCGATTCCGCGTAACGCCCCCGAAGTTCCGCTGGTTCGCCTTCAGTTCGTTCCTCTCGATGATCGTGATCGTGCTCACCGGCGGCGCCGTGCGCCTGACCGGTTCGGGCCTCGGGTGCCCCGACTGGCCCACCTGCTACCGCCACCAGATCGCCGGATCGTGGTCGATCCACCCGCTGATCGAGTACACCAACCGGATCGTGACCATTGTGCTCGTGATCGTGACCGGGGTGACCTTCGTCGCCGCGTGGCTGCGCACCGAGCGGCGCCGCGACCTCATCGGCTTTTCGGGCCTGCTGGTGCTCGGCGTAGTCGCCGACGCCATCCTCGGCGCCTTCGTCGTCTACTCCAAGCTCAACCCGTGGCTGGTCTCGCTGCACATGATCCTCTCGCTCGCGATGGTCATCGTCGGCGCGATCCTCTATCACCGCTCCAAGTACGTCTACGGTCCGGGCGCCCGCGCCGACGTTCGCGACCCGCACTTTCGGCTGATCGCGCGCCTGCTGTGGATCCCCTTCGTCCTCGTGCTGTTCGCGGGCACGGCCACGACGGGGTCGGGACCGCACGCCGGCGCGGCGCAGGGCCAGCTGGTCGCCCGCCGGCTGCCGTTCTCCTTCGCCGACGCCGCCTGGGTGCACTCGGTGCTCGCCGTGCTCTTCCTCGGGCTCGTGACCGGACTCGTCTTTGCCATCTGGCGCAGCGGCGTCCCCGACGCCCTGCGATTCGGCGTGCGCCGGCTCGTGCTCATCGCCCTCGTCCAGGCGCTCATCGGCTTTACCCAGTACATCACCCACGTGCCGGTCGTGCTCGTCGAGTTGCATATCGCCGGTGCGGTCTCGCTTTGCATAGGCGTTACTCAGTTCCACCTGCGCCAAAGCGCGCGCGACCGCGTGCCAGGAACTAGAACGGTGGCGTGAGTAGTCAACGTCGCGGGCCACGCCGCAGTTCCCGGCGAGGGGCGGGGTGCGTTTCGCGAGACTGGTCACCACGGATCTAGTTGGGAGGAACGAGCAACCCATGGCCTATCTCTGGTCGCTGGCGGCGCTGATACCGCTGAATAATTACGGGCATTACATCCATTGGGGAGTGATCG
>JAKAPH010000065.1 GCA_021807265.1 Actinomycetes bacterium | reverse complement strand
GCTCAGCGGATTAGAGCATCGGTCTACGGAACCGAGGGTCGGGGGTTCGAATCCCTCCAGCCGCACCAAGCGATCCGGCCAAACGGCCTGGTCGCGCTCCTCATCACCGCCTCTATCGGTACCCCGCCGTCGGCGGCAGCGTGTGTCGCATTCGTGACCCAATCGGCTCCCAGTCTCGCGCGGCCCTCGCGCGCGGCGGCGTCGGTGTGTCGTGGAGGGCTCTACCGGCGCGGTGACTGTGCGTACCGAGGGGATCGGAGACATCGGCCCCATCAAACCGGCGCGCGGAAACGATGCGCAACAACGGATCGGAACACGAGCCGGTAGTCACGCTCGGATACGTCATCGCAGCGGGTGCGGCGCTGGCGGTGTGCTCGCAGACGTGACTGGAGCTACGCAACACACTCGAATGGGCAGACGACTACGAACGAAGCGCGCTAGACGGACAGTTCGCAAAGGTCCATTGCTCCGGCGGCAACCTCATCGTCGAGCCGGACCGGTGGTGCGCCGAACACGGGATCAACGCCCCGAGACGCGCTGGGCGATGACGGCGATCGCTCGCCCAGCCTGGTGGCGTGGTAGACCCAGGTGCGGACGTTGTGTGCGACGTCTACGAAACGGTAAGTAGCCAGGGGGAGATCATGATGCTTCGAATGTGGTCGGTTGCTCGCAGCGCGAGCGCGGTGATCGTGCTATCGATGGGGCTCGTCAGTGCGTCGGCCAGCGCGTCGAGCGCGCACGTGACTCGACACCCCTTTAACGTCGCGCTCGTTACGCCCGGTAGCGACTACCTGGCACTCGGCGACTCGGTCTCCTTCGGCTATCGGGAATCGACGACGGTGCCCGCCCCTACCTACACTTCAGCCGCCAACTTCGTGGGCTTCCCCGAGGATGTCGCCGCCGCGCTCGGTCTGCACGTGGCGAACGCCTCGTGCCCCGGTGAGACCTCCTCGAGCTTGCTCAATGCCAGCGCGCAGAGCAACGGCTGCGAGAATCACGTCAGTGCGACGGGAGGGCTCGCGGCCGGGGGGTACCGATCGCTCTACCCGCTGCACGCGTCCTACACGGGCAGCCAGATGGCCTACGCGCTGCAGTATTTGAAGGCGCACCCGCGAACCACTTTGATCACGCTGATGATCGGGGCGAACGATGGCTTCATCTGCCAAGAGATCACGACGGACCAGTGCCTATCCCCGACGGAGTTGGCGCCCGTGCTCGCGACGGTCACCAAGAACGTGGCCACCATCTTGCACGGACTGCGGGTCACCGCCCAATTCAAGGGCCAGATCGTTCTCGTCAACTACTACTCGACGGACTACTCCAACGCGCTGGCGTCGGCGGGTAGCCAAGCGATCAATCAGGCCATGGACCAGGGCGGCGCTGGCTTCCACGTGGAGATTGCGAACGGCTACGCCGCCTTCAACCAGGCGGCCCAATACTCCGGGGGCAACACGTGCAACGCTGGCCTACTCACGCAGCTGTACACGGGCAGCACCATGACGGGTTGCGGGGTCCACCCGAGCGTGGGTGGACAGGCGATTCTCGCTCAGACGGTGGAGTCGGTGGTGCGCAAGTAGCGTCACGCGGTTCGCACGATGGTTGGGGTGCGGTGACTCGGGGCGCGACTGTGCGGAGCGTGTCATCGAGTTCGGCCCCGGGGACTGCTCGCGGAGCAGGATCCCCCACAGTTGCGAGAATCCTCGTTGAGTGGGTTCTGGGCAGAGGGTGCTCGCCCTTTGCGCGATGAACCGCTACGAGGTTCGTGGAGGCCGATCCCCTTGCGAGGCTCGGTTAGTGACACGAACAAACAGGTACGGGCCACAGTCGCGGCAGCGGGCCGTGACGATGATGGTCGAACACCGTGACGATTACTCGTCGCGGGTGGTGGCAAAACGTCGCACGGCGATCGCGGACCAGACCAGTTCGACGACCCCGAAGGGCCACGCGCCGGCGAGGAAGCCGTAGGCGCTCGAGAGCAGGCAGCCGAGCACGAACCACAGGATGAATCGTCGACCCCGTCGCTCGAGGGCGTACATCACCATCATGAAGCTCACGGCGCAGACGCCGTAGACGGTGATGGCGCTCACGCCGCCGACCCGTGGCGCATGATCGCGGCGAATTCGCGCAGTGCGTAGTAGACGAGGACGAAGCCGGCCACGGGGTCAGCCCACCACCACCCGAGGGCGGCGTTGAGCACGAGGCCGACGAGGACGGCGGTGGCGAGGATGCCGTCGACCAGGGTGACCCTGCCCTCGGTCTGTAGCACGAGGTTGCCCAGGGCCCGCCCCGTCCGAGCCTTGCCCCACGCGAGCGCGAACATCGCCAGTGCGGTGAGCGCCGTCCAGACGATGCCGGCCACGCTGTGACCGGCGTGGTGGCGCACCACGAGCACCACGACGCCCTGGACGAGCAGGTAGAGCGCCAGGGCGGCGAACGCGCCCCCGATGAGCCGCAGCGCGCGATGCTGTCGCCGTTCGTCGATGCCGGTCAGTTCCCAGATGACCACGACGGACGCCCCGATCTCAATGAGCGAGTCCAGGCCGAACCCGGCGAGGGCGACCGACCGGGCGGCGATCGCCGTCCACGCGAGCACGGCCAAGCCGACCACGTTCCAGGCCAGGGTCGCGTACTCGAGTCGCAGACCACGTCGCAGTGCCGGCTCGCTAGATGTCACGGCGCCGAGTCTCGCAGGTCGCGGGAGGGATTGACACGATTCGCACTATCCCGCGGATCCGTGACTACTATCTATCTACGTGGCTACGCAGATAGATAGGTCTCCGACCGATCGGCAGGTGGACCTAGCCGCGGACACGCTCAAGCTCCTCGCCGACGGCACGCGGCTGCGCATCATCTGGACGCTCCTACACGGTGAGCACTCGGTCAACGAGCTCGCGGCGCACCTCGGCGCGAAACCGGCGGGGGTCTCCCAGCACCTGGCCAAGCTGCGCCTCTCGCGCCTGGTGACCGTGCGCCGAGAGGGCAACCGTGTCTACTACGCCGCCGAGAGCCCGCACGTTCGACGTCTCGCCGAGGAGGCACTGTTCCACGGCGACCACCTCGCCGCAGGACCCGCGGCGATCGGGCGCGACGCCTCGACCCACTCGGACGTCGACGCCCGTGCGCTCACGACGGTGAAGGAGGCGAAGCGTGCACGGGCTCGGTGAGTGCCAGGCGGGCGAGCCGCGCCCGCCGGCGCAGGTCGCCCGTGAGCTCGTCGACCGCCAGGACGCCCACCGGGCGATCGTCGTCTCGGCGGCCGGACTCGGCGCCGCCGGTCTGATCGAGCTCGCGATCGCGGCGCTCAGCGGTTCGGTCGGACTGCTCAGTGACGCGCTGCACAACCTCGCCGACGTCAGCACCTCGCTCGTCGTCTTCCTCGGGCTGCGGGTCTCGAGGCGTCCGGCCACCAGCTCGCATCCCTTCGGGTGGGAGCGGGCCGAGGACGTCGCCGGCCTCGGCGTCGCGCTCGCGATCTGGGTCAGTGCCGCCTTCGCCGGGTACCTGAGCGTGCACAAGCTCTTCATCCACGGCTCGACCACCGACGTCGGCTGGGGTATCGCGGCCGCGGGCATCGGCGTGATCGCCAACCAGGTCGTCGCTCGATACAAGCTGCGCGTCGGACGGCGCATCCAGTCGGCGACGCTCGTCGCCGACGCGCAGCACTCCTGGCTCGACGCGTTGTCCTCGGCCGGGGCCATGATCGGGCTGCTCGGCGTCGCCGTCGGCTGGTCGTGGGCCGACGCGGTCGCCGGACTGCTCGTGACCGGCTTCATCTGCCACGTCGGCTACGAGGTGACCAGCGAGCTCGTCCGGCACTTGATGGACGCGGTCGAGCCGCGCGTGGTCGAGGCCGCGACCTCGGCCGCCACGCAGGTCGATGGCGTCACGCACGCGCACGTGCGGGCTCGCTGGATGGGTCGGACCCTCCTCGTCGAGGTCGAGGGATTCGTCGCTCCCGCGACGACCGTCGGCGCCGCGGAGGCCACGGGCCGCGCGGTGGAGGCGGCGGTTCGCGGCGCCGTGCCCGAAGCGCGCGTCGTGCGCTGGACGCCGAGGTCCCTCGACTGAGTACCCCGGCCGGCGTGCGCGGTTCGTCGAGGAGGCTTCGATACGATGGCCCCCAACGCGGCGAGCTGTCGGCGCGTCGGACGCGGCCGGGCGGGGAGCGATAAGAGGGTGTCGATGGCTTCGAACGAGGGCGCCGAGCCCTTCATTGACTTTCTCGAGCGCCACCCGCTCACCTGGGAGCGTCTGCTGCACGTGCTGCCCGACGGCGTCGCGTTCGTCGACGACACCGGGATCATCCGTCACGCCAACGGCGTCTTCACCAATCTGACCGGGTACGACCTCGACGACCTCGTCGGTCGCTCGGTGGAGGACATCGTGCCCAACGCCGCCCGGGCCGCTCACTTCGCCCAGCGGCGCCGCTTCGCCGAGGAGGGCCGGGTTCGCACGATGGGCCACCGCCTCAACCTGGCGCTGCTGCGTCGAGACGGCAGCGAGCTGGCGGTGGACATCGCGCTGGCGCCGATCGTGTTGGGCGGGCGCCGCTGGATCATCACGCTGGTGCGCGACGACAGCGCGGAGCGCTCCGCGGCACGCGCGCGCGACGAGATCGAGCAGCGGTTCCGGTTGGCCTTCGAGGAGAACATGGCGCCGATGGCCTTCACCGACCTCGACGACCGCTGCATCGCGGTGAACGACGCCTTCTGCGCGATGCTCGGACGCTCCCGCGAGGAGCTGCTGCACGGTGACTCATCCGTGTTCACCCACCCCGAAGACCTCGGGATCACCGAGTCGGTGCAGCAGCGACTGCTCGCCGGGGACGTCGAGCGGGTGCGCTACATCAAGCGCTACGTCAAGCCCGACGGCCGGGTCATCGTGGTCGAGATATCCAAGTCGACGGCGCGCACCGAGCAGGGCGACATCTTGTACTTCGTCAACTCCGAGCGCGATATCACCGACGAGCTCGAGCTGGCCGACCAGCTCGCCCACCAGGCGCTGCACGATCCGCTCACGGGTCTCGCGAACCGGGCCCTCTTCGACGACCGGCTGGCCCAGGCCTTCGAGCGCGTCGGCCGCTACGGCGGCTTCGGCGCGGTGCTGCTCATCGACCTCGACGACTTCAAGGGGATCAACGACACGCGCGGCCACATCACGGGCGACGAGCTGCTGGCGGCCGTCGCGGGGCGGATGCAGTCGGTGACGCGGGCGTCGGACACGCTGTGTCGATTCGGCGGCGACGAGTTCCTCTACCTGGCCGAGGGCCTGTCGAGCGACGAGGAGGCCCAGCAGGTCGCCGCGCGCCTGCTCGGGGTCTTTGACGAGGCGTTCGCGATGAGCGGCACGGTCGTGGAGCAGCGCGCGAGCATCGGGGTCGTGTCCTTTGACGCCGGCCAGGTCGACCGCGAGGCGCTCGTGCGCGACGCCGACGTCGCGCTCTACGAGGCCAAGCGCGAGGGCAAGAACCGCTACGTGGTCTTCACGCCGTCCATGCACCACCGGGCGGCGAGCCACTTCGAGCTCGCCCGCGAGCTGCGCCACGCGCTGGTGACCGACGAGCTCGCGATGTACTACCAGCCCATCGTCGAGCTCTCGACGATGACGGTCGTGGGGTTCGAGGCGCTGATGCGCTGGCGCCACCCGGCGCGCGGGCTCGTCGCGCCGTCGGTCTTCATCCCGCTCGCCGAGGAGTCGGGGCTGATCGTCGAGCTCGGCGCCTTCGCCCTGCGCGAGGCGATCGCCGCCGCGGCGACCTGGGCGCCCGACGGTCCCTACCTCACGGTCAACCTGTCGGCGCGCCAGTTCCACGACCCCGACCTCGTGGCGAGCATCGAGCGCGAGCTCAAGTCGAGCGGGCTCGCGCCGAGCCGGCTCGTCATCGAGGTCACCGAGAGCGCGACCCTGAGCGACGTCGCCGAGACCCTGGGCGTGATCGAGCGACTGACGAGCCACGGGATCGGCATCGCGCTCGACGACTTCGGCACCGGCTACTCGTCCCTGCATTACCTCACACTGGTGCACCCGCGCATCATCAAGATCGACCAGTCGTTCGTCAGCCCCACCCACGACGATCCGCGCACCCGGACGCTGCTCGAGACGATCGTGACCCTCGGCCAGAAGCTCGACGTCGAGGTGCTCGCGGAGGGAATCGAGACCGACGAGCAGCTGAGCCGCCTGCGCGCGCTGGGCTGCGACCTCGGCCAGGGCTTCTTGTTCTCGCCGGCCGTCGGCGCCGCCGACGTGGTGGCGCTCGCCCAGCGCCGCTTCGACGCCTAGTCCCCCGGGGCGACCTCTACGCGATCACGGCCGCCCTGCTTGGCGCGGTAGAGGGCGGCGTCGGCGCGCGCGAGCAGCGACTCCTGGCTCTCGTTCAGTTGGCGCAGCGCGAGGCCCACACTCACCGTGACGATCGGCAGGTTGGGCGCGGACGCGGCCACGCGCTCGCGGATGCGCTCGGCGGCGAGGCCGGCGCTCGCCGCGTCGACGTTGGAGAGCAGCACGAGGAACTCCTCGCCGCCCAGGCGGAACGTCGGGTCGCTCGGGCGCACGCTCTGGACGACGGCGTGCGCGACGCGCTGGAGCACCAGGTCGCCGGCGGCGTGGCCGAAGGTGTCGTTCACGACCTTGAAGTGATCGACGTCGACCATCAGCGCCGCCATCTGCGGGTCGCGGTTCCGGTCGTCGAAGGCGGCGAGCTGGTGATAGGTGTCGGCCAGTGAGGCGCGGTTGCGCAGTCCGGTGAGCGGGTCGTAGATCGCACGCGCGTGCCAGTCGGAGAGCTCGAGGTCGGTCGTGCGCCGCAGGATTTCGCGCTCGAGGCCGACCTCGACGAGCGAGATGATCTGGTTGAGCACCACGATCGTGGCGTCGCTCGGCACCCGGCGCTCGCGAAAGCCCCAGACCATCGCGCCGTCGATGGTGCTCGTCGAGGGGGACCGCAGGGGCAGGACGAGTCGGTGGCCCGGGTCGATGGACTCCCCGGCGAGCACGCTCGTCACGTCGGCCGGCGGCTCGTCGCGGTGCCCGGCGAAGTCGTCGCCGCGTTCGAAGCGGAACAAGACGCCCCCGGTGCCCGCCCAGAGCTCGAAGTAGTCCGCGCCGAGGGTCTTGACGGCCAGGCCCGCGAGGTACTCGGCGACGGTCGAAAAGTCGTGTTCCTTGACCATCGTGTTGATCACGCCGTGGATCGTTCGGTTCGCCGCGAAGAGGAACGAGAGGCCGGGGTCGTCGGGGGTGAGCAGGAGCGCCCCGCAGTCGAGGTCGTCGAGCGCGCTGACCGCGGCGTCGACGAAGTCCGCGGTGATGACGTGCCCGTGCTGGGGTGCGATCATCCGCGGGGCCGCCGCGCGCACCGCGAGCAGCGCGTGGGCGAGGACGTCGCCGCTGGCCACGGAGTACACGTGGAAGCGTTGCATCGCGTCGATGGCCGCGTCGTCGTCCACGAAGAGCGACGGGCCGGACTCGAAACTGCCGAAGAGGTCCGAGCTGAAGAGGATCTTGGAGCGCTCGTCGAAGGTGGCGAAGGCGCCGGCCGCGCGCAGGTACGGGGTGAGCAGGAAGTTCAGGGTCCGGTCCTCGAGCTCGAGCCGGTGCCGGTCGTCGTCGATGCTGCGGTAGGGAAGGGTGAACCCGGCGCGTCGCAGCGCCCCGTGGGCGCGCGAGTGCGAGACGATTGTGACCTCGGGGTGCAGGCCGCGCGCGAGGAGCTGGGGCAGGGCCGCGACCTTGTCGGCGTCGGGCTGGGAGCAGACGACCCAGCGGACGTTGTGCAGCCCGACCACCGCGTTGATCTTGTCGGCGGTCTCCTCGGCGCCGAGGGACGAGCCGGGGTCGATCACGACCGAGCGGTCGCCCTGCTCGATGAGATAGACGTTGCTCGGGAAGCCCCCGTCGGCCGCCGTGGTGCCGACCCACCAGACGCGGTCGTCGAGTTCGATGCCCCGCTCGTATGACTGATCGCTCACGGTCTCCGGCCCCCCAGCCCGTCAATTGTCTCGCTGCATCAATAGCACCGGCGAGCGCGCCGAATCGATCATCGACACACCAAGCACCCACGGGGTCGCTGCGTTTCGTAGGATTCAGCGCACCACCGATTCCGAAGGGACTGGTCGATGTCGGGCTTCGCGCCAGTACCACGACGGTTAGGGAGTGCGGTCGCGACGTTGGTCGTCGCGGTGATCGTGGTCGCGGTGGTGATCGGGCTGCGGGCCCCGGCCGTGACCCAGCCGTCGGTCGTGGACGGACTGCCCCACTCGAGCCAGTCGTGGCTCGCCGCCCAGCGCGTGGCGAGCCTGCCCGGCGCGCGTAGCGAGGCCGCCGTGATCGTGTACCGGCGACGCGACGGTCAGCGCCTCAGCGCCCAGCAGGTCGCGACGCTGCAAGCGCTGACGGCGCGCCTGGTCACCGCCGACCAGTCGGTGGTGCCGACGAGTTCCTCGCGCGCCCTCGGCCCGCTGGTGCTCAGCCCCGGCGCCCGGGTGGCGCTCGCGTCGATCGAGGTGTCGACGGCGCCCAACCTCAACGTGGTCACGAACCGGATCGTGGCCATCCGCGCGGCCCTGGCCGCGGACCTGGCGCCCGGGATCCAGAGTGCGGTCACCGGCGCGCCGGCCTTCACGGCCGACCTCGGGCAGGTCT
>JAKAPH010000064.1 GCA_021807265.1 Actinomycetes bacterium | reverse complement strand
TCCGTGGTGGTGGTCGTGGGTGCCGTCGTCGTCGGTGCGGGCGCCGCCGTCGTGGTCGTGGTGGGCGTGGGGCCCTTGCTCAGGGCGAGCACGACCGTCGCCCCGGCGGGCACGGTCGCGGGGTTGGTGAAGCCGTGGTAGATCACCCCGGCGACTTGTCCCGCGGCGCGGGTGCTCGCGACGTAGGCCGTGCTCGGGCAGGTCGCGGTGACGCCGGCCTTCTTCAGCGCCGCCGTCGCCGTTGCGCAGGTCTCGCCGAGCACGCTCGGCATCGTCACCCGCGCCAGGCCGTCCGAGACGGTCACGGTCACCACCGTGCCGGCCTTGGCCGAACTGCCCGCCGCGGGCGATTGGGAGATGATGTCGTGCGCGGCGATCGTCGCCGAGCGCTGGTGGCCGGCCACTCGAATGCTCAGGCCCTCCCCGCTCAGCTGGCTCGACGCCTCAGCCGTGGTGAGCCCCAGCAGCGAGGGCACCGTGTGGCTCTGGGTCAGGAGTCCGCTCTTCCACACGGCGGCGCCCGCCGCGGCGGCGATCAACACGACTGCGGCGACGGCAATGGCCGCGCGCCGGCGCCGGGGCGGGGGCACGATCGGGTAAGGCTCGGAGGCGCGGGCGCGGGCCTTGGCGTCGGCTGCCGGCGCGCCCGGCGGGACCGAACGGGCGGGCTGGGGACGCGGAAAACGCGTCGCGGGCGGCTCGTCGTAGCCGGAGCCGGCAATCTGCTCGGCCGACGGCACGCGGAATCCGATCGACGTGCGTGGCTCCGAGGGCTGGTAGTGCGCGAGCAGCGGCATCGACCGGCTGGCCGGCGTGATCACCAGTGGCGAGGTGTCGGTCACGCTTGCGTTGAGCCGATTCGCGAACTGGTCGGCCGAGAGCCGCAGCAGCGGGTCGGGCACGGCCGCCTGAGCGAGGATCATGTCGAGCGTGCCGAGCTCGGGACGGATCGGCAGCGGGGTGTTGATTCGTGCGCGCAACATCGCCTCGGCCGACACGGCGTCAAAGGGCGCCTCGCCGGTCGCGACCTCGAAGAGGATCAGCGCGAGCGCGTAGACGTCGGACTTGGCGTCGCCCGGCGATCCCTGGGCCTGCTCGGGACTGAAGTAGCGCACGTCGTTGATCGAGCTGTGCCCGGCGTGCATCGTGCGCAGTCCCGCCATCGCGACGTCGCCGACGCGTACGCCGCCGTCGTCACCGATGAGGAGCTTGCTCGGCGACAGCGAGCCGTGGACGAGTCCGTTGGCGTGCAGGTACGCGAGCGCCGAGGCCACGTCGGCCCCCAGCTTCGCGGTGTCGCCGACGTCGAGGCGCCGGCCCGAGGCGAGCACGTCCTCGAGCGAGCCGCCGCTCATGTACTCGCTGACCACGAAGATCGACCCCGACTCCTGGCCGCCGTCGAAGACCCGCGCGAGGTGCGGGTGGCTCAGGGTCGCCGAGCGGATGATCTGGTCGCGGAACTGTCGGCGCACGTCCTCGTGCTCGGCCAGCTGCGGGAGCAGGACTTTCAGCACCACCGTTCGGTGCAGGGTCCGGTCCTCGGCGAGGTAGACCTCAGCGCTCGACCCGACGCCCACGGTATCGGTGATGCGATACCGACCGACGACGTCGTGACCGGGCGAGAACGTGTACGTAGACATGGACAGACTCAACCCTAGAGCACCGTCTCGCCGCCTCAGGCAATGGTGGCGCGCCACGCACCCGTCTCGAGCAAGGTCTCGAACTCGGTCGCGCCGACGAGGGCGACACCGAGGGTCCGGGCCTTGGTGAGCTTGCTCGCACCCGGTGCGTCACCGACCACGACGCAGTAGGTCTTCGCCGAGACGGTGCCCGGCGAGGTGCCCCCGCGCGCGACGATGGCCGCCTCGGCGGACTCGCGGGTGAAACCGGGCACGGTTCCGGTGACCACCACCGCCCGGCCGCGAAGCGTCTGGTCGAGTTCGTCGCTCGAGGGCTCGACGAGGGTCACCCCGGCGCGCTCGAGCCGGGCCAGGCGCTCGAGGACCTCGGGCGAGCGCACGAACTGAAAGACCGACGCCGCGATCACGGGCCCGACCCCGTCGATCACCTCGAGCTCGGCGAGCGGCGCCTGGGCGAGCTCGGCGTACGCCTTGAACCACGTGGCGAGGGCGCGCGCCGCGACGGGGCCGACGTGGCGGATCCCGAGCGCCACCAGCAGGCGGCTGAGCGGCTGGGCCTTGGCCCGTTCGACGGCGCCGACGAGCGCGGCCGCCGAGACCGCGCCGAGTCCCTCGAGCTGCTCGAGGCGGGCTGTGTCGAGGCTGAACAGGTCGGCCACGTCACCCACGAGGCCGGCCTCGATCAGCTGGGCGGCGCGCTGCTCGCCCAGGCCCTCGATGTCGAGCGCGCCGCGCGACGCGAAGTGCACGACCTGCTGGAGGAGCTGGGCCGGACAGTTCGGATTCACGCAGTAGCTGTCGCGCTCCTCGCCCAGGCGCACGAGGGGCCCGCCGCACTCGGGGCAGGCACTCGGGAAGACCCAGGGCTCGCCGCGCGCGACCGACGGGTCGGGCACCGCGCCCACCACCTCGGGGATGACGTCGCCCGCCTTGCGCACCACCACCACGTCGCCCGGGCGCACGTCCTTCAGGGCGACCTGGTCGGCGTTGTGCAGGGTCGCGAGGGACACCGTCGAGCCCGCCACGACGACTGGCTCGAGCACCGCGTAGGGCGTCGCCCGGCCGGTGCGACCGATCGAGACCTCAATGGACACCAGACGGGTCGTGCGCTCCTCGGGCGGGAACTTGCGCGCGATGGCCCACCGCGGTGCCCGCGACGTCGAGCCGAGGCGGGCGCGCTGGGCGAAGTCGTCGACCTTGATCACGGCCCCGTCCACGTCAAAGGGCAGGTCGTGGCGGTGTTCTTGGAACCACGACGAGCGCGCCACCATCGCGTCAGCGCCGAGCACGACCCGGGCGTCCGCGGCGACCAGGTAGCCGAGCTCGCCCAGCTTTTCGAGCAGGGCACCCTGGCTCGTCACGCCGAGCGAGTTGGCGGGGTCCACGACCTGATAGGCGAGGAACGACAGGGCGCGCTCGGCGGTGACCGCCGCGTTCTTCTGGCGCAGGCTGCCCGCGGCGGCGTTGCGCGGATTGGCGAACTCGCGCTCATCGCGTTCGCGCTGCACGCGGTTCAGCTCGGCGAAGGCGTCCCTGGCGAGGAAGACCTCACCGCGGACGTCCAGTCCCCCGGCCAGCGCGCCAAGCGACGTAGGGACGCTGGCCACGGTGCGCACGTTGGCGGTGACCTCCTCGCCGGTGCGCCCGTCGCCGCGCGTGGCGGCCCAGGCGAGCTGGCCGTCGTCGTAGTGGATCGACAGCGCCAGGCCGTCGATCTTGGGCTCGACGCAAAAGGCGATCGATTCGGGGTCGAGCTCGAGGGCGCGCGACACCCGGTCGGCCCACGCGCGCAGTTCGGACTCGTCAAAGACGTTGTCCAGGCTGAGCATCGCCTCGCGGTGCGCGATGGGCTTGAAGGCGACGTCGGGCGCGGCGCCGACCGTCTGGCTCGGCGAGGAGGGCACGACGAGCGACGGGTCCGCCTGCTCGAGGCGGCGCAGCTCGCGAACGAGCTCGTCGTAGTCGGCGTCGGGGATGAGGGGCGCGTCGCGCACGAAGTAGGCGTCGTTGTGCCGGGCGATCTGCTCGCGCAGCCACGCGGCCCGCTCCGACGCCGTGCTCACGGCCGGGCCACGGTGGCCGCGCCCAGCACGACCTCGGGATCGTCGTCGGCGTAGAAGACGACCGACTGGCCCGGCGCGATCGGGCGGACCGGCTCGTCAAAGACCACCCGCAGCCGCTCCGACGTCCGAAGGACGGCCCGGCGCGCGACGCCGTGGGCGCTCGCCTGGACCCAGACGCGTTCGGTGTCGCCGAGGGCGACGTCGGTGACACTGAGCGAGGCGGCGTCGAGGGGCACCATGGTGACCTTGACCTCGTCGAGCCGGCCCACGTCGACGCGCCCCGCGGCCAGGTCCACGTTGGTGACGTAGCGGCGCTCGCCGTCACGGCCCGGCGCGACGCCGCGGCGCTGTCCCACGGTGACCAGCTCGGCCGCCTCGACCTGGCCGAGCACGTCGCCGGTCGAGCGGTCCACGACGGTGGCCGGGGTCACGGGAATGCGGCTGCGCAGGAAGACCTCGCGGCCCCGCGCGGCCTCGATGAAGCACACGTCCTGGCTGTCGGGTTTGTTCCAGGTGCGAAGCCCCAGCGCCTCGGCCTCGCGTCGCACGTCGTCCTTGGTCATCGTGCCGATGGGCAGCGCCAGGCGAGCGAGCAGCGGTGCGCTCAGGTAGCCCAGCACATAGCTCTGGTCCTTGGCCGCGTCGGCGCCGCGGGCGAGCGCCGGCCGGCCGGCGCGCTCGACCACCCGGGCGTGATGGCCCGTCGCCACGGCGTCAAAGCCCAGCCGCATCGCCCGGTCGATCAGCAGGTCGAACTTGATGTGCTTGTTGCACTCGATGCAGGGATTGGGCGTGAGGCCCGCGGCGTGGCCGGCGACAAAGGGCGCGACGACGTGGCGCTCGAACTCCTCGGTGTAGTTAAAGACGTGGTGGTCGATGCCCAGGACCTGGGCGACCCGACGGGCGTCGTCCACGTCGGCCACCGAGCAGCAACCCGAGTCGGCGACCCCGCCCCACAGCTTGAGCGTCGCGCCCACGACGTCGTGCCCGGCGTCGCGCAGCAGACCGGCGGCGACCGACGAATCGACCCCCCCACTCATCGCCACCAGAATCTTCACGCGCCCAGTCTGCCAGCCGGACCGTGCGGTCGTTCAGCGAAGTTGGTGCACGATTCGCGACAGGATCGCGATCACCTCGCCCACGTCCTGGGCGGTCGTCTCGGCGCCCATGGAGAACCGCAGCGAGCCGCGGGCCCGGTCCGCCGCGACGCCCATGGCCTCGAGCACGTGGCTCGCCTGGCTCGCGCCGCTCGAGCAGCTCGCGGCCGCCGACGCGTAGACCCCGGCCTCGTCGAGCAGGAAGAGCAACTCGTCGCTGACGAGCCCCTCGAGGGTCACGTGCACCGTTCCCGGGACCCGCAGGGCCGCCACGCCGGTGACCCGGCAGCCGGGCAGCAGCGACAGGGCGTTCACCATGGTCGACTGCAGGTCCTCGACGCGCTCATTGACCTCGTCGAACTCACGGGCGGTCGCGCGCACCGCGGCGGCGAGCCCGACGGCCGCCGCCACGTCCACCGTGCCCCCACGCCGCCCCTGTTCCTGGCCCCCGCCGGGAACCTGTGCGTCCAGGGCCACGGGGCCGCGCACGACGAGCGCGCCGGCGCTGACCGGTCCGCCGAGCTTGTGCGCACAGAGCGAGACCATGTCGGCTGACGCCGTCACCGTCGGCAGGTAGAGCCACGGCGCCGCCGCGACCGCGTCGGTGTGCACGACCGACCCGCCGTCGTAGGCGCCGTGGGCGATAGCCGACACCCCGTCGAGGGGCTGGCGCACGCCGGTTTCGTTGTTGGCCGCCATCACGCTCACGACCGCGGTGTCGGGCCCGATGGCCGCGCGCAGAGACTCGAGGTCCACCACCCCATCGCCGTCGACCTCGACGTAGCGCACCGACACGCTCGGAAAGTCCCTCGCCATCATCGCCGCGGCGTCGAGCACGGCGTGGTGCTCGATGCGCGAGACGACGATCGAGGTCGTCTCGTGGTGGCGACGGTGGTGGTTCGCCACGCCGGCGACGCCCAGCTGGCACGACTCGGTGCCCCCGCCGGTGAAGATCACCCCGGCCGGCTCGGCGCCGACGAACTCGGCCACCACCTCGCGGGCCTCCTCGACGGCCCGACGGGCCTCGCGCGCCGCGCGATGGCTGCCCGACGGGTTGCCGACGACGCCGTGCTGCCAGCGTTCCATCGCGGCCGCCACCTCGTCACGCCGCGGCGCCGACGCCGCGTGATCGAAGTAGTACGTCGTCATCAGGCCACGTAATAGGACTTGATGTTGGTGAACTCCTTGATCCCGTAGACCGAGAGTTCACGGCCGAAGCCGGAGTTCTTCGTGCCGCCGAAGGGCAGTTCGGGCATCGAGGCCACGACCGCGTTCGCGAAGACCACCCCGACGTCGAGCCCGGCGACGGCGGCGTCGATCTCGGCGTCGTCCGTCGACCAGATCGACCCGCCCAGGCCCCACGGCGTCGCGTTGGCGTAGGCGATGGCGGCCTCGAGGTCCTCGGCGACGTGCACGACCGCGACCGGGCCGAAGAGCTCCTCGCTCCCAGCGCGCGAGTCGCTCGGCACGTCGGTAAGGACCGTGGCCGGGTAGAAGTACCCCTCACCGGGCAGCGCTTCGCCGCCGGCGCGCACGACGGCGCCGGCCGCCACCGACGACGAGACCTGCTCGGCGAGCTGGTTGAACTGCGACGCCGACACGATCGGGCCGAGCACGGTGGAGGGGTCCATCGGGTCCCCGGTGGGCACCGCGGCCATCGCCTCGCTGAAGCGGCTGATGAACTCATCGGCGCGCTCGCGCACCACGATGAACCGCTTGGAGGCGATGCAGGCCTGCCCGTTGTTCTGCACGCGCGCGGTCACCGCCATCGGCACGGCCGCGTCGAGGTCGGCGTGGACCCCGACGATGAAGGGGTCCGAGCCGCCGAGCTCGAGCACGCACTTCTTCAGGTGCGCACCCGCGAGCGCCGCCACCGATCGGCCGGCGCGCTCCGAGCCCGTGAGCGTCACCCCGACGACCCGGGGGTCGGCGATGATGCCCTCGATGGCGTCGACCTCGACGAAGAGGTTCGTCATGATCCCGGCCGGGAAGCCGGCGCGGGTGAAGAGTTCCTCGATGTACAAGGCGCTGCCGGGCACGTTGGGCGCGTGCTTGAGCAGCACGACGTTGCCGGCCATGATCGTGGGCGCGCTGAAGCGGATCACCTGCCAGAGCGGGAAGTTCCAGGGCATGATCGCGAGGATCGGGCCGACGGGGTCGAAGCGCACGCCGCTGCGCCGGGCACTGGTAGCGACGGTCTCGGGCGCGAGGAAGGACTCGGCGTTGTCGGCGAAGTAGCGCATGGTCGCGGCGCACTTGAAGGCTTCGCCCTTGGCCGCGGCGAAGGTCTTGCCCATCTCGGCGGTCATCAGCGCCGCGATCACGGGGATCTCGCCCTCGATCAGTTCGGCCGCCGTGCGCATCAGCGCCGCGCGACGGGCGATGGGGGTGTCGCGCCACTGGCGAAACGACGTCGCGGCGAGTTCGAGGCGGGCCTGCACCTGCTCGGTGGTGTGGGCGGGGTACTCGGCGATGCGCTCGCCCGTGGCGGGGTTCGTGGCAATAAATGGCATGCGCCTAGTCTGCCAGTAATTGCGCCTCGCTCTTCGTGGCCAACGCGAACGGCGTCCAGAACGATGGCCGCGTCGTCGAGACGCCCACCACGACCACGGCCATCAAACCCGCGCCGAGCGCGGTCACGGTGCGAACGCCCCACCACCGCGCCGCGCTCGCCTGCACGACCGCGCCGAGCGGGTAGGCGATCGACAGCGCGAGCGTGTAGAGCGAGAGGATCCGCGAGCGCTCGCGTTCGGGCGCGTGCAGCTGCACCGACGTGATCAGGCCCGTCAGCGTGCCGACGTAAGCGCCCCCGAGCACGACGAGCGCCGCCATGCCCAGCGCGAGGCTCGGGGTGAAGGCGTAGACGAACTCGCTCAGCACCGCCGCGATGATCGAGAGCCGCAGCACGAAGACCCTCGAGGTTCGCCGCACGAGACCGGGCAGCAGCACCGCCCCCACCACGGCGCCGACCCCCTGGGCCGTGACCAGCCACGACGTGCCGACCTTGCCCGCGTGCAGGACGTCGATCGCCATCGCCGGCACCAGGGCGATGAAGGGACTGACGGTCACCGCGACCACGGCGACGGCGATGATCGGGTAACGACACCCGTCGATCGACCAAGCCCGACGCGCCCCGTCGACGGTCTCGCCCCAGAGCCGCAGCGGCGCGACGACCTTGGGCCGCGGCGCGCTTCGCACGAAGAGGAACGCGATCACCACGATCAAGAAGGTCGCGGCGTTGATCGCGAAGCACCACCCCGGCGAGGCGAAGGCCAGCACCAGCGCGGCCAGCACTGGACCGATGACCCGGCCGAGGTTGAACTGCGCCGACGAGAGCGACACGGCGGCAAAGACCTCGCGCCGCTCCACCAGGTCCGGCAGGAGCGACTGCCACGCCGGCCACGCCGCGGCGCCGGCGAGGCCCTCGACGATCGCGAGGTAGCAGGCCGTCGCGGGCGACAGGTGCCCGGCGAGCTCGGCCACCGCCAGCGCCGCGGCGGCCACGAACATCACCACGTTGTTGGCCTGGATCCACCGCTGGCGGTTCCACCGATCAGCGACCAGTCCCCCGAGGGGCGAGCCGACGAGGCTTGGCACCCACGCGGCGGCCGTCACGAGGCCCAGCCACACGGTGTTGTGGGTCGTCTGGGTGAGGTAGACCCCCAGGGCGACGGACTGCATCCAGGTACCCGTCGAGGACACGAAGGACGCCGCGAGCGCGATGGCGAAGCCGCGGTGCCGGAGCGGGGCGAGGGACGCGGGCGACATGGAGGCCCACCCTATTGGCCGGCGCGAACGCCTCAGTCGCGCCGCCCTCGGCGCGGGCGCAGCGCGAACCACCAGATCGACAGCATGGTC
>JAKAPH010000063.1 GCA_021807265.1 Actinomycetes bacterium | reverse complement strand
CCGCTGGGTACTCGTCATCGCGGTCCTGGTCGGGATCGCCGGGTCGCTGGCGCTCGGCGCGCACTGCGGGCGTCACGGTGTGGTGAGCGTGCTCGGGGTCTTCGTCGGCGCCGGTGCCGTCGCGCTGCTCGCCAAGCGACGCCTCGGTGGCTACACCGGCGACGTGCTCGGCGCGAGCGGCATCGTGGGCGAGACGCTCGGGCTCGTCCTGTGGGTACTGCGGTGAGCCGTGCGCTCGCAGCAGCGATCGGGCTCGGGCTCGACCGGCTCGTCGGCGAGCCGCCGACGCGGGTCCATCCCCTCGTGCACTTCGGGCGTGTGATGGGCGCGGTCGAGTCGCGCCTCTACCGCGACGACCGCGCCGCCGGGTTCGGCTACGCCGGTGCCGGGCTCGCGCTCGGCGCGCTCGCGGGGCGCATCGTCCGGTCCACCGCGCTCGCGACGGCACTCAGCGTCGGCGGCCGCTCGCTGTCGCACACGGCGGCCGAGGTCGCCGAACCCCTCGAGGCGGGCGACCTCGACGAGGCCCGCTCGAGACTGCCGGCCCTCGTCGGACGTGACCCGAGCGAGCTCGACGAGGCGGGGATCGCGCGCGCGGTCGTGGAGTCGGTCGCCGAGAACACCGTGGACGCGATCGTCGCGCCGGCGCTCTGCGCGGCGGCCCTGGGCGCCGCGGGGGCGCTCGGCTACCGCGCGATCAACACGATGGACGCGATGGTCGGGCACCGCTCGGCGCGCTACCGCCACTTCGGCACGGCCGCCGCGCGCCTCGACGACGCCGCCAACTGGGTGCCGGCACGCGTCACCGCGGGGCTCGTCGCGCTGACGCGCCCGCGCACCGCGCTCGCCGTGCTCCGCGCCGTGCGCCGCCAGGCACCCACGCACCCCTCGCCGAACTCCGGGGTCGCCGAGGCCGCCTTCGCGGCCGCCCTCGGGGTCACGCTCGGCGGGCGCAACGTCTACGGCGACCGGGTCGAGGTCCGGCCCGCCCTGGGCACGGGCCGGCCGGCGCGCGCGAGCGACATCGCCGCCGCGCGACGGCTCAGCCGCGACGTCACGGCCGCCCTCGCGCTGCTGCTCGTGGGCGCGGCCCTGCTCGCCCGACGCTCGTTCAGGGAGCGGTCGTGGGCCTGACGCCGGGACGGCACGGGGGCGACGGCGCGGCGATCGCGCGCGCGCTCGGTGTCGAGGTGTCGGCGGTGCTCGACCTCTCCCAGTCGCTCAACCCCGTCGCGCCCGACCCCACGCCGGTGCTCGCGCGCCACCTCGACGCCATCGGGCGCTACCCCGACCCCTCGGCCGCGACGGCCGCCCTCGCGGCCGCGATGGGCGTGTCGGCGGACCGGCTGCTGCTCACCAACGGCGGCGCCGAGGCGATCGCGCTCGTGGCGGGCGAGCTCGGGGGCTCGGTCGTCGAGCCCGAGTTCGCGCTGCACCCGCGCGGCACCGGCCCGCGGTGGCGCTCGAACCCCCACAACCCGACCGGCCGCCTCGCGCGCGCCGACGAGCGCGCGGCCGTGTGGGACGAGGCCTTCTACCCGATGGCGACCGGCGCCTGGACCCGGGGCGACGACGCCGTCGTCGTGGGCTCGCTGACCAAGCTGCTCGCCTGTCCCGGCCTGCGCGTCGGCTACGTGCTCGCCGACCCCGAGTTCGTCGAGCGGTGCCGGCGCGCCCAGCCCACCTGGGCGCTCAACGGGCTTGCCGGCGAGTCCCTCGAGGACCTGCTGGCGCCGATCGACCTCGCCGGGGTGGCGACGGGCATCGCGGCGCTGCGCGCGGAGCTCGTCAGCTTGCTCGCGCGCTTCGGCCTCGAGGCCGCGCCGTCAGAGGCCAACTGGGTCCTCGTCGAGCGCCCGGGGCTGCGCGCGGCGCTGCTGAACGCGCTCGTCGTGACGCGCGACTGCGCGAACTTCTCGATGCCGGGCGTGGTGCGCATCGCCGTGCCCGACGCGGCCGGTCTGGCGCGCCTCGAAGTGGCGCTCGAGGCCGCGCGCGACTGGCTCGATTCATCGCTGCAAAGGAGAGACCCATGACCACGACCGAAACACTGACCGAGCTGATCGCCTCGATCGTCCCGGTGGACGACGCCTCGGCCCAAGCGGCGCGCGAGCGCCAGGACCGGCTCACCAAGCCGGCCGGCTCGCTCGGCCAGATCGAGTCGATCGGGATCCAGCTCGCCGCGATCGCGCGCGCCTGCCCGCCGCCGGTGCCCGAGCGCGCCACGATCTTCGTCTTCGCGGGCGACCACGGCGTCACCCGCGCCGGGGTCACGCCGTGGCCGAGCGAGGTCACCGCCCAGATGGTCGCCAACTTCTGTGCCGGCGGGGCGGCGATCAACGTGCTCGCGCGCCAGGCCGGGGCGGCGGTCACCGTCGTCGACGTGGGTGTGGCGACGCCGATCCCCGGGGACGCGGCGGGACTGGTGCGCCGCAACGTCGCCCTGGGAACGGCGAACCTCGCCGTCGAATCGGCGATGACCGTCGAGCAGGCCCGCGCCGCGATCGGCGTGGGTGCCGACGTCGCGCGCGAGGCGATTCTCGCCGGTGCCCAGTTGCTCGCGACCGGCGACATGGGCATCGGCAACACGACGCCGTCGGCGGCGCTGCTCGCGGCCCTGACGGGTACCAGCCCGGGCGAGGTGACGGGCCGTGGCACGGGCATCGATGACGCGACCTGGCGGCTCAAGGTCGAGGTCATCACCGGCGCGCTCGCGCGCCTCGCGCCCGAGGCGACGCCCCTTGCGGTGCTGGCCGAGGTCGGCGGCCTGGAGATCGCCGCCCTGGCGGGACTCGTGCTCGGCGCCGCGTCCGCGCGCGTGCCCGTCGTGATCGACGGCGTGATCGCGGTCGCGGCCGCGACGGTCGCGGCGGCGATGGCCCCCGCGGTCACGGGCTATCTCATCGGCGGGCACCGCTCGAGCGAGCCCGGCGCGACGGTCGGACTCGCGCACCTGGGCGTCACACCCCTGCTCGACCTCGGCCTGCGCCTCGGCGAGGGCAGCGGCGCCGCGCTGGCCATCCCGCTCGTCCAGGCGGCCGCGAGGATCATGGCCGAGATGGCGACCTTCGAGTCGGCCGGGGTGAGCGAGCGCGAGGCGTGAGCGGCTCGCTGCTGGTGCTCGGGACCTCCTCGGGCGCCGGCAAGTCGACCGTCGTGACCGGACTGTGTCGCGCGCTGCACCGGCGCGGCATCGCCGTGGCGCCCTTCAAGGCCCAGAACATGTCGCTCAACTCCTACGTCACCTTCGAGAACGGGGAGATGGGCCGGGCCCAGGTCGTCCAGGCGCGCGCCGCGGGCCTCGAGCCAGAGGTCCGCATGAACCCGGTGCTGCTCAAGCCCGGCTCGGACGTGGCGAGCCAGCTCGTGGTGATGGGCCAGCCCGCTGGCGAACTCGACGGGAATCGGTGGCGCGCGAAGGGCGACCTGCTCGAGCTCGTCGTCGCGGCCCACGACGACCTGGCGCGCCGCTTCGACGTCGTGCTCTGCGAGGGCGCGGGCAGCCCGGCCGAAGTCAACCTGCGCGCCAGTGACATCGTGAACCTGGGCTTCGCCGCCGCGGCACGGGTCCCCGCGGTGCTCGTCGGTGACATCGACCGGGGTGGGGTCTTCGCCACGCTCGTCGGCACCCTCGCGGTGCTCGGCGGCCCCGACCAGGACCTCGTACGCGGGCTGATCATCAACAAGTTCCGCGGCACGCGGTCCCTGCTCGTGGACGGCCTCGAGCGCCTGGTGGCGATGGCGGGTCGGCCGGTCCTGGGGGTGCTGCCCATGCTCGCCGGGCGCGAGATCGACACCGAGGACGCGACGGACTTCTCGTCGTGGGCCGACGGACCGGCCCCCCTCGGCGAGGACGTGCTCGTGATCGGGGTCGTGGCCCTGCCGCGGGCCTCGAACCTGACCGACGTCGACCCGCTCGTCGACGAGCCCGGCGTGATCGTGCGCGCGCTGCACCGGCCCGAGGCGATGGCCGACTGCGACCTGGTGATCCTGCCGGGGACCCGCGCGACGGTGTCGGACCTCGGCTGGCTGCGCGCGCGGGGCTTTGAGCCCGCGCTCGCGCGCCGCGCGGCCGCGGGGGCGCCGATCATGGGGATCTGCGGCGGCTACCAGATGCTCGGGCGCGAGATCGACGACGACGTCGAGAGCGGCCGCGGGCGCGTCGGCGGACTCGGACTGCTGCCGGTGCGCACGCGCTTTGCGCCCGCGAAGGTGCTGGCGCGTCCGAGCGCGGTGCTGGCGGACGGCTCGTCGGTGACGGGTTACCAGATCCACCACGGGGTCGTCACCCGCGAGGCCGGCCGCGCACTCGTCGGCGACGAGGGGTGCGTCGAGGGCTCGGTCTCGGGCACGACCTGGCACGGCCTGTTCGAGAACGACGCGTGGCGCGCCGCCTTTCTCACCGAGCTCGCGCGCGGACGTGCCAAGCGATTCGTCGCCTCGTCGGCGACGTCCTTCGCGAACCGCCGCGAGGCGCGCATCGAGGCGCTGGCCGACCTGGTCGACGAGCACCTCGACGTCGATGCCCTGCTCGCCATCGCCGAGGCGGGTGTCGGTGCCGGCGCCCCGGCGCGGGTCACGCTGGCGCGGGTCCCCTAATCGCCAGCGAGCGAGCGCCAGTAGGCGTCGCGGCGCTGGTCGCGTGGGGTCCGGCTGCAGTCGCCACAGCGGATCTTGCCCGGCAGGCGGTCGTAGAGACAGCAGGTCGAGCGCTCGAAGAACCAGCCGTGGCGCTCGCCGCGCTCGAGCACCAGGTAGGAGCCGAGGCCGCGCATGGTGTCGGGCGAGGCGTCGATGAAGGCCTCGCCGAGGGGCTGCACCCAGGGGCCGAGCACGCCCTCGGCGGTACGAAAGGCGACGGCGCACGAGGCCGCGACGTTGCCCCAGAGCAGGCGCGCCCCGACGCGCGTCGTCGCGCGAACGCCCGCCACGAGGGGCGCGAGGTGCACGTCGACGACCTCGTGCAGCGCCGCGACGGCGTCGCGGGCAGCGGCCGGGTCCTCGCGCAGCGCGGACGGCTCGAGCGTGGCGACGCGGGGTTCGAGGTAGGCGATCGCCGACGGCCGCCCGGCGCGTAGCGTCACGGCCATCGTGCGCGGCGTCGAGTCGGGCAGGACGCCCGCGAAGGTGAGAGCGGTCACGGCGTGGGTCACGACGCGATAGGCGTAGTTCTGCACGAAGAGCGACGCGCCGACGACCGGGTCATCAGTGCCGAGGCGTTCACCGGTGTCGCGCACGACTGCTTCGAGCCAGGTCGGATTCGCGAGCAGGTCGCCGCAGCCGAGCCAGGTGTCGTCCGCCACGGCCGCACCGACGGCCACCGTGTCGCACGGTCCCACCTCGGCGCGCAGGTAGGAGAGCGTCGCGTTGACCTGCGCGATGGCGTGCTCGAGGACTTCAGCGGCCGGCGCGCCGGTTCGCCAGGCGAGGCTCACTAGTAGCCGCCGTCGCGCTCGAGGGGCACGCGCAGCCACGACACGAGGGCGCGCAGCTCGTGGTAGGCGGCGAGGCGCGCCTCGTCATCGTCGGCGGCCTCGGCCGACGCGATGGGCCCCCAGAGGCGCGCGACCATCGTCGGGCCGAGCTCGAGCAGGCCGCCGCTGCCCGAGGTGGCGTAGCGCGCGAGCACGTAGTGCGCGAGCGCGCCCACCGACAGGCCGGTCGCCTCGCCGAGCCCGCGCAGCGTGCGCAGCGGGTCGAGGTTCGCGTAAAGCGCGACGTCGGCCTTGAAGTTCGCGTCGGGGTCGCCCGGCGCCCACGGGCCGCGGTAGCGCTCCAGGGCCACGACCTCGTCGCGGGGCTCGTCGCTCGCGGGGTCGTTCACCGGGACGAGCGTACCGGGTCGGCAAAGGTGGCTGGTACCATGGCGAATCGCGCGCCTCGGACCTCGCCTCGTCATCGCCGGGACCCACTCGGGCGTCGGCAAGACCACCGTCGCCACGGGCGTCATGGCGGCCCTCGCCGCATCGGGCCTGCGCGTCGCCTCGGCCAAGGTCGGCCCCGACTTCATCGACCCGAGCTACCACGCACTCGCCACGGGCCGCCCGGGCCGCTCGCTCGACGTCTTTCTCGCCGGCGAGGACGTCGTGCGCCGCCAGGCCGCGCGCGCGACGCGCGACGCGGACGTGCTCGTCGTCGAGGGCGTCATGGGCCTCTTCGACGGCGCGGGCGAGCCCGGCATCGACGGCTCGACCGCGGCGGTCAGCCGCCTGCTCGACGCCCCGGTGGTGCTCGTCGTGGACGCCTCGGCGATGAGCGGCTCGGTCGCGGCGCTGGTGCACGGCTTCACCCACTTCGATCCCTCCGTGCACGTCGCCGGGGTCATCCTCAACCGGGTCGCGAGCGAGGGCCACGCGACGCTGCTCACCGAGGCCCTCGCCCCGCTCGGGGTGCCCGTGCTCGGGGTCATCCGCCGCGCCGACGAGCTCGTGTGGCGCGAGCGCCACCTGGGACTGGTGCCCGCGGTCGAGGCCCCCGAGGCGACGCGCGACTTCGTCGCGCGCCTCGGTGCGGCGATCGGACAGGGCGTCGACCTGGCGGCACTCGAGGCACTGGCGCGCCGAGCGCCGGCCCACGAGGTCGAGGACGTGCCCCACGCGCGCTTCGTCGGTCGCGCGCGCGTCGCGCTGTGCGTCGGGCCGGCCTTTAGTTTCGTGTACCCCGAGAACCTCGAGCTGCTCGCCGAGGCCGGCGCCGAGTTCGTCGAGTTCGACCCGCTCGTCGACGAGGCACTGCCGGCAAACTGCACCGCGCTCTACGCCGGGGGCGGGTTCCCCGAGGTCTACGCCACCGCCCTCGGGCAGAACCACCGCCTGCTCGCCGACGTGCGTGCGCGCGTGCGCGCGGGCCTGGTCACCTGGGCCGAGTGCGGGGGCTTCCTGTGGCTCGGTGCGTCACTGGACGAGACGCCGATGGCCGGCGTGCTCGACGGGTTCCACGCGACGATGACCGACCGGCTGACCCTCGGCTACCGCCGCGCGAGCACCCGCGGGCCGGGGATCTTCGGCCCGGCGGGCACCCAACTGCGCGGCCACGAGTTCCACCGCTCGACGGTGACCCCGGCGGGCGAGGGGCTGGAGCTCACCAGCCGGTTCGGCTCGAACCTGGGCGGGGTGAACACCCCGACGGTCTTTGCGAGCTACCTGCACCAGCACCTGGCGGCGACGCCCGAACTGGCCGAGCGTTTCGTCGCCGCGGCCCTAGCGGTGAACGACCGGCACGGGACCGGTCAGGCGTAGCTCCAGGGTCGAGGCGGGCCGCACGACCGGCACGGGGCCGGTCGTGCGCAACCCGGGTACGTCGTTGTCGAGTGGACGCTCCAGGACGTGGTCCATCGCTCCTCGTCTCTAGCGGAAGTCCGCCATCAGGTCCTCGAGCACGGCGCTGCCGGGGCAGAGCGACTCGAAGGGCAGCTTGTTGAGCCCCTCGACGGGGGTGTGGTTGATCTCGTGCATGCTCGAGGCGCTCTCGTCGAGGTAGAGCAGGCCCGTGACGACCTCGCCGAGGCGCTGGTGGTCGCGGATGTACTCCTCGACCGAGATGCGATTGGTCGGGTCGTAGCCCTCGGGCACCGAGCGGAACGTGATCACGCTGCCGTCGTGCATCGTGACCGAGCGCGTCTCGGGGCCGCCGATCGCGACGTTGATCTCCTCGCGCTCGGGCACGAAGTCGGTGAGGACCTCTTTCACCTCGTGCTCGCGCATGAAGCGGTAGCTCTTGGTCGAGCCCTCGTGGTCGTTGAAGGTCACGCACGGGCTGATCACGTCGATCAGGGCGAGGCCGTTGTGGGCGACCGCGGCCTTCAGAATCGGGATCAACTGCTCCTTGTCGCCCGAGAAGCTGCGCGCGAGGAACGTCGCGCCCATCGCGAGGCCCAGCATGATCGGGTCGATCGGGGCGACGACGTTGGCGTCGCCCTTCTTCGGGCGCGTGCCGATGTCGGCCGAGGCCGAGAGCTGGCCCTTGGTCAACCCGTAGACGCCGTTGTTCTCGATGACGTAGACCATCTTGACGTTCCGGCGGATCGCGTGGGCGAGGTGGCCGATACCGATGGAGAGCGAGTCCCCGTCGCCCGAGACGCCGATGTAGGTCAGCTCGCGGTTCGCCGCGGCCGCACCGGTCGCGATCGTCGCCATGCGCCCGTGGGCCGAGTTGAAGCCGTGGGCGCCGCGCACGAAGTAGGTCGGGGTCTTGCTCGAGCAACCGATGCCGCTCAACTTGGCGATCATGTGCGGCGGGGTCGACAGCTCCCAGAACGTGTGGGTGATCGCCGCGGTGATCGAGTCGTGGCCGCAGCCCGCGCACAGCGTCGACATGGCGCCCTCGTAGTCACGGATCGTCAGGCCGAGGTCGTTCTTCGCCAGCGGCGCGAGCGGGATCAGTGGTTTGGTGATCGATGGCACGTCAGTCCTCCAACTGTTCGATGGTGCTGTGTCCGACGACGCCGTCGACGACCTGGGCCGCGCTGAGCGGGAAGCCGCCGTAGGCGAGGATCGAGTGCATCGACTCGATCGGCACGCCGGTTTCGATGCTGATGAGCGAGCGCAGCTGGCCGTCGCGGTTCTGTTCGACGACGAAGCAGTGCTCGTGGCCCTCGACGAAGGCCCGCACGTCCGCGACGAAGGGGAAGCCCCGCACGCGCATGAAGTCGGCGGGCAGACCTCGCTCGGTGAGCTCGTCGATGGCCTCGCGCACCGCGAGGTCACAGCTGCCCAGGGTGATGATGCCGATGTGGGCACCGGGCCGGTTGATCACGACGGGCGCGGGCACGTGGGCCGCGGCCGAAGCGTGCTTGAGCTTCAGACGGTCGACGACCTCCTGGTACTCGTCGGGGTT
>JAKAPH010000062.1 GCA_021807265.1 Actinomycetes bacterium | reverse complement strand
TCGCTGCCGCCCCCGAGGTTGACGCGATGCCGACAGCCGGCACCGCCATCAACAGCAGGGCACTGGTCGCAACCGCCGCCACCGTCTTGTTCAAACGAGGCTTAATCAACTCGTCCTCCTCAACTGTCTTAATAACTCCCCCAGGCGCCCCCCGTATCACAAGCGCGACACAATCAAGCAACCTCAGCGGATTTTCTATAGGCCACCTTGGCCATCGCAGCACAGTAGCAGTAAGGGCGAACGGGAATTGTGTCACCCGAAACCTCGACGATAAGAGACGTCGCTGCTCTCGCGTACGAACAGGTGTTTGATTTCTCAAGCGCCAGTCACTACGCTACGAACAGTTGTTCGTTCGTGAAAGGAGCGCCGTGGCCGAGGTCCTCACCCCGATGCGCCGTCAGATCCTCGAGTTCATCGTCGCCTGTCAGCGCGAACGGAACTTTCCACCAACCATCCGCGAAATCGGCGACCACGTGGGACTGAAGTCGCCCGCGACGGTGGCCAATCACATCACCGTGCTGCGCGACGCGGGCTACATCGCGAAGAACCCCCAGCAACCGCGCACCTTGACCGTCCGCCTCGATGCCGAGTCCGTCGCGCCCGACTACGCGATTCGCAACATCCCGTTCGTCGGCGACGTTGCCGCCGGAACTGGCGTCCTGGCCGACCAGGACATCCAAGAGATGATGGCGGTGCCGGCGCAGTTCGCGGGACGCGGCGACAGCTTCGTCCTTCGCGTTCGCGGCGAGTCGATGATTGGCGCGGGAATCCTGCCCGGCGACTTGCTCGTCGTCAATCGCCAGGCCAAGGCCGAGACCGGTGAGATTGTGGTCGCCGGACTCCCCGACGGCGAGGCGACCGTGAAGCGATTCTTTCGCCAAGGCACGCGCGTCGTGTTAAAGCCCGAGAATCCCTCAATGGAGCCAATGGAATTTGACGCGGCCGACGTCGTGATCTTCGGCCGCGTGATTTCCGTCATGCGCGCCTACTAACGGCAGCGTCGCCCAGTGGCGACCGGTTCGCGATCGACCCCCCCCTACAGGCTCGGCGTCGGACTGTTAGCCAATCCAGGCGCTGAGCACCTGAGCGAACTGCTCCAACTCCCCCTCGGTCACGCGCTCGTCGGGGTGGTGCGCGAGCAGTGGGTCACCGGCACCGAAGTTCACGGCGGGGACGCCGAACTCCTGAAAGGTGGCGACGTCCGTCCAGCCCACCTTCGCACGAGCGGCACTTCCCGAGAGCGTCTCGAGCGTTGCGAGCAACGCCAGGTCCAGATCGGGTGACCCTGCCGGCGCCCAGTCCTGCACTTCGACCGAGTCCGTGTCGCCGATAACCGGCGCGAGGAAACTGCGCAGCGCCGACTCGGCCTCGCTCGACGATCGATCCGGGGCGAAGCGGTAGTTGATGACACAGTGCGCGACGTCGGGAACGACGTTGCCCGCAACGCCTCCGTCGACCATCACGACCTGCATCTGCTCAGTGAACTCCACGCCCCCGATTGCGACGACGCGCGGCACGTAATCGGCGACCCGCGCGATGACCGCACCAAGGCGATGGACGGCGTTTACGCCCATGAACGGCCGGGCGGTGTGCGCACGGACGCCGGCCATGGTCACTAGCACCCGCATCGTGCCCTGGCAGCCGACTTCGACGACACCGCCGGTCGGTTCGCCAAGCACCGCGACGTCACCTTGCACGAGGTCGGGACGCAGCTCGATCAACTCGCGCAGACCCGACTCGGAGCGCGCGATCTCCTCGCGCGCGTAGAACACCCAGGTCAGCTCGACAGGGTGCGCCACGTCGGCGCACGCGAGGTCCAACATCACCGACAAGGACCCCTTCATGTCGCACGCGCCGAGTCCGATCAGCGAGTCGGCTTCGATGCGGGCTCGTTGCGGGTCCCCCGGAACAGTGTCGAGGTGCCCCGCGATAATCAGGCGTGTCGCGTGCGTTCCCGCTGTGCGGCCCACCACGTTGTCGCCCACCCGCTCCACCTCGAGGCGGGGATTGGTCGACAGTCGAGCGGCTACGTAGTCGGCGAGTGCCGCTTCACCGCCGCTGACCGAATCGATTCGCACCAGCTCCATCACGCGGTCCAGCCGCGTCACGTAGCGACTCCGTGCTCGCGCAGCACCTGGTTAAGGGCGACCTTGTCGTGACGCTCGCCCTCGCTCAGCCGGCGGATGATCAAGACGCAGGGCAGGTAGAACTCCCCACCAGGGAACTCGCGGCGCCGACTCGCCGACACGGCCACGCAAAAGTCGGGTACGTGTCCGCGCGAGACCTCCTCGCCCGTTGCCGCGTCGATCACGGGAATCGACGGGTTGAGGATTGTCCCAGCGCCGAGCACCGAGCCGCGACCGACCCGGGCGCCCTCGACAACCATGCACCGGCTGCCGATGAACGCGTCGTCCTCGATGACGACCGGCACGGCGTTGGCCGGCTCGAGCACGCCGCCAATGCCGACCCCGCCGGCCAAGTGGACGTTGGCCCCGATGTGCGCGCAGCTGCCGACGGTCGCCCAGGTGTCGACCATCGTCCCCGGCCCGATCCACGCGCCGATGTTCACGTAGCTCGGCATGAGGATGACCCCGGGGCTGAGATAGCTGCCACGCCGGGCCGACGCGCCGGGCACGACGCGTACACCGCGGCGCTCGTAGTCGTGCTTCAGCTCGAGTTTGTCGAGATACTCAAAAGGTCCGACCTCGCTGCGTTCCATGCCGCGCAAGCGAAAGAGCAGCAGGATCGCGCGGCGCACCCATTCGTGAACCGTGACCTCACCGCCGGGCGCGACGTCCACGACCCGGATCTGCCCGTCGTCGAGCATGGTGATGGCGAGCTCGACGTCGCGGCGCGCCTCGACGTTTTCGGGGGTGAGCGTGGCAATCTGCTCGTACCACGCGTCGATTCGATTCGCCAGGGTCGTCATGGCTTCATCGTACCGTCGGGCTAATTCGCGCTGGCGAGTCGTTCGGCGGCGAGCTCGATGCGCTCGGTCGGCTGGACCACCGCGATGCGCACGTAGGGCGCGCCCGCGTCGCCGTAGAGCTCGCCCGGGCTCGACACGATGCCCGTGACCTCGGCGAGCCGCTCGGCGAGCGCCCACCCGTCCAGTCCCGGCTGTCGGCACCAGAGGTAGAAGCCGCCGTCGGGTAGGGGCGCCTCCACGCCGTAGCCGGTCAGCGCGGTCGACAGCGTCCGCAGACGCTCGAGGTAGCGGGCGCGCTGCTCGACGACGTGCGTCTCGTCGCCGTACGCGACCGCCGCCGCGGCCTGGACCGGTCCGGGCACCATCAGGCCGGCGTGCTGGCGCACCAGGCGCAGGTAGGCAACGACCTCGGGGTCGCCGGCGTAGAAGCCGACGCGCAGCCCCGCCAGGTTCGATCGCTTGGACGCGGAATGGACCGCGAGGACACCCGTCAACCCGGTGCGCAGGATCGACGCCGCCTCGCCCTTCCACGTGAAGGCGGCGTAGCACTCGTCGCTCGCGACGAGCACCTCGTTGCGCCGGCCCCAGGCCGCGACGCGCTCGAGGTCCTCGAGCGCGCCCGTCGGATTCGACGGCGAATTGCTCCAGAGCACGAGCGCGCGTCGCACGTCGCTGGCGTCGATGCTCGCCAGGTCCATGCCGTCGTCGCCAACGGGCACGGGCACCGCGCGCAGGCCGGCCAGCGTCGCGCCCATCGCGTACGTCGGGTAGCTGATCGCCGGGTACAAGACGGTGTCGCGCTCCGGGCTGCGCAGGTGCAGGTAGCCGGCGAGGGAGGCCACGAACTCCTTGGTGCCCACGCACGCGGCGAGGTCGCCCGGCCCGACCTCCACGTCGAAGCGGTCCGCGAGCCAGGCACTGACGCTGCGGCGAAAGTCCCCCGTTCCAGCCGACGGCGGGTACCCGCGAGCGCCCGCACCACGGGCGAGCTCCTCGAGCACCACCGCGGGCGGCGGATCGATCGGCGTGCCGATCGAGCAGTCGATCGCGCCGCCCTCGTGGGCGCTCGCGATGCGCTTGATGCCGTCGAGTCGTTCGTAGGGGTACGGCGGCGGGGTGAAGCTCATGGTTTCACCCGCCACTGCGCAAAGCGCGCGGCCCCCACCGGGTCCAGGGCGATGCGCATGACCACGGCGTCGTCCTCGACGGTGGTCTCGAGGACGTCGCCCTCGCGGTGCGCCGCGGCGACCATGTCGCCTCGGTCGAGCGGGAAACGCACGGTGATCGTGCGGTCCTCGACGCGCAGACGCTGGCCGATCGCCTCGACGACCGCGTCGAGGTTCTCGCCCGTCAGCGCCGAGGCGTAGACGCTGCCCGGATAGAGCTTGGCCAAGTCCCGGGCGCGCGAGCCCGGGGCGTCGGACTTGTTGAGCACGAGCAGCTCGGGCACGTGATCGGCCCCGATCGTCCCGAGGACCTCGTGCACCGCGGTGATCTGCTCCTCGGCGTTCTCGCTGGAGGCGTCGACGACGTGCACCAGCAGGTCGGCCAGCTGCACGGAGCGAAGCGTGCTCATGAAGGCCTCGACCAACTCGTGGGGCAGGTTGGAGATGAACCCGACGGTGTCGGTCACGAGCACCGTCTCCCCGCCGGGCAGCTGGCGCTGTCGGGTGCGCGGATCGAGGGTGGCGAACAGCCGGTCCTCGACGCCGACGTCGGCGTCGGTCAGGGCGTTGAGCATCGAGGACTTGCCGGCGTTGGTGTAGCCGACCAGGGTGATCTCGCGGTGCCGCCCGCGGTCGCGCCCCTGCCGCTGGATGCCGCGCGTGCGGTCGATCTCCTTGAGCTCGGTGCGGATGCGGTGGATCCGGTGCACCAGGCGGCGGCGGTCGACCTCGAGCTGGGTCTCACCGGGACCGCGCGTGCCGATGCCGCCCGCCTGTTGGGAGAGCGATCCCCCGGCTCGGCGCAGGCGCGGCAGCCGGTACTGCAGTAGCGCCAGCTCGACCTGGGCCTTGCCCTCGGGGGTACGGGCGTTCTGGGCGAAGATGTCCAGGATCACCGCCGTCCGGTCGATCGCGGTGCGACCGAGGATCTTCTCGAGGTTGCGCTGTTGGGCCGGCGAAAGCGCGTGCTCAAAGACGACGGTGTCCGAGTCGACGGCGAGGCAGATCTCGCGCAGTTCACTGACCTTGCCCGAGCCGAGGAACGTCGCGGGGTCGGGCGCATCGCGCCGCTGGACGACCCGCGCGACGACGTCCGCGCCGGCCGTGTCCACGAGCAGCGCGAGCTCGTCGAGCTGACGGTCGAGCTCGACCGCGCTGACGCCGGGGAACTGCACACCCACGAGCACGATCCGCTCGCGAAACGTGCGATCGATGAGTGTCGAGGGGATGTAGGTCAAGTCGCGCGCCACTCGACGTTGGCGACGAACTGGACCGGTCCGCCGAGCGTGGCCTGGTCGCCGTCCAGGCGCACCGTGAGGTCCCCGCCGGGATTGCCGATCGTCACCGCGTCACCGCAGAGACCGTGTGAGCGCGCGACCGCCGCCACCGCGCAGCTGCCGGTGCCGCAGGCCTGCGTCCAGCCGACACCGCGCTCAAACACGCGCAGCTCGATTCGTTGCGAATCCACAGGCGTGATGAACTCCACGTTCGCCCCGCCCAGGTCGTCGGACCAGGCGCTCGCGAGCCTGGTCCGGTCCTCGATAGTCCAGGCCGGGTCGTCCACGACCACCACGTGCGGGTTGCCGACGGAGGCGACCCCGAGGGTCCCCGCCGGACCGGGCCCCGTGGTGACCGCACCCATCGCCACGCTGCCCGCACCCTCGTCTCGGTCGCCGGTGAGTGTTACCCGGCGCACGCCGGCGTCGGTCACGACGTCGAGCGCGTCCCACGTGCCGCGCGTCGACCGGCGAACGGCGGCCGCCAGGCAGCGGATGCCGTTGCCCGACATCTCCGCCCGGCTCCCGTCGGCGTTGTAGAGCACCATCGTCACGTCCGAGCCGACCGTCGCGAGCAGCAGCCCGTCGGCGCCGACGCCCGTGGACCGGTCGCACACCGCGCGCGCGTGCGCGGCGTCCCACCAGGGCGCCGTGCCGTGCTCGATCACCTCGACGAGGAAGTCGTTGCCGGCACCGTGCCATTTTTGGAGGTAGCGGAGTGTCACAGACTCATTCTCGCACGAAGCCGTCGGGGCCGTTCAGCACGCGTTCCAGGCGCTCGCCCGCCTCGTCGGGGCTCTCGAACCATTCCACGCGCGGATCGCGCTCGAACCACGAGCGCTGCCGGCGCGCCAGCCGACGGCTGTGGGTGATGGCGTCGCGCACGCACTGCTCGAGTTCGACGCCGCCTTCCACGTGCGCTAACAGCTCGCGGTAGCCCACCGCCTGTCGCGCGGTGCGCCCCAGTCCGCCGGGCCGCGCGGCGAGACCGCGCACCTCGTCGAGCAGTCCCTCGTCCATCCACTGGCGAAACCGCGCCTCGATGCGACGGTCGAGCTCGTCCATCGGGACCCGCAGCCCGACCTGGACGATCCGGATCCGGCCGTACTGGGCCAGACCCGGGCCGAACGAGGAGAACGGCCGGCCGCTGCCGATCGTGACCTCGAGCGCGCGAATGACCCGTCGCTCGTTGGTCGGCTCCATCCGCGACGCCGCCAGCGGGTCGCGCATCGCCAACTCCTCGTGCAGCGCCTCGCCGGCGGCCCAGCGCGCCTCGAGCGAGCGCCGCACGTCGGGATACCGTCCGGGGATCTGGTAGTCGTCGATCACGGCGCGCTGGTACAGGCCGGTGCCCCCCGCGTAGATCGCCCGGCGCCCCTCGGACCAGATCGCCGCCGACGCCGCCCGGGCCTCGCGCTGGAACCTCGCGACGGTGAACTCCTCGTCCGGCTCGACGAGATCCAGCAGGTAATAGGGCACCTCGCGTTGCTGGGCGGCCGTGGGCTTGGCGGTGCCGATGTCGAGCCCCCGGTAGACGGTCATGGCGTCGACCGCGACGATGGCGAGATCGTTCGCGCTCGCGATGGTGTGGGCGAGGGATGACTTGCCCGACGCGGTGGCGCCGACGAGCGCGACCGCGACCCGGTTCACGAGACGCTGAGGGCGATGCGAACCTTGTGGCGAGGCGGGCGAAGCACCCGGGTCACGTGACCCATGAGGTGATAGGGCGCTCCGTGCTCGACCAGCACCTCGACGAGCGCGCCGGGGCGCATCTGGGCGTCGGCGTCGACATGGACCAGCTTGCCCTGGCGCGTGCGTCCCGACCACCGGTCCGCCGAGCGCCGCGACGGCCCCTCGAGCAGGACCTCCTCGAGTCGTCCCTCGCGCGCGGCGTGCGCGCGCAGCGCCGACCGGTCGAGCACGAGCTTCAGTCGCTCGAACCGGTCCTTGATGACGTCGTCGGGCACGAACGCGTCGGTCATCGCGGCCGCCCGGGTCCCCTCGCGTGGCGAGTAGATGAAGGTGAACGCGGAGTCGTAGTCGGCCTCGGCGACCACGGCCAGCGTCTCGTCGAAGTCCGCCTCGGTCTCGCCGGGATAGCCCACGATGAGGTCGGTCGAAACGGCGAGGTCGGGTATCGAGACGCGCGCCGCGGCCAGTCGCTCGAGGTAGCGCTCGGCGGTGTAGCCGCGCCGCATAGCCCGGAGCACGCGGTTCGACCCCGACTGCAGCGGCAGGTGGAGCTGCGGGCAGACCGACGGGGTCTCGGCCATGGCCGCGATGGTCTCGGGCCGCAGGTCCTTGGGGTGGGGGCTCGTGAATCGGATGCGTTCGATGCCCTCGACCTCGCCGAGGGAGCGCAGCAGTTCGGCGAAGAGCGGCCGGCGCTTGGTCAGGTCCCGGCCGTAGGAGTTCACGTTCTGCCCGAGCACCGTGATCTCGGTGACCCCCGACGCCGCGAGCATCTGCGCTTCGGCCACGAGGTCCGCCAGCGGCCGGCTGATCTCGCCGCCGCGCACGTCGGGCACGATGCAGTAGCTGCAGGAGTTGTCACAGCCCGTCTGGATCGTCATCCACGCGGCCCACGGGAGTTCGCGCACCGCCGAGAGGGCGGGCGCCATGTCGCGGTTCACCACCGGGTCGGGCGCGTCGGCCACGTCCACGATCGGGCCCTGGGTCTGCGCCCGGCGCAACAGCGCCGGCGCCTCGTGCAGGTTGTGGGTCCCAAAGACGACGTCGACCCACCCAGCGCGCTCGAGAATCCGGCCCCGCTCATGCTGGGCCATGCAGCCGCCAACGGCGATCTGCATCGAGGGCCGCGCGGCCTTGGCCGCCTTGAGGTGCCCGAGGGCGCTGTAGAGCTTGAGGTCGGCGTTCTCGCGAATCGTGCACGTGTTGAAGATCACGACGTCGGCCTCGGCCTCGCTCGACGCCGGCGCCAGACCCTCGTTGACCAGGAGTCCAGCCAGGCGCTCGGAGTCGTGCTCGTTCATCTGGCAGCCGAAGGTGTGTATCGCGAAGGTGCGGGGCGTTGACACGCCCACAAGCCTACTGAGCGATCGGCACGACACCCCGGGTGACGTCGTAGGTCACCCCGACGCCCGCCCCGACCACGCACGCGAGGCCCACCAGGTCGGTGATCGACACCCCCTGGCCGATGAACAGCCAGCCCATCAGGAAGGCGATGGCCGGATCGAGCGCGATGAGCACACTGACCACCCCGGGTTTGATCCGGCGCAGCGCCTGCATCTCCATCCCGAAGCCGAGCGCGATCGCCGCCACGCCAACGAGCGCCATCCGTCCGCCGAGCCAGGGCTTAGCAATGAGCTCGTGGGCCGAGGCGAGACCAAAGGGCAGGGTCACCAGCGCCGAGATCGACATCGCGACGGCGAGTCCGCCGAAACCTTCGATGGAGCCGCCGACCCGGTGCGACGCGAAGGCGTAGCCCGCCCAGCCCGCCCCAGACC
>JAKAPH010000061.1 GCA_021807265.1 Actinomycetes bacterium | reverse complement strand
AGTGAGAGCAACTGAGGAAGAGCGTTCGCTCATCGACCAGGCGATTCGCTACTCCGGAAGTGACGTGACGACATTCGTCCTCACGAATCTCCTCGACGCCTCTCGTCGCGTGCTCGCCGATAGGGTCAGCTTCACCGTTAGCGCGCAGGACGCAGCCGAGTGGAACCGGGTCAACTCCCTCCCTGCGCGAGAACTCCGAGGTCTACGCGCGCTGTTCGAGCGCCCCTCACCTTTCGACGAATCTGAGTGACCTACCTTCCGCCTCGGCTCATCGCGAGCAGCGACGTTGTCGATGACTTTCAATGTCGATCGTCAGAGCAGACGCTCTGGTTGCAACGGCACGCCAAGCAGTCAGCCGCCGCCAACTCCACCACGGTGTTTGTCGTCACCGAATCAAACTCGGCTAACGTCGCGGCCTACTACGCCTGGCGAATGGCTGAAGTTGGACTGTCGGATGCACCCCCGCGGATCACTAGGGGAGTCGGCCGCTACCCACAACCCGTCGCGCTGTTGGCGAGGCTTGGAGTCGACGAACGTCATGAAGGCCATGGGCTGGGTGCAGGGATGTTGCGCGACGCCGTATCTCGCATGCTTCTGATAGGCCACGAGATTGGATGTCGAGGTCTCCTGATTCATGCTGAGAATGACGATGCGCGCAACTTCTACTTGCACCTTGTGCCGGAGCTCGAACCTAGCCCTACCGATTCATTGCACCTGGTCCTGCTAACCAAAGATGCGAGACGCACACTCGAACTCCCGTGAGAACTGCACCCACCAGAATGGTGTGATTATGACAACGAGTGGGCGCTGAGGGACTCGAACCCCCGGCCTGCTGAGTGTAAATCAGCTGCTCTAACCAGCTGAGCTAAGCGCCCGAAGTCTCCAGCCTAAACCAGTCGGGACCCATGACCTTCCCCCACCTGACAAGACCTAGTTTGGAGATAGACGGAGATCAGGCGAAACGAAACTAGTCGCGGAAATGGGGTCAAGGTGACCATCTCCAAACGCTCGGCCCGTGAATTCGTGGGTGACGTCATCGCACGTGAGACCAGTCAGATGCTGCGTCACACGCCAGTGGCACGTGTCGGGACTGATCCCGAGGGTGTACACCAGCTCCGCGTCGCGTCACGACGACTCCGCTCCGAGCTTCGCCTGCTGGAACCCATGCTCGAACTCCGGTGGTTCGAGGCGATCATGAAGGAATTGGCCTGGCTGGGACACACGCTCGGCGATTACCGGGACACCGACGTGCTCATCGCGTTGCTCGAGGAGTTCGCCACGGCCGATCGAAGCCTCGATCGCGCGGTGGTTAGCCGTGCAATCGAGAATCGACAGTCGAACCAGGGCAGGGTCGTACGAACCCTTACTCGCCCTCGTTACGCATCACTGCTGGCTGACCTCGCCCGCAGCGTCGTTCGTCCGCCTTTGCGCCAGGCCAGCGACGGACCACGGTCCGTCGTCACTTCGCAGCTCATCGATGCGTGGGGTGACTTACGCAGCGCATCTTCGCGGGTGAATGACACCGCGGCGGACCTGCACCAAGTGCGGATCCTCGCGAAACGAGCCCGCTACGCCACCGAGATTGCGGCCCCCATGCTCGACGACGGTGCCCACGCCATCGTCGAGCGACTGGTAGCAATCCAGGACTCGCTCGGGCATCAACGCGACCTCGCGTCGGTTCGCCGGCACGTCACCACGTGGTACGACTCACCCGAGGCGGCGCGCGGGGTCGACCCAGTCGACGCGCGCGAGTCGTGGCTGTCCGCCGTCGAGGCAGCGCGTCGTGTCAGTCTCGACTCGTGGCGCGAGCCGCTCGCCGAAGCGATGGTCTTGATCGACGACATGAACGTCCACCAATCACAGCGGCCCGATCGTCACCAACTCCCCTAGGAGCGATGGCGTAGCGGCGATGATCGGCCGCCGACCGACGGCCGCATCGGTCACCAGTTCTTCGCCACGGTAATCCGCGTCAACCGCGCCAGCCTCGCGGGCGATCAACAGGCCGGCCAGGTAGTCCCAGGGGTTGAGGGTCGACTGCTGGGCAACGCCGTAGGCGTCAAGCGAGCCGTCGGCGACGAGGCAGATCTCGAGACTCGCCGCGCCCAGCGCCCGGAACTGGGCCCAGCCCGCGTGATACGCGGGCAGCCCCGAGAACGCAACGATCGCGTCGCCGATGCGCTCGCGGTCACTGGCGCGAATCACCTCGCCGTCGCGCGTGGCGCCCGCGCCACGCTCCGCTTCGTACGCGGTGCCCGTCGCGTGATTGACGACGTAGCCCGCCACGAGTTCACCCTCGCCCAGCACCGCGAGGCTGGTCGTATAGAACGGCACGCCGTGATCGCAGTTCGTCGATCCATCGATCGGATCGACGACCACGGTGAGCGGCCCCGAGCCCGTCACGCCTGACTCTTCACTCACCACGCGAAACTGAGCGCCGCCGAGCACCCGTCGTGCCACGTCGTCGGCGACCACGTCGAGGTGGTACTGCGATTCACGAATGCCCGAAAAGCCCCGTCCGCGGTGCGCCTCGATAGCCTGGCCGATCTCCTCGGCGCACTCTCGAAGAATGACAAAGATGTCTCGCATCGACTCCACCGTACCGGGACGAGGTCCACGATTCGGGCCAGTCGGAACCGCGCCCCGGGGCCGTACACTGCCTGACGGCCGTTCCCGACTCGCCGGGACCTCGAGACGACTGGAGACGTGGATGACCGGGACTCGACCGCGACGCCTAGCGCGCCGCCTCGGGGCCGTGTTGTCGCTCGCGCTCGCGGCAACGGTGCTCGCTGGCGTCGGCCCGGGCGCCACCACGGTGGGGGCGAGCCCGAGAATCTCGATGGCCGCCGGCGTCATCCGGCCCGCGGCCCACTGCCCCTGGGTCCGCCAGTCGTTGCACCACCGGGCGTCGCCCTCGGTGCTCGCCGATGAGGTCGTGGCCCACATGACCCTCGCCCAGAAGGTGAGCTTCATCGCGCTGTCCACGTATCCCCCGCTCGAGAACGCCAACGTCGGCATTCCGAACCTGTGCATCCCACCCTTGACGCTGACCGATGGGCCCAACGGCGTCGCCAACGGCCTGCAATTCGTCACGCAGCTACCGGCCGCGATCGGCATCGGCGCCACGTTCGACCCCTCCCTGGCGGGCGCCGTCGCCGGCGTGCTCGCCAGCGAGGCCCGCGCCAAGGGCATCGACGGCGTGCAGGCGCCGAACCTCAACCTGGCGCGCGTGCCCCTGAGCGGGAGAATCTTCGAAACCTACGGCGAGGATCCGGTACTCTCGGCGGTCTTGGGCGTGGCCGCCGTTCGCGCCATCCAGTCACACGGCGAAATCGCCGACGCCAAGCACTTCACCGCCTACACCCAGGAGACCGCACGAGCGCGGCTCAATCAGCAGGTGTCGGCGCGCGCCCTGGCCGAGATCTACAACGCGCCCTTTGAGGCCGCCGTGCGCCAGGGCCACGTGGCGTCGCTCATGTGCTCCTACGGTTCGCTCAATGGTGTGAACACCTGTTCGAGTCCCTATGTGTACCGAACACTGCGCCGGTGGGGTTTCACGGGCTTCGTGAGATCAGACCTCGGCGCGGTGCCCGATCCGGTCGCCGCACTGCGCGCCGGCATCGCCATGCTCAAGCCGATCTCGACCGCCGGCCTGATCGGCGCCGTCTTGCACCATCGACTCGCGGTAAGCGCCCTCGATCGAGCGGTCCACGCCGTCCTCGTCCCGATGTTCGCGCTCGGACTCGTGGCGCACCCGCTTCGCCTCGCGCTGGACGCACAGGTCTCAACCCCGGCACACGTCGCGATCGCCCTGCGCGCCGCCGAGAGCAGCATCGTGCTGCTGCGGAACCGCCGCCGAATACTGCCCCTGTCGGGGACGGCGCGGTCCATCGCCGTCATCGGACTCGCGGGCGACCAAGTTCCCATGAGCGCGGGCGGCGGCAGCGCGGCCGTCGTGGCTGGCAACGTGGTCACCCCCCTCGCCGCGCTCCGTCACGCGCTCGCTCGTCGCGCGCGACTCACCTACGCCCCGGGCGACGTCTACATTCCCAACGTCAAGTCCCGGCGCGACATCGTCATCGAGTCGGGCACGCCGCTCAAACTGATCACCCGATTTAGCCAGGTCGGCGAACCGGGCAAGGCCGACATCGGCATCGACCGCGGTGGCAATGTCACGCCGAGCGTCGCCACGGCGGCGACCCCCGGTTCGGGCGACAACTGGCTGACTTCGCAAGTGAAGTTTCGGGCCAAGCGCACGGGCATCTACGACGTCGCGTTCCGTCAGTTCGGTGACACCTGGGTGTACATCAATGGTCGGCTCCTCATCGCGTCGCGGGGACTGCACTCGCCCGATTTGATCACCACCGCGGTGCGGCTGCTGTCAGGTCGGGACTACACGCTGCGCGTCACCTGGTTCGACATCCGCGACCATCCGGCGCCGACCTTTGACCTCGTGGACGCGTCGCCGGCGATCGCGAAGGCCGTCCGCCTCGCCCGGCACGCCCAGTACGCCATTGTCTTTGCCAGCGCACCGACCTCGGAGGGGGCTGACCGGCCCAACCTCAACCTCCCGGGAGACCAAAACTCGCTCATCCGAGCCGTCGCCGCCGCGAACCGCCACACCATCGTCGTGCTCGAGACCGGCGGCGCCGTCGCGATGCCGTGGCTCGGTCGCGTCGCGGCGGTCCTCGAGGCCTGGTTCCCCGGCCAGGTTGACGGCGCCGCAATCGCCCCCATCCTCACGGGCGCGGTCGACCCGTCGGGCCACCTGCCACTGACGTTCCCCACCGCCGCCGAGTTCGCGGCGAGCGCGTCGCCGCGACTGTTCCCCGGCGTCAACGGCACGGTCACCTTCGCACCCGGCCTCGAGCTGGGTTACCGCTGGTACCAGGCCAATCACGTGCGTCCGCTATTCCCATTCGGTTTCGGCCTTTCCTACACCCGGTTCGCTTTGGGACACGCCCAGCTGCGAAGAACCGCCACGGGGGTTCGCGTGAGGCTCACGGTCACCAATACGGGCCGGCGCGCGGGCGCGGACGTCGTCCAGCTCTACGTCGCCTATCCGGCCGGCGCCGGTGAGCCCCCACACCAGCTTCGGGCATTCTCCCGGGTGCTCCTTGGAGCTGGTGCGGCGACGCGCATCACGATGACCGTGGATCGACGGGGCTTTTCGATCTACCGCCGGGGCGGCTTTGCCGTGGTGCCCGGTACGTATCACGTCGACATCGGTACGTCATCGGCCAATCTGCCGATTCGACTGTCCGTGCAGCTCTAACCGGTGCGACACCGCCCACGGCGACGACTAATCTTGAAGCGATGGCCGCTATCGACGTCGCCGGGTTCGTAGCCGATCTCAAGGACCACGCGGTCACCCACGGGTTCCACGTGCACGACGAACGCCATTTCGTCGAGACCTATTCCCTGCGCCAGGCGTGGGAAGTGGACCTGCACCCCGAAGACGGCTGCGGCGGGCCGGTCGACCTGCACGTCGAACTCGACGTCGACCCCCGGACGCTGCTCGCCTTCGAGGACGCCGTGATGGGTTTGCCCGACGACGTCGATCCACCCGACGAGTTTCACTTCCCCCTGATACTGACCTGGAGTCTGCCGCCCATGCCCCACGGGCCAGACCTGCTTCGCCTGGCGATCGATCTCGCGCCGATCGGCGGCGTCGACATGCCTCTCGAGGTCACCGCGACCGACACGTTCGCCTCGCCCACCGAGTCGAGCGAGCGGCGCATCGCCATCGTCGCCCGTCGCGCAATCTCGCTCAGTCAAGTGGCCAAGGGCGAAGATCCACTGTGTGATGTCTTCGAGCACGGACGCAGGGTGAGTGACGTCCTGCTCCAAGCCGCGGACTCGTGGCTCGCCTGATTCGTCGGCTGGCTCCCCTCGTCCTTATCGCCACGTCGGCGTTGGCCCTCAGTTCGTGCGGCACGTCGGGCGCGGTCTCCCAAGCCCGCATCGCCTGCCGCTACGTCGACAGGGCACTGGCCATCTATCGCCAGAGCAACGAGCCCGGACTCTCCGCATCCGCGAGCGCGAATCGCCAGGCGCGCGCGCTCGCGATACTCCTGCGCGCCACGCCCTACGCCGCATCGGCCACGTCGAGCGACGGCGGTTGGAACCCGCTGATGACCACGATCAACGAGGCCGAGCGCGTCCCCATCGTGGACTTGATCCCGTCGCTGACGCACCTGTGTCGAATAGCCCAGTCGTCGACACCATATCTCTAGCGAACTGTTCGGTGGCGATGACCGAGCCGCGCCACCGACCTAGTCGTTGAACCGTTCGTAGAGCCACTCGAGCGAGTTCTCGTCGAGCATCGCGTCCTCCCAGCCCTCGAGCTGGTCCTCGAGGGCGCCGAGGGAACTGATGGTCCCGATCACGACGACCGTCAAGCCGCTCACCGGCTCGTCGGCCACGAGGAAGTCGCCGAAGATGTCCTCGCTCACCGTCGCCTCCGGGCCGATCATCAGGTAGAGCTCGCCCGTCGCCTCGACCCACGACAATCGGTAGGTGTTGCCCGTGGCGTCGCTCCACTCGTCGCCGAACTCGAACTCCGCGCTCTCGCGCCGGGCCTCATTCTGCTGGTAGAAGGCTTCGATGTCCATGGCCGCAGCCTACGTCGGTTATGTGCGCGCCGCTATGCGTCGCACTGGGCACGATCGTGGGCATGAAAACTGGCGCGTACCGAGTCGCCCGACTGTGCGTGCTGCGACGCGCACACCCCGGTGGACTTCGTCTCATGACACCTACCTACGACGTACTCGCCCACCTGCGCACCGACTGGCACCACGCCGCGCACCGACCACCGTCGGTCGCCGCCCTGCATCGGCTCCGCGACCGACACCCCGACGCGCCGCTGCGCGAGATCGAGGACCTCGGTGACCTCGTCGACGCCCTCGAGGTACGCGCCGCGCGGCCAGTGCTCGAGCGCGCGCGGCTCGTCCAGGTCATGCTCGAAGAGGCCGACGACGCCAACGTGCGCCGGGCGTTGCTCCAGACGCTGCTGCCCGGTATCGTGAGCGTCTGTCGTCAGTTGCGCTTCGGCGCAGGCGTCGTCACCGAACCGAGCGAAACCGTCGGTGCGGCGATTGCCCTGGCGAGCGAACTCCTGGTCGAATGGGCCGGTCAGTCGCGCCCGTACGCGGCGCCCGACATCCTCTCGGCGCTTCGCGGGCGCCTGCGGCGCTGGCTACTCAAGGAGAAGGCGGCAGTCCAGGCGGCCGGCGGCTTCGACGACGACGTCGCGGCCCCGACGGACTCGTCGCTCGAGCACCGACTCGCAGCGCACCGCGGCGGGCCGCACGAGCGTCTCGCGCGACTCACGTACGCGCGCGTCTACGAGGGTCGATCGTGGCGCGACCTCGCCGCCGCGGACCACTCGGCCCCGCAATCACTGCAGAACGAACTTCAGCGCTTCGCCTACCGGTTCCTCGTGTGAGTCGCGATGACCTCACCCAGTTTGGCGACGGTACGCGCGCGTCGATACCGTGGATTCATGATGCCTCGCGTGACGTCGCTGCGAGCGACGCACCTCGTCCTCTGGTCGAGTCCGATCCTGTTGCTCGTCCTCGTGTTCAGCGTGTCGGGTTCGCCCAAGACGATCACGAGCGCTCGTGGTGCGGCGACGAACAAACCAGCGATGGGCCACCGCACGGTTCCAACGACTACCGAGATGACGACCTCGACGTTGGCGGCGACCGCCCCGAGACCCGCTCGCACCTCGAGCGTCGCACCGACTCGCCGAGCGCTGGCGACCGCGACGTCCGACGCGCCATCGCCGACGACGACCGCCGCGACCGCGCCGCGAGCCGCCTCCTCGCTCGTGGCCAGCGCCGCGAGCGGCGCGCTGGTCGGGGACCTGGTCTCGGCCGGGGCCACGGAGGACGTCCCGCTCCAGGGGCCGGGCACCTGGCTCGTCCAGTCGAGCGCGCCGATGCTGGCCCAGCTGTCCTGTCCGGGATCGACTCAACCGGTCAGTACGACGCTCAGCATCAACGCGCTGGTGGCCTGTCGGCTCCACCTGATCAGCGCGTCGGCCGGCCCCGTTCGCTGGCAGATCGTTCCGACGCCGTGAAGCGCTTCGCCACTGGACCGCTGCACGGCGTGGCATTGGGTGTCTACTTTCTACTCACCCCGTACGTCGTCGTGACCAGGTGGTCGGTCGTTGCCCAACGATCCGACGCCGCCGTCGTTCGAGCCCTGCTCGTCGCACTCGCGCTGTTCTGGCTCGCCTTCGTCGTCCAGTTGCTGCGCAACGTGGGACAACTGCGCCACGGGGCGGCGCTGGGGTTGGGGGGAACCGCCTGGCTCGCCGGACTCATCGTCGCGGCGCTCGCGCTGGGGCCGTCGCCATCGGCCCCGATGCACTCGAGCTCGCCGCCCTCGGGTGCCGTGGCGACGGCGGTCCACCGCGACCCGGCGCCACGCCCCCGACCAGTGGCCGGCCTCGGGGCGCTGCCCCTGGCGTTGATGGCCAAACGGCGTCGCGACCTGTCACGCTTCGAACAGACCGACGACGACGACATCGACGACGTCATCGCCCTACTGCGCGGCGCCGACCCGTCACTCGTCAGTCACCTGCGTCGGGTCATCGGTACCCGACGCGACGGTGTCGTGCGGGTGGCCCACGACTACGCCTTCGCCGCGCCGTCGTTCGACGACACGCCGGTCGTCGCGTGCGTCGTGGCCGATGACGACAGCGAGCCGCTCGTCGCCTTCGCGCGCGAGGGCGGGACGCTGCGAATCCCGCCGCACTGGACAAGGGACCACTTGGTCGAGAACATGGTCGGCTTGCACGACGGTGGGCGCATCGTCGCGACCGACGTCGACTACGACTTTCTGCGCGCGCTCGCCATCCGGTCGGTGCG
>JAKAPH010000060.1 GCA_021807265.1 Actinomycetes bacterium | reverse complement strand
AGGACGCACCATGGACCCATGCTACCCATTTTGTTGATATGTCACCTATCCACCACTACACTGGGGTGACCTCGACCGTTGGGAGACACGATGGCCCCCATGCCCGCCGCGTTCATCGGACACGGAACGCCGATGAACACCCTCGAGCACAACCACTTCACCGACGCCTGGGCGACCTTCGGGCTGCTGAGCGACCGCCCCCGGGCGGTGCTGGCGATCTCGGCGCACTGGTACATCGACACCGCCGCGGTGACCTCGATGGCCAATCCCCCGGTCATCCACGACTTCTACGGCTTCCCCCAGCAGCTGTTCGACTTCGACTACCCAGCCCCGGGCGCCCCGGACGTGGCGGCCCAGGTCGCCGAGATCGTCAAGCCGGTCAGCGTGGCGCTGGACGACAAGTCCTGGGGCATCGACCACGGCACCTGGTCGGTGCTCGCGCACGTCTTTCCCGCCGCGGACGTGCCCGTCGTGCAACTCTCGATCGACGCGACCAAGCCCCTCGACTACCACATCGACCTCGGGCGGCGGCTCGCGCCGCTGCTCGACGACGGCATCATGATCGTCGCGAGCGGCAACGTGGTGCACAACCTGCGCGCGATCAACTGGCACGCGATCGACGAGGGGTTCGACTGGGCCCACCGCTTCGACGACGACATCCGCAGCCAGATGGCCGACGACCCCACGGGGATCGGCAAGTTGGTCGACACGGCCGACTACCGGCTGGCCGCACCGACGCCCGATCACTTCCTGCCCCTCGCCTACGTCAGTGGCGTGGCCGACGCCCGGAGCCTCGCCACGAGCGTGCTCGTGGACGGCTGCACGATGGGCTCGCTCTCGATGACCTCCTACGTCGTGGGGGCCTGACGTGACCCCGACCGTGCTGTGGCGGGGCTCGACGGATCCGAGCGCGCCGATCGTCGTGCTGTTGCACGGCCGTGGCTCGAACGAGCGCGAGATCGCCGGCCTCGCGGACGTCCTGCCCCTCGGACCCGCCTACGCCGCGGTGCGCGGACCGATCGACGTCGGCGGCGGTGGCTACGCGTGGTTCGAGAATCGCGGTATCGGCCGGCCGATGGCCGAGTCGTTGCGCACCCAGCTCGACTGGTTCTGGCGCTGGCTCGACGAGGTCGCCCCCGACCGGCCGGTCGTCGTGATCGGGTTCTCGGGCGGGGCCGCCTTCGCGGGCGGACTCGCGCTCGACCGTCCGAGCCGGCTGGCCGGGGTCGCCGTGCTCTACGGCACGATGCCCTTTGACGCCGGGCTGTCGACGGACCCCGACCGGCTCGACGGCCTCGCGGTCTTTCACGCCCAAGCGACCGAGGACGCGGTGATCCCCCGCGACCTGCTCGATCGCACGTGGGCCTACCTCAGTGGCGACGCCGGCGCGCTCGCCGTGACGCACCGCCACACCGGGGGCCACGAGATCAGCCAGTCGATCCTGCCGAGCCTGCGCCAGTGGATCACCGTGCGAACCACGTCGTGACCGCACCGCGCCCGCCGATGGAGATCGGCTGCTTCACCTTCGGCGAGCTGACCACCGACCCGGCGACCGGGCGCCTGCGTGATCCCGCGACGCGCCTGGGCGAGTTCATCGAGCTCGCCCGCATCGCCGACGCGAGTGGCCTGAACGTCTTTGGCGTCGGTGAGCACCATCGCCCCGACTTCGCCATCACCTCGCCGGCCGTGGTGCTTGCGGCCATCGCCGCGCGCACGACGAGGATCCGGCTCACCTCCACGGTGACCGTGCTCTCCACGGCCGACCCCGTGAGGGTCTTCGAGGACTTCGCCACCCTCGACCTGCTCGCCAACGCCCGCGCGGAGATCACCGTCGGCCGCGGCGCCTACGTCGAGTCGTTCCCCCTCTTCGGCTACGACCTCAACGACTACGACGCACTCTTCGAGGAGAAACTGGGCCTGCTCGAGCAGCTCAACGAGTCCGAACGGGTCACCTGGTCCGGACAGTTCCGCGCGCCCCTCGTCAGCGCCGGCGTCTACCCCCGGCCGGTCCAGGACCGCCTGCCGATCTGGGTCGCGGTGGGTGGCACGCCCGCGAGCGCGGACCGGGCCGGGCGACACGGGCTGGCGCTCTACCTGGCGATCCTCGGTCAGCCCCGCCGCTTCGTCGAACTCGCGGCGCGCTACCGCGCCGCTGGCGCGAGCGCCGGACACCGCGACCTGCGCGTCGGGGTCACCAGCCACGTCCACGTGGCGCGAACCTCCCAGGGGGCCCGCGACACCTTCTACCCCTACTACTCGCGCTACATCGGCCAGAACATGCCCGCTGCGCGCGGCAACCCCCTCGCGCGCGACGCCTTCGAGTCCTGGGCCGCGCCCGAGGGGGCGCTGCTCGTCGGCAGCCCGGCCGAGATCGTGGACAAGATCCTCTTCGAGCACGACCTGCTCGGTCACGACAGGTTCCTCGCCCAGGTGGGACTCGGCGGCCTGCCCTTCGCCGACACCGCCGAGGCGATCGAGTTGCTCGCGACCGAGGTCCTGCCCGAGGTCGAGCGGGCCCTTCGCACCCCACCCGCCCGCTCGTCGGCCCTATCATCGACGCGGTGAAGCCCCTCCTCGTCAGTGTGCCGAACGCCGAGTTGCGCGACGCGATGCCAGAGACCGAGACCCCCGTCGAGTTCATCGACTGGGACCTGAGCGAACCCCTCGGCATCGGCCACGTCGACATCGTGGTGCCGCCCTACATGGGGTCGGGTTCGCGCCTGGCGAACCTCGCGGGACTCACCACCCACCTCGTCCAGGGCCAGTCCATCGGCTTTGACGGCGTGGCCCGCGTGCTCCCGCCCGGTCACGTGTTCGCCAACGCCGCGGGCGTGCACGAGGCCTCGACCGCGGAGCTCACCGTCGGGCTGGTGCTCGCCGTGCAGCGCGGCATCGACCAGTTCGTGCGCGACGCGGCCGAGCGTCGGTGGAATCCGCGCAACCACGCGAGTCTCGCCGACCGGCGGATCCTGCTCGTGGGGGTCGGCGGGGTCGGCGGGGCGATCGCGGCCCGGCTCGCCCCTTTCGAGGTCGACGTCGTGCGGGTCGCCTCGCGGCCCCGCCGCGACGACGCCGGCGAGGTCTTTGGCGTCGAGGCGCTGCCCGACCTGCTGGCGCACGCCGACGTCGTCATCGTCGCGGTGCCGCTCACCGCATCGACCACCAACCTCGTCGACGACGGCTTCCTCGCCGCGATGGCCGACGGTGCGCTGTTCGTGAACGTCTCGCGCGGTGCGGTGGCCGACACCGAGGCCCTGGTGCGTCACGCCGGTTCCGGCCGACTACGACTCGCACTCGACGTCGTGACCCCCGAGCCGCTGCCCGACGGCCACCCGCTCTTCTCGATGCCCAACGTGCTCATCTCGCCCCACGTCGGCGGCGCGACGTCGGCGATGCTGCCGCGCATGGCGCGGCTGTTGGCCGAGCAGATCGACCGGATCGGCCGGGGCGAGGAACCGCGCAACGTCGTGCTGCGGACCTGAGGCGGGCTTGATCGAGTGGAGACGATGGGGCTCGAACCCACGACCTCAGGCTTGCAAAGCCCGCGCTCTACCAACTGAGCTACGTCCCCGAAGGAGAGCCCAGCCTAGCAACGGGCCGGCGGCGGGCTCCGCGGCGGCGGCTCGGCCCGGTGGGGACCCGGTCTAGGGAACGATGCGCACCCGGCCGTCGTCCACGGCCGCGATCAGCGCACGGTAGTCGGCGAGGTTCTGGGCGCGGTAGGCCTCGGCGAAGGCGCCGAGTGCCTCGACGAACGAGTCGCCCCCGCCCAGGTAGCCCGCGATCGCCGCGGCCGTCCCCGAGCGGGCGTGGGCCCGGGCGAGGACCCAGGCGCACACGCGGCCGTAGATCTCGAGTTGCTTGGCCCCGAGGCGCTCGACGTCGACTGACGCCTTGCGGTCGTAGAGCTGGCGCACGTAGAAGCCCCGGTCGGCGCGCGCGCGGTACCAGCCGAGGAAGGCGTCGGGCGTCGCCTGCATGATGCGCTGGCCGGCGACCACCCGGTCGCCCGGGTCGCTCGAGGCGTCGCCCGCCGTGGCGAGCACCGAGCCGCGGGCCTCCTTGATCTGGAGGAAAAAGGGGTCGTCGTCGTCACGGCCCGTGAGCAGGACGGCGTAGCCTTCGGTGCCCACCGAACCGACCCCCACGACAAGCCGCGCGACGTCTACCACGCGGAACTGCTCGAGCAGGAAGCGCCGGTCGCTCACCAAGGTGTCGCGGTAGCCCGCGAGGACGGCGTCGACCGTCTCGCGGGACTGGTCGGCGAGCGGTCCGAGGTCGCGCAGGGGCACCATGCGGGGCGGATTGAGCCGGATCCGCGGACCCTGGGGGGTCCGCTCGATGAGGTCGTCGAACTTCGAGCTCGTCGACTGGGTGCGCACGCGACCCATGAGGTCCTCGACGCTGCGCTTCGCGGCGTCGGTGAAGAAGCCCCCGAGGTCGCCGAAGACGTTCGCGACGTCGAGTGCCGCGTACCACACCTCGAGCCGACCCATCGTGGCGAAGCGCCGCATGGAGCTGCGGTACGCCTCGACGCTGGTGCGCACGAGTCGGAGCCGGCGCCGCTCGTCGAGCTCGCCCAACTCGCCGGCGATCGACAGCGACGCGACGAGGCGCTTGAGGTCCCACTCGAAGGGGCCGGGCGCCGTCTCGTCGAAGTCGGTCACGTCAAAGACCAGGCGCCGCTCGGGCGACGCGAAAAGTCCGAAGTTCTTTAGGTGGGCGTCGCCGCAGAGCTGGACGATCAGGTCCGTGCTCGGCGACGCCGCGAGGTCCCCGGCCATCAAGAGGTCGGCGCCGCGCAGGAACGCGAAGGGACTCGCCACCATGCGCGCGAAGCGCAGGGGCGTGAGATCGGCCAGTCGGTGGCTGGACTGCTCCAGCAGTCGGCCCACCGGGTCGTCGTCGGCGCCGCGAGCCGCGAGCGCCGCGTGAGCGCGGCGCGGTATCGAGGAGCGCACGGCGCGACCGTGCGCGAGCTCGGCGTGCACGCCCGACGGCGCGTCGATCACGTCGCGCCGATCACGGCTCGCTCACCACGGACTCTCGGACCGATGTCAAAGGCCACCAACGCCCAGATTATGACGTCGGTGACGAAGATGGCCCCCGGGAAGAGCGCTCCGGCGGTCGTGAAGTGACGCAGCGTCATGATCGTGATAGCGGTGTTCACCACCCCGGTGAAGAAGGTCCACGCCGTCTCCGAGGATGGCACCAGCCAGGACTTGCGCATGGTCGGCAAGCCCGCCAGCTGGTCGGCCACAACGAAGGAGACCAGCGCCACCGTCGGCTCGTTGACGAACGCCCAGAACGCGATGCCCGCGACCGAGAGCGAGCCGCAGAGCACGTCAAAGGGCCCGATCCGCCAGACCCCGTGATGGCCGCGGAAGGACACCCCGACGATCAGCAGCGGGATGAGTCCGAACATGAGCGTCATCAGCGCCGCGAGTCCGACGTGCTGTTGGATCTCGACGACGAAGGCGAGCACGCCTTCGACGCCCCACAGTCCCCACGTGACCCGGTTCGGTGTCGTCGTTCCGCGCAAGGTGTCCCGGACGTAGCCCGCCGTCCCGATGAGTGAGATCACCGCGGCCAGGTAGATGAAGCGCGGATCGATCACGCGACCAGTCTGCCCCACCCCGGTCGTCGCCGACACCGGCACTAACCTGAACCGGCGTGAACGCTGGCGAATTCCTCGGTCTCGAGCGCCGAGACGAGCGCACGTGGTCGTTGCGCGTGAACGAGCGAGTGATGACGCCGGGTCGATTCCTCTTCGGCGGCTGTGCGCTGGCCGCGGGCGCGCTCGCCCTCGAGCAGGCCAGCGGCCGACCAACGGTCTGGGCCAGTGCGCAGTATCTCTCCTACGCGCCCGAGGGGGCCGAGGTCCTCGTGTCGACCGAGCTCGCGGTCGTCGGCGGCCACGTCACCCAGGCCCGCGCCGTCGCGACCGTCGACGACGTCGCCGTGGTCACCATCAACGCGGCGCTCGGCACGGGCACGCTGACCGCTTCTCCGTGGACGGACCAGGCGTCGGTCGCGCCACCTCTCGACTGCCCGCCACGCAACCTGCCGAGTTGGTACCAGAACTCGATCTTTGACCACGTCGAGACCCGCCTCGCGCTCGGACGTCGCTTCGCCGAGATCGACGGCACACCGGGATCGCCGGTCACCGCGCTGTGGGCGAGGATCCCCGGCCACCTCGAGACCTCGGCGTCGACGATCGCGATCCTGGGCGACCTGGTCGCGGGTGGCTCGATGGATCCGCTCGGCCGACGTACGCGCAGCCGCAGTCTCGACAACACGATCCGCATCGCCACCCTCGAGCCCACGGAGTGGGTCCTCTGCGAGATCCACATGCACGCCCTCGCCGGCGGCTTCGCCCAGGGAACGGCCTTTCTCTGGAGCGAGTCGGGAACCCTGCTCGCCACCGCGAGCCAGTCCATGGCGACCAGGCTCTGGGAGGCGCCGTAGGGGCGCCAATGCCCGCTGGTGTAGATTGGAAGGCCTTGGGGCTATAGCTCAGTCGGTTAGAGCGCGTCACTGATAATGACGAGGTCGTAAGTTCGATTCTTACTAGCCCCACCACGAGGGATTCGGATAAAGGTTCCTCAACCGTTCGGACAAACGTTTAGACAAAGACGCACGCGGTTGGGCGCGGACCCGGCCGGACGATTTCGCAGTGGCCAGATACCGACCAAACCGCGACAGTTCAGGGGTCACGGGTGATCGCACGGACGTCAACCTCCGCGCACGCCACATCTCTCTCTTCCCACAGGATCAGCCAGTCTCCCTCGTGGTGAAAGACCGTGATGCCCCAGCAGCCGATGTTCAGAAACCGCCGCCGTCGGCATCGGGCATCCAGCGGATCAGCCTCGAGCATGTCGAGAGCGGTGTTAATGCGCCCGAGGAGGTCGTGTCGGCTGGGGGTCTCCTCTAGTTCATCCAGGAGGTCGTTAGCCTGGTCGGAGAAGTAAAGAATCGCCACGAAGAGCGGCGCGACTCAACTGCGGGGAGAGCCAGATCGGTCCCGGCGCTTCAGCGTCTCCGGGTGCTGGCGGCTCTGTTCGATCGCAGCCATAAGACCTGCATCTTGAAGGAGCTTCTTCTCCGTCTCCGTGATTACTGTGGCGGGCTCCAGCACGATGACTCCGCCCGGCTCGGCGTGGGCAATGTACTGATCTGCCGTGGCGAGGGCCCCGAGAGACAGTCGTCCCCGCTGCTGGTTGGTGACCAAAATGGGCTGTGTCATGACATCCACTGTATCGTCTGGGCCAAGCCCGCGCAAGGGTTCTGCCCGCCACTGGGTTTCTCAGTCCTATCGTGGTGAGAAAGGGGTAGTTCCCTGGTGATGAAACTGGCTCGACTTGGTGAGGGAGTTGAATTCGGCACGGGCTACGAGCCCGTGATCAGGTACTACGTACGTTGTCCGAATCCCCCGCCACGACCGCGTCCCAGCATTGGGCAGACGTCACCAATCTCCCGGGCGTCACCCCGTAGGGGTCGTCGGTATTCGCTTCGGTGCTCGTTACAGAGTCGAGGTGTGCGAACCTGTCGCGAGTAGCGACCTGGCGCGGGGCGGTATCGACGAGACCACTCACCCCCGATCCCCGTGCCCCGTAACCGATGATGGCGTCGCGTTACTCCCGACTCCGAGCGTCGAGTCAGTCAGTTCGCGTCGAGCTCGTAGCGCAACAGCGGTAGGGGTCGGTCCGGGGCCAGGCTCGACGGCCGTGTCGCCGTGCGCGTCGCTCCCATCGCCAGGTAGAAGCCTTCGGCGTTCGGGTCGGACTCGAGCTCAAGGACGCCACGGCCCCAGCCCCGCACGACGTCCAAACTCGCGACGAACAACGCGCGCCCCACGCCGCGGGTGAAGAAGGCGGGTTCGACCCACAGGTCCTCGAGCCAGGCACGCGTCTCCTCGTCGTCGACCACGGCCAGCCCCACCTCGCGCTGGCCAGACAAGGCGACGAGGCTGGCGCGCCGCGGCCCGACGAGCTCGCGCGTGACCGACTTCGCGGCGAAACGAGTCATGAAGTCCTCGTCGTAGCCCCACGACGCCTTCGAGCGAAGGACGAGCGCCACGAGCGCGTCTAGGCGGCGGTCCGCCTCCTCGGGCCCCAGGGGACGCACGACCAGATCGCGGATCGACTCGCTCGCCGACTGGTCAGGCGCCCCACGCCACGTCATCGCACCATTGTGACAGTCACCGCTCACCGCACGATGCAACGTCGCTTCTCGAAACCGGATGGAGCGTTCGCGCACGCGAACGTGTACGCGAAGTACCCGAGCGCCCCGGAGTGCGTTGACGGCATCATCCACGTAGCGGACGGACTATGTCGCGCGGGCGAGCAACGCGGGCCTTGGTCGCCGGCGGAACCCACCTGCTGGATGTGGCCCACTCATCGACCCGCGGCTCCAGCCGGCACGACCGTGATGGCGCGACACGGGTGAGTGACAGAGGCGTCGGCGATACGATGCGGCTCTTGGAACCATCCGTGACCGACTGGTTACTTGACTCCGACCCAGCACTGCGCTGGCAGGTGGAGCGAGACATCCTGAACGCGGCTCCCGACGTGTGGCGTGCGACTCGTTCGACGGTCGCCACCACTGGCTTCGGCGCACGACTCTTGGCGCTGCAAGACGCGGATGGCCAGTGGGCCGGCGGGGCCTACTTCCCAGCCCATACAGACGCGGACACGGCCAGCGAGTCCGGCCAGCCGTGGATTGCCACGACGTGGTCGCTCAAGTTCCTACGCGAGTGGGGTGTCGACGCCACGGTGCTGACCGACACCGCCGAGTGGCTCGCGACCAACTGTCGATGGGAGTACAACGACCTGCCGTACTGGGGCGGTGAGGTGGACTGCTGCATCGACGGTTTCACTCTGGCCAACGGCGCCTGGCTGGGCGCGGACGTCTCGGGCATCGCAACGTGGTTCGTCGAACACCAGATGCCCGAGGGGGGCTGGAA